>CAYNCK010000001.1:0-13397 GCA_964396095.1 uncultured Methanosarcinales archaeon
ATGCTCTTGTCGTTTGCAATTCCAAACACAATTGCTTTTTTTTCCTTAAGGTCGATTGTGATGCTCATTTTATCTTTCCTCCAAAAAATAACTCGTTTCAGATTACGACGAAGAAATAAACGCAATTTATAAATGTTGCTGATGAGCCGGAATTTCAATGAAAATTTTTGCATTACAAAGAAGAAATAAAAACTATTTTTAAACTTTTATCATCAGTTTCTTAGAGAGATGCTTTTCAGTGTGTTGATATAGCAAAGTATCGTAAAGCTTAATCAGTTCCTTTACTGCCGGATTTTCCTCATTTAACTTAAATAATTTTGCTCTTCCAATCTCTC
This sequence comes from uncultured Methanosarcinales archaeon, assembly GCA_964396095.1. Taxonomy (GTDB): domain Archaea; phylum Nanobdellota; class Nanobdellia; order Woesearchaeales; family GW2011-AR4. Next base: position 336 of record CAYNCK010000001.1, read on the forward strand.
TTGTCGGCTTTACTATTCCGTTTTTCAATAAATTGTTCCATATTCTATGCAGAGTTGTCCAGCCTATATTTGAGTTTTCAGCAATGTCTGATAAGGAGTAATCCAATCCTCTTCCTTCTATCAAAAAATCCAATACTCTGATTACAGGTGTGTCTCCTAATGTTTCTCTAAAAATTGTTTTTCCTTCCATAATTGAATATATTGTAGTCATCTTATATTTAAATGTTTCTATTTTGGTATATTAATATACCTAAATGGAAGTCAATATTTATATATTTGTTATATAATTGGTGCCGTTCAAAATGTCAGTTTTGCCATCAAAAAGTGAGCATCTTAAAGTTAAAATATCCAGCAAAAAGGAAATTGCAATGGGAATTTTTGCCTTAAAGGTTACATTTACATGCGAACCGATGGCAAAACCGAGCTGATAAGCGAGATTTTCAACGGCACCTTATATAATTATTGTTCCAATGGATAAAAAAGATATTCAGGATAAGATTTTGAGAAAGCTGATGGTAATGAATCCTCCAAAATGGGGCAATTCTCACACAGAAGAAGACAACTTAGTCAAAAGTCTGCCTAAGCATTTAAGAGGAACAAAAATTGTTCAAAATGCAATAGATGAACTATACAAAATGGAGTTTTTAACAAAACTGAAGAAAACAGGCGAATGGCATGCTTCATTAAACCCAAGAAAAAAAGAGGAAATTTACAGGTTTTTGGGTACAATTCATTATTTATATTAATCTTTCCTCTTCCATCTGGTGTAATTTCTTTTTTCTCTCTTCTCTTTTCTTCTCGTTGAACGTCATTTCCCCGATTGCCTTGTGGAAGTTAAGCATGCTGCAGTAATCGGGCCCGCACATTGAGCAGAAATCCGCCTCTGTGCCCAAATCGCTTCTTATTTTTCTGGCTGTTTCAGGATCAAGCGAAAGTGCAAACTGCTTTTCCCAGTCAAAATCAAACCTTGCCTTGCTCAGCTCATCGTCCCTGTCTCTTGCATTTGGAATACCTTTTGCGATGTCTGCTGCATGAGCAGCAATTTTGTATGCAATAATTCCTTGCTTGACTTCCTCCGGCCCGGGCAAACCCAAATGCTCTGCAGGAGTAACATAGCAAAGATAATCTGCACCATATTGCCCGGCAACTGCTGCCCCTATGGCAGATGTTATGTGGTCATATCCTGGAGCAATGTCAGTAACTAATGGGCCGAGAACATAAAAAGGAGCATTATGGCAATATTTTTTCTGCAATTCTATATTTAATTTTATCTGGTGCAGCGGAATATGCCCCGGGCCTTCAATCATAACCTGGCAGTCTTTTTTCCATGCCTGCAAAGTTAATTCTCCCAATATTTTTAATTCTGTAATTTGCGCTTCATCAGTTGCATCATGAAGGCACCCGGGCCTTAGAGAATCTCCCAAAGAGAATGTTACATCGTGCTTTTCAAAAATGTCGCAAATCTGCTCAAATTGTGTGTAAAGAGGATTTTCTTTTTTATGAGTTATCATCCATCTTGCAAGAATTGCACCGCCTCTTGAAACAACTCCGGTAATCCTGTTCTTTACCAATGGCAAGGTTCTTGTTAAAATACCGGCATGAATTGTCATGTAATCCACGCCCTGTTTTGCCTGCAATTCAATTGCATCAAGCCAGTCTTCTGCTTTCATGTCCTCAATCTTTCCGTTTGCATTTTCAACAACTTGGTATGTTGGCACAGTTCCGATTGTGATCGGAGAATTATCAATAATGCTTTGCCTTATCACATTGAGATTTCCTCCTGTGCTTAAGTCCATTGCAGTGTCAGCGCCGTATTTAATGCAGTATTCGAGCTTTTTCAATTCTTCAGAAACGCTTGCCCTTATTTTTGAAGCCCCTATGTTTGCATTTATTTTTGTCTTCAGCCCTTTTCCAATTCCTATGGGTTTCAGTTTTTTATGATTAATATTTGCAGGAATTATTATGATTCCTTTAGAAATCTCTTTTCTGAGCCATTCAGGATCAACATTTTCCTGTTCTGCAGCATACAGCATTTCTTTTGTTATTGCACCGTCTCTTGCTGATTTGAGCTGTGTTGGCATAAACTATGCAAACCTTTGAATATTTATAAAGATTTTGATTATAGCAAATCACAATAATATTCATATCTTTTGGCTGTGATTTGCTTATTAGGAAATAATGAATGTATCCGAAAATTAAAGTTATTTCCTACAGGCAAATTTTTATACTAGTTAAAATTTTTTATATTAATGCTTAGTGGATTGACATCTTCCATTGAATTCCAGATGAGCCTTCTGTTATTTGTAGCCCTTGCAGGCTATCTTCTTGCGGCAAGAATCAACCAGTCTGCAGTCATAGGGCAAATTTTGTTTGGGTTGGCAATTGGGCCAAGCCTGATTGGATTAATAACTTATACTGATTTTGTCAGGAGTGTTGCAAGCTTAGGGGCAGTAATCTTGTTGTTTGTTATCGGGCTTGAATTCAGGCTGAAGGAAATATTCAACATTAAGTACGGAATAATTGCCCTTGTTGGAGTTATAGTTCCCTGGATTGGCGGATTTTTTACTGCCAAACTTTTTGGCTATGGATTTGGAAGCGCTGTTTTTGTAGGAACAGCATTGACAGCTACAAGCATTGCGATAACAGCTAATGCCATGAGGGAGATGGGCAAGCTGCAGACTGCTGCTGCAAGAGCAATCATAGGTGCTGCTGTAATTGACGACGTGCTTGGGCTTCTTGCATTATCAATGTCACAGGAAATTGTCACAGGAACTTTGTCTTTTATGAATCTGTTTTTCATAGTTTTAAAAGCTGCACTATTCCTTATCATAGGCTCTTATGTCGGCAGCAGGTATCTTAGCAGGCTTCTTGAAAAAATTGACAGAACTAAAATCGCGCATAAATTTCCTGAATTTGTTTTTATTTTTGCAATGATGATTGCATTCTTTTATGCAATGGCTGCGGAGCTTTTCCAGCTCTCTGCAATTGTCGGCGCATTTATTGCAGGGGTATCTCTTGAAAGCGTCGTTTTAATGAAGAGCAAAAGCTACAAGGAAGGGGCCGAATATCTTTATATAATATTTGCCTCAATATTTTTTGTTTCACTCGGGATACTTGCTGATTTTAGGGCATTAACCCCGAATGTAATTTGGTTTCTTGCAGCCTTGACTGGTGTTGCAGTATTAACCAAAGTAATTGGATGTTATATTCCTGCAAAACTTCAGGGAATGTCACACAAAGATGCATCAATAGTTGGATTTGGCATGTCCCCAAGGGGGGAAGTTGCAATGATTGTGGCTTTAATCGGGCTGAATGCAGGCATTATAGGGCAAAGCATTTACGTTTCATTGGTTTTTATGAGCCTGCTGACTACAATTTTTACGCCGATAATTCTAAGAAACTGGATTTATAATAATAGTTTTGTTTAAATCACTTTTCAATAAAAAGGATAACAATAATATAATATATATCCTCCGATAAAAGCAGGAAAAATTCTATTCTAATTTACCGGCATTGACTAACTTTATCCCATATTTCTTGTCAAGCCCTTCATAGTGCAAGTCCCAGTCATTTTCTTTTAATAGGGGTCCCTGGATTGTTTGCTTAAGCAAATCATACCATTCCTTAGTTCTTGATTCGTCAAGTTTTACCAAGCTCCAAAAAGATATGTCGGCATACTTGCCCTTCCTGCCAATTTCTTGTTTCCAAAGCTCTATTAAAGGCTGCCTTTCTTGAGGGCTGTAACTAGTTTGACTGCCCTTTAGAATTATTAATAGCGCAAGACGTAAATCTCCCTCTTGAGAACTTTCATTTCTATAAACCATTCCATGCGGTGTTTTTTTAATAGCAGCCAATAATTTGCTTATGTCAACTCTAAACTCATCGAAAAGCAACAGTTCAGACATTAAACCAATTCGTTGAGGATTAAGTTGTTCTTCACTAAGGTATTCATTTATCATTTGGCTTCCGACATCAACAACAGCATCAAATAAATCCCGATGACCTTCCAAAGCACGTGAAAGATATTCTCTAAATTTATCTGCACCGTCATAATGTTTGTCGTGTAGAAACTCTGGCGATTGCCCAGTTTCTAGCAAAGAATTAATTGTATCTCTGATTGCTGAATTTCCTTGATTAACAATCCTTTCAAGAGGATTGACTGGATCATTCGCCATAAGTGAGGAATTAGAATTATGCTTATTAAATTTGTGATTATGAATTAGAATTTTTATACCAACAAGTAGTAATTATATCCCAAACTCTTTCTTCCAATGCATGCAGACTGCCTCCGTCTTTTTAGAAGCTATTCCTGTGTATTTTTCCGCATTGTTAAGAACTTCTAATTGATTTTTATTAAATTTTTTGAGATAAGACTGAATTGGCTTGTCATTCTTAACCAGCTCTATCAGGGGCTTTTTTGTCAGCTGCGATTTCAAAGTCATTTCCCTTACATACTCATGAGCATCTGGGTGGCTGTTTGCTGCAAGCAAAATATAAAGCGGCTCTGCGACAATCATGTGACTGTTTAAGTCAAAATTCTTTTGCATGTTCTTTTTGTCAACTGCAAGATTTAACATGACTTTCTGCATTCTTGAAACTGAAACATAAAACCCAGCAAGAATCTCCGGTATGAACCTCATCGAGGCAGAATTTGTCAGGTCTCTCTGGTGCTCTGACATCTGGTCCATATACATGGTAACCATTCTTGGCATTATGGCTTTCCACATGCTTTTTACATTTTCAAAATTAATTGGATTTCTTTTCTGCGGCATTGTTGAAGAGCCAACCTGCTTTGCTTCGAACTTTTCTCCAACTTCGGCAATCTCATTTCTCTGCAAATGCCTCATATCATCTGCAAGGTCAGCTACAACACCGAATGCAGAAACAACGCTGTTCAGGTAATCCACCATGAATTCCGGCTCGACAATCTGTGTTGAAATGGGCGAAGGCTTTAATCCAATCTCACTCATAACATCTTCTTCAAATTTTACAGGATTTTCAAAGAACAAGTATGATGCATTATAAGCGCCCACAGCGCCTGCCATTTTGCCTCTTAAATTATTTGCAGTTTTTCTTATTCTCAATATTGAAGCGCCGAGCCTGCTGACATATTGCGCAATTGCAAATCCAAAAGTAATCGGCTCTGCATGCTGCCCGTGGGTTCTTCCAATTTGTATCGTGTCCTTTTCTCTTAATGCTAAACTTATTAAAGTAGATTCAAATTTGATTAATTCAGGAATAAGAACATTAGCGGCAAAGTCCTTGTATCTTAAGGCATCTGCAGTCGCTATAATATCATAGCTTGTTGAAGTGAAATGCACAAACGGCTTTGCTTCATCGCTGACTTTATTTCTTATTGAATTAGCTAGTGCCCTCATATTGTGCTTTATCCTGTCTTCTTCAGCATAAACCTGCTCAGGCGTGACCTGCCTTGAGGCTTTTTCAACCTCGTCAGCAATCTTTTGTGAGCATATTTTATTTTTAGCAAGGACTTTTGTCAAAGCTGCCTCAACTTTTAACGCATACTTTATGAAAGCTGATTCAGAAAGATACGGCTGCAGCTTCTCAAAAATCTTTTTATTTCTTCCATAATACCTGAAGTCAAACGGGCTTATTGCATCAAATATGTTTATTTTTTCCGGGACTAAATAAGGGCCCTCAATATTTTTGTCAAAATTAATTAACTGGATTATTTGCTTTGTCAAATCATTTTCAAGATTTAAAACAATCACTTTCCTATTTTTTTCATCCACTTCCTTGATTATGTTATTTTGCTTGAAAACCTTTATGCATGCATGAACCTTTGCGGGAGAACATTTTATCCTTTCTGCAATTTCCCTGATGTGGAGCTTTTCCCTTGACAGAAGCTCAAGTATCTGAATGTTGATTTTTGTGAATATGTTTGATAGTTCCTCCATTTTTAAACCTGCCTTGTTTTAAGAATGTTTAAAAAGTACCCTTAAAACCAGAAAATCGTTCGTTATTTATAAACCTTTCTATTTTTTATATTTTATTGTTCGTTATTAGTGTTATCATTTATTTACGTACGAAAGCAATTCCTTATGTATTTTATTGTTAGAGACTATAAACTTGTTATGGCTCATGCTGTATTTTTTCCCATTAAGGTCTGTGATCTTCCCTCCTGATTCCTCAACAATCAAAAATCCGGCAGCCACATCCCACTCATTTGTTGAAAGAATTACATACCCATCAGCTTTTCCGCTTGAAATCAGGAGGAAATTGTATATTGCTGAGCCGAAATTCCGGACATCAACGGTCTTGTTAACCAACTGCTGCAAAAATTTTATTTTTTTCTCACGCTCGCTGTATGAAAACTCAAAGAGGATAAAAGCGTGCCTTATTCCTTTTTTCCAAGAAACTTTTAATTTTCTCCCGTTCAGGAAAGCGCCTTTTCCTTTTTCCGCAACAGCAATAATTTTTAGAAATGGAAAATTCAAAACGCCAAGAACAACATTATTTTTGTACTCAAGGGCAATTGAAGTTCCGAAAATCGGAATTTCGTGGAGGAAATTATGGGTTCCGTCAAGTGGATCTATAATCCATTTAAAATCCGAATTGTTATTCTTAAATCCGGTTTCCTCTGATAGGATGCTGTGCTTAGGAAAATTTTTCTTGATTAATTTTAGAATTTCTTTGTTTGCTGCCAAATCAGCCTCCGCAACAAGGCTTTTATTGGATTTTTCCTTTATTTTTTCTTTTTTGCCATGATATTTCAGTAGGATTTTTCCAGCTTTTTTTGCGGCAAGAATTGCAATTTGCATCTCTTTTTTTAAATTCATGAAGAAAATAAAAAAATCGCAATTATAAAAGGCTTTTGGTGGTACACTCAATTAATAGCTATTTTAAAATAGTAACTATCAAAAAATTTATAAAAAAATGTTGTTAACCGCGTTCCAGAATCAATTTGAAACCGAATGCAATGTATGCTGGAAGCGGTGGCGGAACTCCCGTAATTAGTGCGAGCGCTTATGGATTAATAAGCAGAATCTTTAGTGATTACACAAATAAAGTTGGCACAGTGTATGCTAGTGTCGGCGGCATGAGGGGTGCAATTCATGAAGATATTACTGATGTATTTAAATATGCTAATGCAGATGGACATACAAATGCACGCTCAAGAATAAACCGGTTGAAATTCTACCCGACGCATGTTTTTGGAACTTCCAGATACGAGCCTGACTTGAATGATTGCAAAAGGCTAATGGAACTGTTTATAGCTAAAAATATTCGATTTGTATTTCTGAATGGCGGCAATGATACAATGCAGAAAGCATTGATGTTAAAAAAATATGTCAAGGAAATGGGCTATGAGATGTATGTTATAGGAATCCCGAAAACTATTGACAATGACCTTTTAATTACACATAGGAGCCCCGGCTACATGTCATTTGCTAAGCAAGTTGCATTGGATACAATGAGCCTATCGGCCGACCTTGAGTCTTTTGCTATATCTAACCATTCATGGAGAAATGGCCCTGTCAAAGAAGGCGCTGTTGCACAAGTTTTTGTTACAATGGGCAGAGACCAGGCATGGGGGGCTGCTGCAAGTGTTATAGGCCAGCGTGAAGAAGCTGACGGACCCCATGTGATTATTACAAAAGAAGGCGGCTTTTCGGAAGATGCATTTCTTAATAGGGCACAGAGAGCTTGGGATAAACATGGCAGACTTCTTGTGGTTTCCTCTGAGGGTGCGCATAGTTGCATAGATTATCTTGCAAATCAAGTTGATGTATCTGTTCCAACGCACGGATTAGTTTTTAAATTGCATGAAGATCCTGCTAAGAATACCAGCGTTACCGATAGCAGGCTTGCTTTATATTTAAAACTTTTATTAGAAAATAAACTCAAAATATCTTCTGAAGTTTATACAAACTTAAAATGTAGGGAAGAAGGTCCAGGCTACATAAATAGGAGTGACTTAGAAATTTTGTCGGCTGTGGATTTTAGAGATGCAATACTAGTCGGAGAAAGGGCTGCAGACTTGGCGTTTGGACAGACAAGCCCTATAAATGGAGTGATGGTGACACTTACCCACACAATTGGTGAGACGGGCTTTACACCTCTTGAGAAGGTTGCTGACCTGACAGCAAGAAGCAAGCAGATGACAAAATCAATCAGAGTCTTAGATACCGCAGAAGCTTCCATATTGGAAGAAGATGGGATGATGATAAACAGGAATTTGTTCATGGGGTATGTTAACGGATTTGTTGATTTGAATGGGCCCAATCGGTCACAAATACTAAGAGAAGAGGGATTTAGTCTGCCATTGCCGAGAATACATTGGCTTTTGGAAGACAGGATATTGCCACCATATCAAAAATAATAATTTATTAAGAAAAATAATTTCTAAGAGGCAAAATAACAGGTTTTACTCAATTAAACTAGCTGATTTTAGGTTGCCTTCAATCCTTTCCAGAACATCTCCTTCATGTGCCTCAAACTCTTTTCCTGTTACCATCTCATAAGCGGTTATATATCTTTTTGCGGCCTCGACTTTTATATCATCAGGAATTTCAGGAATTTGCCCGTCCCCAATAAATCCCTTGTTTGCGAGAAACTGCCTTACATACTCCTTGTCAAGCTTATGCGGCTCTTCCCTCTTTGAAAATAGTTTTTCATAAGTGTCTTTTATCCAGAACCTTGAAGAATCGGGAGTGTGGACTTCGTCTATCAGGATTAACTTTCCATCCAACATTCCAAACTCATATTTTGTGTCAACCAAAATCAGATTGTTCTTTGCAACCAACTTAGTTCCAAAATCAAACAAAGCCAATGCAGCTTTTTCCATCTGCCTGTAGATTTTTTCATCAACAAGCTTTCTTTTTAATATTTCGTTAGAAGAAATTGATTCGTCATGCATTCCATGCTCTGCTTTTGTTGAAGGGGTTATTATTGGCTTATCTAGCTTCTGGTTTTTCTCCAGGCCTTCCGGAAGAGTATTGCCGCAGAAATTTCTTATGCCTTTTTCATAATTATACCACGCAGATGTTGTTGTAACACCCGTAATATATCCACGTACAACCATTTCAACTGGAATTAATTTGCACTCTTTTGCAAGCAAAACATTCGGGTCCGGAATACTGATAACATGATTTTCAACAATGTTTTTAGTCTTTTCAAACCAGAAAGCGGCTGTTTGGTTCAACACTTGCCCTTTGAAAGGAATGGTGCATAAAACTCTGTCAAAAGCAGAAATCCTGTCTGTCGCTATTATAATCCTTTTGCCGTCAAAAGAATAATTGTCCCTTACTTTGCCTTGATATTTCTTGCCGATATTGAAATTTGTCGTATTAAGCGTATGACCCAATTGTCTTTTTATTATGTTTTCGGATAGCATTTTATAATCCTAAGGGCAATTGTTCAAAAATCTCATCAATAGACCTATCGTGGGCATTTTGGAAAGGTTCTGCAGATTTTGAATCATCAAGATTAACTTCGTATGGCGGTTGATTAGCTGGTCCTTCTATCATTGTAGCCCTATCTATTTTTCCATCAAGCATTTCACCAGGGTTACTAATTTCATATAACACAAATTTAATTGATTTTTTTACTTTTGGTGAATAATCATGCGAAATCATTAAATGTTGCTTCCCTTCCTTAATAAATTTATAAATCTTAATCTCAATTGATTCATTCGGATCTTTTAAACCACCATGAATTTTAAATGTCCCCCCTTTCCCTGTGTAAAAATTACGATTTTCTTGTATAACTGCCGGAACACCTTTTAATTCTATATAATCTGCAATTGATTTAACTTTAGAAGGATCGGCAGCAAATACACTTATAGTATTAATAGAAGCAAAATAAGCTATTGCTACATATTTTGCTAGGTTCATAATTTTAGAAAGATTATTGGATTTATAAATTTTCTTATAACAATGGGGAATAAATATTATTAGAAACTCACTTATTCGCATCCAAAACTTTCTTTCCTAATTCCCTTCTGTAGGCAATTAATTTTTCCTCAAACTCATTGTCAAAATTCATTATTTCAATTGCTGCAACTGCCGCATTGACCCCGTTGTTCAGCCCAACCCATAAGCCGTGATTTGTGTGCTTTAGGAAATTTAAAGCAGCCTCCGGCTTGTCATCTTTTTCCATCAATAATGGGCAATAAATGACTAATTCTTCTTTGTCTTCAATAGGCTCGTCAAAATATGTGAATTCTATATTGACAGAATCAGGATTTACCTTTTTATCAAAAACAGGAATAATCTCAAATTTCTTTAATGTTTCAGCGCATTTTTTTACTGATTCATTATTCTTGTCGCCAATTATTGTGACGCTTTCATATTTTTTTATCATCCTGGCGCAATTCTTTGCAGCAACATCCCCTTTTCCAACTCCGACAGCCAGGGCAGGAATTCCAGGCGGCATTTGTGCAATAGAAAGCAATGCATCCAAACCTTTATAGTTTCCTTCGCATGGCACCCCTATAACCGGCCTTAAAATTCTTGCGGCAACAACCCCTGGCAAATGCGCAGCCAATCCCGCGCCAGCAATCACAACAGCATAATCTGTTTGCAGAGTCTTGTCAACATCTTCAGGTGTTTTGTGTGCAGAGCTGACTCTTAAGTCAAAAGGAACTTTCAGCTTTTTCAAAGTAGCTTCAATTTCATTATACACCTTCTCGTCAGTTTTCGAGCCGAAGATTATTAATGCTTTTTTCATTTTATAAAATCAAAAACTCCTGGTAATTCTCATTTACTAATAATTCTTTCGCTGCTTTTTCTGCAATCTTTTTTGCTGATTTTTCATCCGCATCTATGCTTAAGCTCCACAATGTAGCTTTTTCAGCCTTTTTAATGCTTTTGAATCCCAGCCTGTTTTTCAATGTTGAAACAATGGCACTGCCGTCATCATCAGTATTTCTTACAAGTATTTTTATATTTTCGTCTTTTGTAACAGAAAAATTGCATAAATGCTTGTTTGCATTCACCAGAATGTCAACTTTGCTTATTTTCTCCTTGAATTTTTCTGCATCTTCTTCAATCAGGAATTTGTAATAATCCGCTCTTTTCGCGTTCTTTATTTTTGGAAAGCCTATTCTGTTTAGCGTTTGCAATGCAGTGATGGCTGTAGTGTCAGGAACTTTCAAGCTTACAATCATTTCTATTGTTGATGGCATTTTTTATTCGTTGCAATGTAATCTGATTATTTTTTATGTTCTAATTCAAACCTTGTTGGAAAATGAGGCATCTCACTAGTAACTGATACAAGGTACCTTTTCCGTTCATTTGCCACTTCAACAACGGCCGCTATATACTTTTTTACTTCTTTTGTGTTATGTGTTGACAAATAATTACCTAAGATGGCAAGAAGTTCCCTCTTGCGAATCTTTACTCCTTCAATGTCAGTTATATCTTTCAAGCCTTCAATTTGAGGTTCTAAGCCTGCGATTAATTCAAGGGGCAAGCCCGGCTTAGATTCTGATTCAACGGTATTATTTGTCCTTATGGGATGTTCTTTCCTTTGGAGATAATAATTTATGAAATCTGTAACTCTATGCCAATATTTAATCATACATCCTCCTTACAAAACTTCTTCTTCAATATATTTTCTCATCGAATAAAATAGTTTCCTTGCAGGTGCAGCAGCACTCATTTGTGCAATATTTCCAGCTGAACTATTTTTTAATTCTGTTGTGTCAGGAAGCTGGCTTATGAAGGATGCCCTTTCAGGATGGGGCATCATTGCCATTACGTTGCCTTTTTTGTTGCAGATTGCGGCAATATTATACATTGCGCCATTCGGGTTTGTGGGAAATTTTTCCTCAATTTTTCCCTCTTTTGTTGAATACTGAAATATAATCTGCTTATTTTTTACCAGCTGGTTGACCAATTCCTTGTCTTTTGTTGTAAATCTTCCTTCCCCATGAGCGATTGGCACCGGAATGACTTCTTCTTTATCAGTAAAACTTGTAAATGCGCATCTTCCTTTATTTTCACTGCTCTTGACATAAACCCAAGTGCAGTAATAACCGCTTATGAAGGGATTTTTATTTGGAGCCAATGCCATTTCAACCTTGTTTTTCAGTCCGGGAATCATGCCGCACTCAACCAAAGCCTGAGCGCCGTTGCAAATTCCAAGAACGGGCTTTCCTTTCGCTGCTTCTTTTTTCACAATGTCAAAAACCGGGTCTTTTGCCATTATCACTCCTGCCCTTATCCTGTCCTCATATCCCCAGCCTCCAGGTATTATATAGCCGTCATATTTCTCTATTCCTTTTCTTTCATTCCACCTTACAATCTTCCCGTCCATTCCGGAAGCAATCACTGCCTTTAGTGATTCCTCTTCACAGTTGTTGCCCGGGAAGTAAATGACCGCAATGTTTGGTTTTTTTGCTGGCATTTTAAATTACCTTTTATTTATTTTTTATCTAGTTTATCCCAACGACCCATATAATTATCGTGCTTCAATGAATTTAAATTTATAATACCCCTTGTACGATATTGCTTAACTTTTTTTCTTGCTTCCGAGCCTTTTAAAATGTAATACTCAGGTAGATTATCCCCATTTAAATTAACAAAAATGTAGAAAATTTTATCTCTAACGGATTTTTTCATAATTGGCCAACCTACACTTTTCTTATCTTTTATTGCTTTAACTTGAAGAGGAATAATTTTATTATCTTTATTTACAAATAAATCTATGGCTTTGGCATTTCCTATTGTCATCCCTACTGAAAAACCTTTCCTATATAATTCTGCTGCGACAAAATATTCTCCGGCCAAATGAGTATTATTTTTTTCCATTCTATTCCAGCGCCTCAACAAATCCGCTTGTCCATGCTTCTTTCAGTTTTTGAATAGGCAAATTAATTATTTTTTTATTGTTTTTATTTATTAAAATATTTTTCTCTTTTTTTGTTTTGCCCAATTCAATCAAGTTTACTTTATAAAATTTAAACAATGTTTTTAATTTCTCCAGATTTTTATCTTGAACTTCAAAAACAAACCCGGGTGTTTCTGAAAATAACGACTTGTCAGGTCTCAAGTCAGAAAAATTCAAATTAATATCTGCTCCAATTTGTCCATCCGA
>CAYNCK010000002.1:0-36647 GCA_964396095.1 uncultured Methanosarcinales archaeon
GGCTGGAAGTGCTTTGCAATTTCATCTTCAACTTTTTTTACTTTTTCTATTAGGCGTTCTGAGCTTTCACGTGGCAAATTGCTTTCTTCCTCCCATTTTGTAATCATCTCTCGAAGAGTATGTAAATCAAATAATATCTTCATAAACATCAAGAGGACCCTCTTTTTTATAAGATAGGTATTCTTGAAAGCATCTTGTACACCTACCCTTACCTTTTCATACTCCTTAACTAAAGTTGATTCCAGTAAATCTCCTGCTTTCTTGCTGTCCTTTTGTGCCTTTACTTTTGGAATTAAATCAAGAATATCTTCCGCAACCCTTCTTAATAGTTTAATATCTCTTTTCTCATCTGCTATTTCTGATCTTAAAGCCCATCTTGTTAAAATGCTTTGCTTGTCTTCTTTTTGGAACATTAATCTTATTTTTTCCATCCAATCCTTATGATGAAGATGTGATTCATCTAAAATTTCCATAACTATTTTGTATTCTTTTCTGTCTTCGCTTTCGGCGTCCTTGCTTCCCTGATAAATGCTAACTGCCAATTCTCTTTCAATTTTCTTTACTACTTGATTTCTTGGATTTGCTGCAACAACATCAGATAGTTTTTTGAGCGCATCCAAAATAGATTTTTCTGCTTTAATAGCTTGCTGTTCCCGAGTTATCTCATTAAAGATGAGTTTTTCAGCAATTTCTGCTGTTTTGTTGATTTGAGGAACAATCTTGTTTAAATCTTTTAATGCACGAGTAACTCTGTGCTCTCCTACCTCTTGCCTTATTGTAACAAACAATTTATGGTCTTCTCTCTTAAGCCCTCTTACAAGTTTCCTCGCTTCTATTTTTTCTTTCCAAGAAGTAGCTGCAAGACCCTTAAAAAATGTTGAATAATATTTTGCCCAAAATCCTACCATTTCATTTCACCTTTTAATTATTTAAATTAAGATTATGATTTAATTTAATTCCTCCAACTTGGTTTATTTAAATCTTTCTTTTTTGTTGAGCTTTTGGAAGTGGTGAAACGCAAATATGCAATCACAAACTATTTATATTCTCTTATGATACCAATTTTACCATTCAGGAGGTGGTTTTGATGCATACATTACCTAAATTACCGTATGATTACAGCGCTTTAGAGCCCTACATTGATGCCCAAACTATGACTATACACCATACCAAGCATCACCAGGCTTATATTGACAACCTTAACAATGCTGTCAAAGGCACTGAATTTGAGTTGATGAACGCTGACGAATTGATAAAAAATCTTAATGACGTGCCTGAAAACATAAGAATGGCTGTAAGAAATAACGGCGGAGGCCATTCAAACCACTCATTTTTCTGGCAAATAATGGCGCCAAAAGCAGGAGGAAATCCAACCGGCGCTGTTGGAGAGGCAATCACCAAAACATTTGGGAGCTTTGACAAGTTCAAGGAAGAATTAACAAATGCAGGTCTGAAAAGATTCGGCTCAGGATGGGCGTGGCTTGTTTCTGAAAAAGGAAAATTGAGCGTCATAAGCACACCTAACCAGGATTCTCCTTTGATGGAAAACAAAATTCCAGTTTTGGGAGTTGATGTGTGGGAACATAGTTACTATTTGCTGTATAACCAGAGAAGAGCGGATTATCTTAAAGCTTGGTGGAATGTTGTGAATTGGCCACAAGTTGAGAAGAATTACCAGAATGCTTTGAAGCATTCACATTAAGTTTATTGGGATTAAATGAAATAATTATTTTCTTTTTATTATTTAGGTCCTATGAAAAATACCTAACAAGTATTGTGGCATCATCAGGTTTAAAATAGTTTTGAAGACTTGGATTATTTGATACCTTCCTCCAAGCTTCTATCATGTTAGGATTTCCTTGTCCGAACTGTTTATTTCTAAATAACAATTTTTTAATTTATGATACTGCCTTTCGAGGGGTTTGCTGCGATGAAACTATTTCAGCAATTTCTTCTGGATTGATATTATCACTTACGCCGTCAGTTAAAAGCACCAATCTATCCTGAGATTGTAACACTGAATGGGTTACTTGGATATACCTTTTGTTTTTCATAAGCTGTTCCAATGAGTAATTTTCAATTACGTATAAAAATGATTTATCGTGTCCCAAAGCACCAGTTAGTTGAGCAGGGTCATCTGCTTTCCTGTGTCCTACGGTTAATTCTATATGCTTGCCATCCCTTATTAAGTATGCTGGACTATCTCCAATATTAATAACGTACAAATCATTATTAATCTTAAAAGCTATTGTGGCAGTAGTTCCGCTAAATCCTCTATATTTTTGAAGTATCTCATCGTGTGCACTACATAACTGTTTTATGACCTCTTCAACACTGCCAATTGGTTGCTCTTCTAACTTTTTTCTAGCTATTTTACTTGCATGTCCGACGTGATTTCCATCTAGTACTGCATCTAAAACCGAGCTTGAATTTAACTCTCTGCTCAACCAAGAATCCTGATTCCATTTTCTCGTATCACGAGTTTTGCCAGTAAAATGAGCATAAGTACCATTGTCCATAAGCTTAAATAACCCACTTTATTTATAAATGTTAGCATTTTTACTACTTTTTAGTCATAATAAAAATGGGAAACATTTTCACATTGGTGTAAACCAGTCAACTGGAAGAAAGTCAACGAATTGTTCGAGAAAGCCAAGTAATTTTTTAAATTTATTTATATAATTTTATTTCTTTTATTGGATTTTTATTTTATGTTAATCGTTAATGAGTTTCGTTATTGAATATTATTTTGTTATTGTGCTTCGCACTTTCTGTTTTTGTTCTTCCTGCCCTTGACAATGGGCGCAATCCATAATTAAAAATTCCAATAAAAATATTTTTAAAATAAATTATAAATTCAGAAAAAAATCCTTATTTTCCTTTCTTGCTTTTCTTATCATTCATCTTAACAGCAAAATAATAAATTGATGCACCTAATGCATTCAACAAGATAATAACCAGTATCCAAACAATCTTATCTGTGTCATTCTTGAATTTTCTTCTTGCGCAGTCGATAATCATCCAAATCCAAAAAATAAGAATAAGCGCTCCAAAAACAGCAACCAACAGAATCATAAGCATAAAGAATCCAAGCAAAGTCCTTATTAAAGAGTAAACTTCGCTATTCATCAGAATCAGCTGTTTCTTCTTTTCTTTTCTTCTTGGGCTCTTTTAGCTTCTTTGTCAATCCAATCGTCTTGTGGCACTTTCCGCATTCAAAGACATAGGATTGAACGCCTTCAAAGCTTTTCCTTTTGTATTCGGTGATTGCCTCGGATTCATTGCCGCACTGGGGACATTTGTAATCAACATTAATAATTAGGCTATTTTCAACCTGTTCATTACTCTCCGAATAATTGCAGGAATAGCATACATAATTATCAGCTTTCTTGTCTATTTTTCCGTTTTTTTTGAGAGGCTTCCCCATGATGCCTTTCTTGCATTTTGGGCATTCTTTCCTGAAAACCCATGCTGTTGCCCTCCCATCACCAATTGTCCTGTTGGTGAAATAAATGCATTCTTCCGCGCTTTGGGGGTTTTTCAACGGCATTTTAACCAATCAGGTTTATCTTTTTCCAGATCGTGACTGCTTCAACATAGCTTAATTTGTTTATATAATCATCGGTCAGATCTGTATTTTTCTTGAATTCTGTTCTGTAAAGCTCGAGAGTCACATTTTCTGGGCAAAAATAATTTATGACATTGCTGTCAGCCGATGCATCATTCGCTATCTGATAGAAAGTTGCGTTCAGGAACAATGCATTTTTTTCGGACAACCCGATTGAATTTGCATCTTCAGGATGCTTTAATATAAACTCCCTTAGAAGATCTACGGCTTCAAAGCCCTTTAATGCAGATTTGTTCCTTAAATCAACTGACTCAATAATAATAGGCCTCGGCTTGCATGCAAACCCGTATTTTGTCGTGCCGTAATTGCCGTATTTCTCCGCATCAATGTATAAATTTTCTGCCTCAAGGTTAAGAATCCTATAATTGACAGCATAGTAAAACGACTCCTGTCCGTCTGCAAGCTGCAATTTTTTGAGCTCCTTGAGTCCACTAATCATAGAATTAATTTTTGGAATATCCTTCGGATATGTGTCTATAGTGGTGTTGTACTTGGAATTAACAGAATTAAGCTGGCCTACCCCGTATTCAAAGTTTTTTGACTGCGCGCAACCAAGTACAAAAACCACCAATACCATAATGATTAATTTATTTTTTAGTCTAACCATTTTTGTTTGCAAAGTGAAATTTATGAGAACCCATAACTCTATATGTTGTAATTGTGAAAGATATTTAAATCTGTCGGTGATTTTCAGCTTATGGGCTACTATGATGCGATAGCAGAATCCTATGACAACCTGTACGGGGAAGAGCAGATTAACAAATTGAGACTAATAAAAAACAATATCAAAATAGGAAAAAATACAAGGATTCTTGACCTGGGATGCGGGACGGGAATCTCTTCTGAATTTGGCTGCTTTGTTGTAGGAATAGACACAAGCTTCGGGATGCTAAAGCATAACAAAAAGTTAAAAGTTTTTGGAACAGCCGAATGCCTGCCATTCAAGACTAATTCGTTAGATTATATTATTTCTGTAACCTCTCTGCACAATTTCAACAACATCAAAAATTCAATAAACGAGGCAAAAAGAGCTGGAAAGGGAAGATTCATTTTCAGCATTCTTAAAAAATCAAAAAAATATTGCTACATTAAAAAATTTATAGATAAAAATTTTATCATATACAAAACAATAGAAGAGCAAAAAGATACCATCCTGTTCTGCAGCTCACGCTTAGCTTGTTGCATTTTAAAACCATAACATTTATATATAGAAAATAACTACTATATAATAGGTACAAAATGAAAATACTGATATTTGCATTTGTGTTTGTGCTTTTGCTAGCTACAGCTTCACTTGCTGCAGGGCTTGATATAACAGACATAAAAGCCATTGCGGAATATGATAAAGCATACACTTACTCGCTCGAATACAAAAATGTCGTGCACGTGGCTGCTGTTCCTGTTGTAAACAATTCAAAAATCAATGTCGATATATTTCCAGGCTCAAATGTTACTTTAACTATAAGAGTACAGGACAGCCTTAGGGATGTTGACTTAAACAACATCCAGGTAAAGGTAAAGATCAAAAAAGCAGATGACGGCTCTGACATAGACGAACACAGCGCAGATTTCAACCTGGAAGCTGAAAACGATGCATTGGCAGATGTTAAAATTAATATTCCCTTCTATGCAGATGCAGGAACTTATGACACTTTAATCGAAGCTAGGGGAATTGACAGCAACAAGACACTTTATACAAAAAGCATTAACCTTAAGCTGCAAATAAAAAGGCTAAGCCATGACATAAGAATTACTGACGTATTAATAATTCCGGATTCGATATTCTGCACCAGGGATGTAAAGTTAACGGCAGAAGTAATCAACCTCGGGCATAATTCTGAGAGTAACATGACTCTTGAATTCCAGTCAACACCTCTTGGAATAAACTCATATGACAAAGATATATCCTTGGTTTTTTCTAAAGATATAAGCTCTGAAGATAAGAAATACACAAAAGTTCTTGATTATGAAATCCCGGCTTTCATCAAATCTGGAACTTATCCAATTTACATTAATTTTTACTGGAAAAATTATATTTTGTTTGACAAGAAAACCGTTTATCTGGCGATAAATGACTGCAACCGCTCAAAAACCAAAACTCCTGTTCAGGAAAAATCACCAAATGAAACGGAGCCTGTGACTTTAATAATGCCAGGCGAATCTACACTCGTCCAGAATAAGGACTCTGTGCCGGCAGCAACTGAGGCATCTGTTTTTCAAAATCCGTTAGTGCTTGCCGTTTTCCTTGGAATATTTGCCATGGCTCTTCTAGCAATCTTAATTGTATTTGGCTTGCTCAGAAGAAAGCGCTGAAACAACAACAAGATTTATATAATAGTTTGATGAATAACAATTAAAAAGAGGCTGCTGAATGGATTACAACAAGCTCAATGTTTTTGAGATAGTACTTCTGGTTGTTGGTTTAGGCGCTGCATTTTTGGGATTCCAGCTGATCAACCAGGTTTACAGGGCAGATAATTTCCAGATAAGCTGGCTTATGATAATTGCCATTTTCAGCTGGCTAACCCTGCTTGTGATATTCATTCTGATGAGCCTAATGGTGGATGTATCAAAAAGAGAGCTCCAGGAAGTAAAAACCTTGATTCAATTGATGTCACAAAAGAAGAATAGAAAATAACTATTTTATTTTAATCTGTGCCAACTCAATCTTTTCTATATCGCTTAAATCAACAAGGGGCTTGGGAAATTTTCCATAGTCGTCAAGTATTCTGTTGCATGCAGTGTTAACCCAGCATTCAATAAAAGGAAAATTTTCTATCTGGTTAAAATCAAGGCTGTCAAAAGCAAAAATATAGCAGTTCTTGCCCTTTAATTTTGACTTCCATTCAACTGCTTTTTTGGAATTATTTTGACCTGGCTTTAGAGAAACTAAAAATCCTATTTCTTTCGAATCGAGGAATTTTAAATATGCCCCTTTCCGCTTCAGGTTGTATCTTTCTACCTGTTCCCTGCTAATTTGGGACATGAAGGCATTTAGTGGATCGTAGCAGAAAACATCTTTGTCAATTTTTAGCGCAATGCCGAGTGGATGAAAAACTCCAGTGCCTACATAAAGAAAAGCATCAACATCATCTTTTATTTTTTCAGCGCCCCCAACATCGCAACCGAGCAGCTGCCCTTCATATTTCTGCCTTATCTTATTAACAAAAATAATTTTCCCGTATTTTTCAAGATGGATTTTAATCTCATCAACAAAATCAAGAAACTGCACGGTTGTTGCAAGTCCGATTTTTTTTGGCAATATGCTTGCATCTAAATTTGACAGATCAATTTTGCCATTGAACCTTCCTTCAACCATCATTATTTTCATGATGCACGAGGTTGGGTTTCGCTGTTTATAAAGGTTTTTGAGAATGAATTGAATTGGTTGAATGGATTCAGAAGAGGATATTCACCACATGCAAGTATAGACAATTATTTTTAAAGATACAGCGAAAGTTATGCTTATGGCCGAGCTGAAAAGGTATTTTGGGTTCTGGGGTATACTTTGCCTGTCAATTGCTTCCATAATGGGAACGGGATTATTTTTCGGAGCTGCCGTGGGTGCGGGCCATTCAGGAAATGCCATGATACTTGCGATAGCTGCCCTTAGCATTGCTGCACTCTATATAAGCATGTATTTTGCCGAACTGGCATCGATGTATCCCAAAGCAGGAGGGGTTTATGAGTTCAGCAAGCACGCATACAGCAGATTTTTTTCATTCATAATGGCATGGACTGCGTGGATAGTCGGCAACTTGACAAATGCTCTTCTGGTAGTGGCCGCTATTGAATACCTTTTGCCTGACAATTCAAAGCTGTTAATAAAAATAGGAATAAGTATATTGTTTATTCTTCTATTGAACCTTGTCGCATATTTCGGGGTTGAGGCAAGCGCGTTATTGCTAGTTGTTTTCGCCATTGTCTCCGTAGGGGTTCTTTTGTCATTCATAATTCCGGGATTTTTCAGGATTCACACTTCAAACTATTCACCTTTCTTTGCATTCAGCGCATCTTCAATTTTTGTCACGATGTTTTTTTTATTTGAAAGTTTTTTCGGGTGGGAGGGTGCAACATACCTTGCAGAAGAGACAGAAGAGCCTGAAAAAATTATTCCTATTGCAATAATCATAGGGACAGTTATTGTAGGGGTTCTTGCAATTTTGTCAGCTTTTGTTTCTCTTGGAGTAATTCCATGGAAAATACTTGCGGCATCTGGAGCACCAACAGCAATTGTCTCGCAGCAGATTTTTGGAGATCTTGGAATGAGGCTTCTTAATATTGGAATTGCAATTTCATTAATCGGATCCGCTGCCAGCGGCATAATTACAATGCCTAGGCTTCTACTTGCTTTGTCTAGGGACAAGCTGTTTATATCTCAATTAGGCAGCATACATGAGAAATTTAAAACACCTTACAAGGCGATAATATTCCAGACTATAGTCAGCTTGGCAATCTTTGGAATGGCATTTGGAAAATACAATGCACTGCTCAGCCTCCTGCTTCCTCTCGGGCTCATAATGTATTTTTTTATTGTGCTGTCTGTTTGGATTTTGAGGTACAAGGAACCTGGCTTAGAAAGAAAATTTAAAGTTCCTTTTGTAAAAATTGGCTCAATTATACTGATGGCTTTCATGATTGGAATAATGTCTTCATGGCTTTACAATGAGCCAACAGCCCCAAATACAATGAAGCTCGGAATTTCATTGATACTAGTTGCTGTGCCAATCTACCTTCTTCTTGAAATTTATTACAATCCTGATGCAATAATAAAAATAAATGACGCCCTCGCTTACCTTACTTTGCTCAGCGAAGGCATAATACTTCCAAAAAGCACAAGAAAAGAAGTACTTGCATTATTGGGCGACATAAGTGGAAAAAAAGTTCTTGAGTTTGGGTGCTCCGTGGGAACATTGACAATGCAGCTTGCTGAAAGCGTTACCCCGACCGGCAGGGTTTATGCAACCGATTTGTCAAGAAAAGACCTAGTGATTGCAAAAAAAAGGCTTTCAAAAAAAGGCCATTCCCATGTCATTGTTGTGCATGACGAGCATCAGGTAAACAGGGTGCACCCATCAATTCCCCATGTTGATGCAATTGTCAGCATAGGCATGATGGGATATTTGCAAGACGTGAAAAAAGTCTTAAGGGAAATGAGGGAACTTTTGCCTTATGGAGGCAAGATAGTTTTTGTCGACTACGTGGATTTTTTCAAGCTCATACCTAATGTTGCATGGCTGTCCAACGACAAAGCAATAGAAAGAATTTTCAGGGAGGCGGGGTTTTCAGTTTTCGTTACAAGAAAAAAAGGCCTATTCTGGAATTATGTTTTTGTATACGGGATAAAATTCCATGAAAATATTCCTTACATCTAATGGGGATTTATAAATATAATTCCATTTATTTTGATAAGAACGTTGCTGCCCTTTGAAATGTTTCCAGTCACATTTGCAGATAAAAATATAAGATGCTCGTAGCCAATGTAATTGACCGTAAGCTCCCTGCCGTCAGTTATGTTTATGCTGTAATCAATTCCGTTGACTGTGCTGGGTAATGTAAAATTTCTTTTGTAGCCGTTATTGACTGATTTTGCAATTTCCAGCTCGTTGTTCACAAACTCCGCTATATCCTGCGACACTTTCATATTCGAATCCTCTTTTGCCCGCAGCATGTTGGATGTTGTTATGGCAAAGAAGCCTACAATTACGAACAGCATGAATGATGCAAGCACGATGAATTCAGTTGCTGATTGGGCTGATATCTTTTTGGGCATTTTATATTGGCTCGATATCGACAGAATTTGAACTTATGGACTCTATTTTTATTTTCTTGAGCCCCGGATTTCCAAGCTGGGGAATGCTGCAGACATTTATAATGCAATTTGAGCCTATTGTTGTCAAATTTACAGACGAGAAAAATACCAATTCTTCTGTTCCGAAGCTAGTTGTCCAGTTAAAGACTAGCTCCTTTCCGTCGATTATGACGGCACTTACTACATTATCAGGCACATTAACATCAAGAATAGTTTTTGAGCCTTGGCCTGAGTAAAAGATTGATTCTGAAGTATCCACAATAGTTCTTCCAAGCTTTGTCAGCTGGGCATCATTTATCTGCTGGCTTGACTCTTTCGAATAGCTGTAAAAAAGATAACTTGTTGGTATGAGAATAGCAAATGTCAGAGCAACTATAAGCAGGTATTCCAAAGAAGACTGCCCTGAGCTAACAGCTCCTGAATTTTTTGAGGCAATCATTTTATCCCGTTATTCTTGCGCTTATTTTTCCGTTTATTATATGGATTGGCTGGCTCGGGGTGTTGACTGCGAAATATTTCATTGTTACCCTAAGTCCTACTCTTTCACCTGAAATGTAAGCACCACCCGAGCAGCTGTTGAAAAGAATGTCATTGTCTGTTGCATGTGCCCAGTCAAAGGGAACGGAAGGTGAAGTACATGAGACAGGGGGATTTGCGTCATTGGTTACTAGGATTGATGTCACCCGTATATCTTCTCCAAGATTATTTGCCAGCTTTATCCTGACGCTGCTTGGATTCAAACTGAAATCAAGGCATTTGAATTGTGAAGGAAATATGCAGTTCTGCGGCAAGTACTTGCCGAAGTCAAAAATTCCGAAATAGTACATAGAGCTTATTGTTACAGAAATAACAACAAAAGCCCAGGCATAAGTTGTCAAATATTCCAATGCCGCCTGCGATTTTTTATCCATATTTCCTCTTTTTTATTGTCAGCCACAAAGATGATTTTCTCTTGTTGTGATTGGCAAGTTAACCAACAACAATTAATTCAATAATTACTTGTTGGCCGGCTATAAAACAAATGCAGTGTAAACCTAAAGAAGACAATATATAAAATTTGTGTTTTCAATTAAATAACAGTTGAGAAAATTTCACCATTTACCTGCTTAGTGTAGCTGTTGCCGCTTGAAACTGTATTATATTTTATTGTTACCAGAACTTTGCCTTTTTCTCCCTGAACAAGGCCCCCTCCGGAGCAGCTTGACCAGGTTAAATCAGTGATATTGCCACCTTTCCATCCTGATGGTAAAGTTGGTGCTGTAGAGCATAAGTAAGCGGTTGTACTTTCCGTGCTTAAACCTATTAATGAGACATCAATCGGCTCACCGAGATCATTTCTCAGCCTAAGCTTGAATGTTCCTGCACCGCCAACAGTGTTGCCAATCTGGTAATCAAGGCATTGAAATTCTGCTCCGAAATTGCACCTGTTGGGCAGAATCTTGCTCGGGCTCAGTATGCCAAAGTAAGCAAGAGTTCCTATCATTATTAGTATAACCAGAAAAGCCCAGCCATAAGTCGTAAGAAATTCCAATGCTGCCTGGGATTTCTTTATTTTAAGTATCACTTTTTGTGCGCCTCTTTTTTGAATCAAATTCAATTTGATGTTTATAAACTTTTCTGTTTCAATTTTTTACGTATAATCAATCAGGCTATGCCTGCGAATAAAAATCCCAGCATCTTTGTAAAGAAAAAATAAATTGTAATGGAGCCTATCACATAAATAGGAATATATTTTATGCCGCCTTTTATGTCATTCTTTTCTACAATCGCCACAATCATTGACGAAAAAAACGAAATCACCAATATTGCCAATAAAGAAAAATTTTTGAAATCACTTGGGTTAACCCCAACTCCCGAAAACTTGAATGGCAAATTGCTTGCTCTTTGGGTTGCAGCAGAAAACTTGCCTATAAACCCGAGCGTCATGATGAGCAACTGGTATGAAAGCGCGAACAGAAGTGGGCTTATCAATATTACAATAACTGAGATAAAAATTACATAACCAATTGCCGAGGCAGACAATTCATTCTTCAATTCTTTTGTCTCCTTGAGGTTTTCAACAAGCCTGTCAAGAAGCTCTGCGATATTCCCCCCGCTTTCAAGCTCGCTTATCATCAGGTCAACAGTCCGTTTTAGCATAAGTGAGTCATACTTGTCAGAAAGCTCTACAAGAGCCCTGCTGACATCGTAGCCCGTCATTACCTTCTTTGATGTCTTTGCCATTTCATTGGCAAGAACATTGAACCTTGGCTTTATCGATGCCCATAAGGCCTTTTCGAAAGTCATTCCGCCTTTCAAGTTGGAAGACAGCAATTGAAGAAAGTCGGGAAGCTGGGCTTCCATGTTTTTAGTTCTTGTATACACCCTCAGGTCAAGATAAAAATAAACTATGAGTATGAATAAGGTGGCAAGGGACAACTGGATGATGAACCAGCTTAGAAACGAATAAAAATAAATCTGCAGAAGAGAAAATTTTTTCAGGTAAGGGTAAATAAAAACAATAAACACGAGAGTCGTAATCAATGCGGACACGTAAAACAAAAACCCAAAGAATTTGTACGGAACTTCGTTAAATCCTGATTTTAGCATGTACTTCCTAAGATGAGGTATAAGTCTCTTTGGAACAAATGCTTTTCCAAATTCTTCCAAAAATATTATTTTCATCGCCATTTTTACAGATTCACCTTCGGCCTTATTGACTTGAAGAGAGTTATGAATATAAACTGAAGAACTATTATAAAAAATATGACGACAATTAGTTCCTTTAAGCCTATCGGGAAGCTAAGCAGGCTTGAAATGACAATAAACATTGCAGTTCCAAGGGAGGGTATTATTATTGCAGCAAGCATGTAAAATATTACTAGCGTGTTTAGCTTTTTACCGTATTTCTTGATCTCCAGCTCCTCTTCTTTGGTTATCTCTTCAAGAACTGACTGAAGCGGCTTTGTCACGTCTATGCCGAGCTGAAGGGCATTGTTTATTTGAAACAATACTTTTCTTAATTTTGAAGATGGAGAATAGTTCATTGCATTTGTCAATGCATCCTCTATTGTGTTTCCTGTTTCGATGTCGTTTACAATTTCTTTCAGGTATTTTGACGCAATGCCCCTGCTTTTTGAGGTCTCTATTATCGCGTTGAGCAAAGGCCTCCCGGAATAAAGCTTGACAAGAAGATAGTTGCCTATGAAAATGACCTCGTTATCAATCTCATGCTCCCTTTTCCTGATTTTACCCTTTACAATCAAAAGAGAGTATTCAAAAAAAAGAACGAACAAAACAATGAAGATTGGCGCAATCAAAACAAGCGGCAGGCCTGCCTTGTAGATCACAAAAAAAAACATGAATGTAAAAACAGCAGAATACAGGGAAGTTAATTTGAGATTTTTGCTCACATACCCTGCGGGGGTGTAAGGCAGATGTGCTATCCTCAAATCAGTTTTAAGATTTGGAAAATACGACGCAACCCTATTTGCAAAACTAATTTTAGACACCCTTTAATTGAATAAACGGCCTTTTGCTGTAGTACTTTGACATTATGAGCCCTATCTTGTTGACATCGCTCATGTTTCTTGAAACCATCCATTTCAATATGCTAATCTTTGCCTGAATGTCGGCAAAAATCTCCGTCTTAGAAAGACCAGTGTATAGGTTTAGTGTATCTAATATGGCAAGCGGCTCGTTAATTATCTCTAAGGTATCCTTTGAAGAATTCATCTGCATTAAGACCCTAGGCTCGCCGTCTGGAAGAATTTCTGCAATCTGCAGGGTTCTTCTTTTGCTTGTCCTCCTGTTTATGTGCTGAACAACAATTAATGAAACGACTGAAAGAAGCTGCTTTGGCAAGTCTATCGGCGGGTTTGTAAGCCTGTTGACAGTTTCCCTAGCATTGTTTGCGTGCAAAGTCCCGTATACGGAATGTCCGGTATGCATTGCCTCGAATAAAACTTCCGCTTCCTTTTTTCTTCTTATCTCTCCAACAATTATTCTGTCGGGCCTCATTCTCAATGAATTAACAATCAAGTCAAGCATTTCTATTCCTCCTTTGCCTTCAGGATTAGGGAGCCTTGTTTCAAGAGGCACCCAGTGAAGTATTTTTGGAAGCATCAGCTCCCTTGTGTCTTCTATTGAGATTATTCTCTGGTTGGATGGGAAAAAATTGGACAAAGCATTCAGCATGCTTGTTTTTCCAGAAGCAGTGCCTCCTGCAACAATTATGCTTAGCTCATTCTGCACAGCCATCCACAATAATGCAGCGCCCTCATAGGATATTGTTTTTTCTTTTATGAATGATGTTATTGTCCATGGCTTAACTGCAAATTTCCTTATCGTTAATGTATTGCCTTTTGATGAAATCGGAGACAATGTTGCATTAACCCTGTCACCAGTCTTCAGATGGGCGTCCATTAAAGGATTTAATGTAGTGATTTCCTTGCCGACATCACGTCCTATGACAGTTGAGTAATGCCTTATCCTTGCCTCGTTAGGGACAAGCACATTTGTCTTAAGCCAGCCGAATTTCCTGTGATAAACCCACACGGGCTCACTTGCGTTGTTTATTACAATCTCTTCAAGATTTGCGTCTTTTAGCAATATGTCAATATTGCCAAAACCTATATTCTGCTGCAGGATGTAATTTATCAGCATGTCCATTGTTTTCTTGTCGGCATCAGGAAAATATTTTGCAAGAAGCTTCAGAATGCTCTCCCTGAACTGCTCCTGAATGTTTGAGATGTTTTCCTCTTCACTTATTTTTTTCGCGCCTTCTGCAACGAACTCGTCCCTTATTTTTTCCAGAATTATCTTGGTTACATTACTGATGTTTGTTATGGAAATTATGTAAATCGGCACAGGCTCTTCATCCCTTGCCTGTATCGAAACATCAACTATAATATCATTCACATTAAGCTGATAAGAATCAATAATCCTGATTTTTTCCATTTTAATCTGCTTTATTGCATTGTTTTTATTTTTGCGTGCATGACCTTTGCTTCTGCGTCATTTGGAAAAACTTTTAATATTTCTTCTATTTCTTTTGATGCCTCTCCGTAAAACCCCTTTTCAATATTCTTTTTCGCGCGGTCTTTTTTTTCATTTATTGATAAGTTGGCAGTTGAATTCTCTGAAGGAAAATGCAATTTTTCAGGCATAGCCCTTGTTGAGGGCTTTTGGTAAATCTGCTGCTTCAGGCTTGATATTTCCATGTTTATACTAATGTTCTTGTAGATTTCCAGTATCCTTATTCCAAGCAGTGCTTTGCTTTTCAGGAAGCCTTCAGGAACCTGGCTGTAAAGAGGGAGGCATTTGTTGTAGTCTGAAACTGCATTGTAAAAATTTCCAGAGCCAATCGAAAAATTTATCCTCTCAATAAGGCTGTTTATGTTCATGACAAGCTGAGATACTCTTTTTATCAGCTCGTTGTCAGTAATATTTCTTAACTCTTCATAGAATAATGCTACCTGATCCTGAATTATTTTTTTCTCCTCGAAAAATACATTCGGGATGCTATTGTTGATTTCAATTACCTGTGAATAAATCTTGTAAGGCAAGTCTTTCCCCCCTTCTTTTAATGAAGAGCGCGCTTTTCTAATCAGTTCATGTATGTCATCTGATTTTTTTTTAATTTCAGAATATCTCCTGTTGATTTCCTTGATGAATTCTTTGCTTACAGAAGCAAGCTGCTCGTACATTTCAACATTCCACTTTAATTTCTGGTTAAGCAAAGCTCGCCAAAGCTCTATGTAAATCCGCTCGGCTTCGTCTATGCTTCCCTTTACAAGAAGCGATCTTATGCTGCTGAACATTGAAGATGGCTCAAAATCTTCTTTTGACTGCATATCTTCAATATTTTCAGTATCATGATTGTCTGTGGCCAAGTCTAGTTCAGAAAGCTCCCTATCCAAAAACTCGTCAATGTCCATTTTAAATTTTGTTAATTATAAATAATCTTTATTATAAGTATGATAAATATCTTTTCCAGAGCGCCTCAACCTTTTCCTCTGGCACCTTCTTGTCCCTGGATTTTCTCAAAAACTCATCTCGTATTTTTGCAAGGTTCTGCTGTAGGTATTTTCTCCAGAGCCCTTCAATATATTCATGGGGTATCTTGCGCTCCTTCGCTTTTTCGTAAAACATTTCTTTTGTGACAAGATCCCTTGCAAAACTTTTTTCCTTAGCCTTTGCCTCGCTGATTCCCTCCCTGTAAAGGTAAATATAAGGAGTTGTGAATTTGTACTCTATGCCAAAAATTCTTTCCTCAACCAAAAAATCAACCAGCGACTGGACTGTTGCAAGTGGTATTTTTAGCTTTTTTGCAGCCTCTTCAACTGAAATTTTTCTTTGAGCTTTCACCAATTCCAGCAATTCATCAGCTATTGTCCTAAGGACATTCTCTTTGGGCGGCATATTTCTTAATTTGGTTTAGCCTATAAAAACTTTAGTTATTGTCTTTGAGTGGCAACTAGCAATTGCGCACTGCATCAAAGCTGCTTATATTGTACTTGATTGTATGGTTGTAATCCAGCTTGAAGTACCTGAACTCATCCCAAATCCCCCCACCAGTTTGCTGGTTTGTGATATTGTAAATCTCTGAGCATCTTGACTTATAAGTCTGAACCCAAAAAAGGTAATCAACATAGCTTTCAGTCTGGTCGCTCGTGCTTATTTTGTTTGGATTTACAAGTGATTCTATTCCGCAGCAGCTTGAGTTAGATATTGTGCTTGTGAACCTCATCAAAAAGCTGGGAGCGTCTGAGCTTTCCAAATGGACATATGTGCCATTTCTCAAGTGATCCCTTACTTTTGAAATATTCCAATCATTGAATTCTACAGTGGATTTTTTAATCTGGTTAGTGTACAATCCGTTGGTATTTAAAAGATAATAAGGGTCATTGAAGCCTTCTATGCTGATTGTAGTTACAATGACTGCGTTCTTATTCCATTCAGCAACGTTTGATTTCACTGAGAAGTTTAAGTCCAGCGATGCTTCAAGGCTCCAGGGCATTGTTTGGGATATAGAAACACTGTTCACAAATATTGTCGTATTGACATTGAATGTGTCTTTCGCAGCCCGTATTACTACATTGCTCCAGTTTGCAAATGAGTTATTGTCCATAATTTTTTTGCCGGTTATTGAATCAATCGCCACATTGTTGATTGTGCCATTGGTAAAAACTTCCTGGAAAACAGAGTCAAAATTGTTCAATGGCGATTTTGTTGTGTTTATGTAATAAACCAGCGAGAGGATTGCCTTGTGGGCAGTTGCCCTCAGAACAATTTCAAAATAGCTGTATTCCAAGTCGCTTACATAATGGTCAATGGTATTTATCCTTGTCTTTACCGCCTGTAAATCCTGTTGTATGCTAATATCTGAAGATGGTACGAATACTACGATTGCTACTGCCATTATTGTGATCGCTATAAAAGTAAAAAATATTCCCTTTTTCCTCAACGGCTTTATTTTTCCCAAATGAAAACCTCTGCTTTGTAAGGGCCCCATATATTGCCGGTAGTCTTGTTTAGAATTCCAAAAGTTATTTTTTTTGAAGTAAGCAAAAGCTCTGTGCTTGACTTTGAATTTATGTGAGATTGTGCAGGAACTGCCGGATAAAGAATTGCGCCGTTAAGCCAAATTTCATAATTGAATTGTGAGGGTACAATATTTACCGAAACATTCTGAATGAATTTTTCAGCTATATCCGGCTTGTTTGTAGCATAAAACTCACCAATCTGCTGCAACAGCGAATTGTCCCCTTGAGTAATTATGCCCTGTTTCCATAATTCCCCCCCGATGCCTGCATAAATATTATTTAAGTCCTCTATTTTTGTGTTTGAGAGGAAATTCATTAAGTCGTCTGAAATCAACGCCACCTGCCCTGGCTTCGGGACATTGATATATGCGGATGTTATGAGAAAAATTCCTATTATAAGAATAAACAATGCCAATATTGCATCCAGTATGAAGAAAAATCCTTTTTTTTTATTCTGCATTTTAATATTAGATATTAGAATGAATATATTTATAGTTTTCTAATCAGTGGTGGTTATTTCTGGCTGCAAGGAGTTCCGCTGATATTGATTGTTGGAGCTCCAATTCCCCTGTAGCTGTTGTTCAAGAGCACAAGATTTCCTTTGTCATCCTCTAAGTAAATGCAAAAATCGCCCTCAATGCGCAGCTGCCTCTTTAATTCATCATAGCTAAGGTTCTTGAGCTGATTGAGCCTGGTTATGTTGATTTCGTTGTCGTCTATAATCCTGTTCAATGATCCACTTGATGCAACCTCTTTAATGACATCCAGCCCCTGCCCTTTTAGATCATCACTTTTTGAACTTTTATTTGAATTAATGACAGAGTATGCTATAAGAAACGCAGCCATGAACACAATAATCCCAATTACAATGTCTATAGACCACGATTGCGATTTTAAGTTAGAAAATTTGAATTTTGGCATCTGTTTTTATTCTTTGCAATATTCAGTATTCATGCCGAGCTTTGAGGAGCCTTTTGCAAGAATCAAATTTCCATTTTCATCTTCTATGTAGATGCAAAAATCATTCTTGGCTTTTATATAATTTTTGAATTGGGCATAATCCATGCCTTTAATTTCGTTTAATTTTTTTTCATCTATGATTCCATTGTCAACAAAACTTATGCTGTGGTGGTCAAGTAAAATCTCGGTTATTTTTTCAGCTCCCATCTTGTCCTGGCTGTTTTTTCCTGCGCTGAAAATTATTGCTATGACTGCTACTGCAATAACTAGCCAGACTTCATCAATCCTAAAAAAGGAATTATTTTTTTTCAGCCGCATGTCGCAACAACTAACTTGACTGGTTTTCCGTTATAGACTACAATTCTCGTCACTTTAACAAGAGTGCCGCTGGAGCAGCTTATGCTTGCCTGCAATTCAATTTTTGGCTGAGGCGTTCCTAATGCGCAGGTAATGTAATGAGTTGCATTATAATCCCTCACCCAGCCGGGCTGCGAGTTGTCGCATGCTGCTTTTGCAATGCTGTCGTAAAAAGCGCATCCGTTCTTGCCATCGCATGAAGCATGGACAATATTGTCAGACACATATGTGCAATCCTGCTCGCACGATGAGCCCAACAACAAACTGAAATCCCTTGACAGCTGCTGGTTTGGCGCAATGGAAATGCTTTGTGACGAAGATGCATAATCCGGATGGGAAGCAACCAAGTTATAATTTCCGCAGTGAAGCCCTATTGAATAAAATCCCTGTTGGCTTGACTGAACAGAACTGGCTGTCTGAATGTCAATCTTTGCAGTTATTGTTGCAGATGAAATGGATTGGGAGTTTTGGTTTCTGACATTTCCTGTTACCGAGCCATCGCAAGAATTGTCCTGGCAGTCTGTCAATCCGTTGCCGTCGTTGTCTATTCCGTCTGAGCAGGCATTTTGGCCGTATAGGTTTTCATTCTTAACGAGAGAGTTTGGAGTCCAAGCATTATTTCCAACAACCCCTGCACAAGTAACTCCTCCAATTTTAGAGCCTATTGTTGTATCTTTGCATTCGCTCCACTCATGCTGGTAGCACCACCATACTTTGTTGCCGGTGTCTGAAGATTGTGCATCTCCGCTGCTCCAGACACAGTCGTCAACGCTGTTTGTGCATTCCCCGCCATGCCAATCTTTTTTGAAATACTCATTTAAGTCATTGCCGCAGCAATTTCCAGTTGTTAAAGCGGACTTGTGGTTTGATGGGTTGTTATTTTTGTCAAAACATACACCGCCGCTTAGCACTGTGCAAGGCCCGCCGTCTGAGTTGAATAATGAAGTAAACAAATCAGCATTTGTTGAGTACCCCTTGCCAGCGTCTTCGTGGATTGGCGGGTTAAGGTTCCACAAACCTGTTGTCTTATCGGTAACCTGGGCGCAATTCAAGCATACATTTTCACTTTGTTCAGGAGATTTGCACGTTCCACCGGCAGAATCGCAGTATGTTCCTGCAGAGCATTCTGTGCTGTCGCATGCATTTCTGTTTGCGTAAGTGCAGATATTATTGGCGCAGCTTTCAGTTACACAGTTGCTTTGGACGCAGTTGCTTGAGGTTTGGCAGCATTTAGCTGCATTAGGGCCAGTTTGTCCTGCACAACCAAGATCGGCGCAGTCTGTCAATCCGTTGCAGTCATTATCCAATCCATCTGCGCAATTTGTTTCTGTTGATGTTTTTGCGATACATTTTCCGGCAATAGCAGTATCGCAAACTCCTTTTGCATTGTCGCACGTTGTATCCCCACATTGAACATCAACACCATCTGTATCTGAGTCCGTTCCAACAGGAGTTTGCGTTGCAGTGTCATAACAAAATCCCGGGCTATTTTTGCAGCTCCAGATTTCTTCATATTGATTTCCATTTGAGCAGGATTTTGAATCGAAATTTTTGCAGTCATAATTTGCAGATGAAAAGGTTGAGCCAGATGCACCATATTCTGTCAATAAAGATGGTGGTTGTGCAGAGCAGGAATCTGGATAAGAACTGCTTGTGCAGCTTCCTAAGGAACAGCCTGTATAATCGGTTACGGTTCCTGCTGTAGTATAAGCTGTTGGCGAGCCGTCTGAATCAATAGATTGTTTTGCTGCACAATCTTCTGACGATGTTACAGAATATTTGCAATAAGCGCCGCTTGGAGCTCCTGGATCAAAGCATCCATAATTTCTATACTCCCTTACATTTCCGCTGCAGTACCATCCGTCATAATCATTGCAGTTTTTTGTTGACGAAAGGGCACTTGCACCTGAGCAATAATTTTGTGTTGCAATATCTCCGCTGCAAGAATCATGCATTGTTGTCGATGGGCAGCTTGCTTGTCCTGCACTGCACGCTGTAGTTTTGATTAAGTCTGAATTTGTTGTTTGGAATGAAACTGCTGTTTTTCCCGTGCAGGAATTTGTGCAAACTTGATTATTTGGTGCTTGGGTAAACGTTGATCCGGTTGGAGAACATGCGGAACTGATGCACCTATAATCATCGCAAATGTAATCAATGTTTCCTGTTCCTGTATTGCAGGAGTTCCTGCAATTTTTTGTGTCCAGCGCGTCGCAGTCATCGGTATTCCATGTTTTTGTAGTTGCGATTGTGTAATAATGAAGATATCTTGCAGGGTCAATATTATCATTTTGCGTATGTGAAAATGCATTTGAGCAGTGGGTGTCTGCGCTGGTTACTGACAATGTTGCATAAGCATCATTTTGCCCTATGCAGGCATGATATCCAAATGTGCCTGGATTTGAAGGTGCCGTAACCGGGCAAGAAGTCTGGCCTGTAGGAATTGTGCACAAGGTTGTTCCTGAACTGCACCCAAGATAATCTTTAATTGCCACATTTCCCAGCGGTGTTGAAGGTGAAATAACAGCATTAACTGACCGTGCAGGATATGCTGGATTTGGATTCATAGTCAATATCAATTGGCAGTTGGCATCCTGCAAATCAATATAGCCGTTGCAATCATTGTCATAGCCGTCATTGCAGTTTGTTTCAGATGATTCTGGTGAGGCTGCCCAATTCCATGAGCCGGAATTTGTCCTGTAACATTTGTATGAACTTCCCTGGCATGTTGTCGGTGCGGCACATTGGTTTGCCGCGCTGCAAGTGTATGAATTTCTTGTCCATTCGGTGTTTGTGTCCTGGCATGCGTTGCTTGTACATCCCCATTTATGGCAGAGCTCGTTCAAATTGGAGCCAGTCGTGCATCTGCAGGAGTTTGTGTCATAATCATTGCAGTTTTTTGTTGTTGACGTGAAAGTTGTTCCTGATGCGCCGTATTCAGTTAAAGTTGAGCCTGAGCAAGAATCAGGATAAGAGTTGATAGTACAGCTTCCTAACGAGCATCCTGTGTAATCTGTTACAGTTCCTGCAGTTGTATAAGCTGTTGATGAGCCGTCCGAGTCTGTTGATGCTTTTGCCAGGCAGTCTTCAGAAGAAGTTACCTGATAAGCACATGCAAAATTTTGGCAGCTATTAAAAAATCTATATTCTCTTGTATTGACAGATACCCCATTGCAATACCATTTATCTGAAGTGTGGCAGTTGCCGCAGCAGCTTATTCCCTGCCTTGAGCAGTAACCACAGCTGGTATCTGTCAGAGCACACGGAGAGCAATCTTTGTCGTAAGGGCTGCACGTCCCTGAGCCGTAAGTTTCCGGGCATACTCCGTCAGAGGTATAGGGAAATACTGTTGATCCGCATGGATAATTTTGCCCGCATATTGACACTCCGCTAATTGCGGAAGACTGGTTGAGATAAATAAGAGAAGCTAGAAATAAAATTAGCAAAAATAATCTTGGTTTTATTTTGATCCCTCTTTTTTTATTTATGTTTTATAATTTTAATTTTAATAATATTTAAATCTTGTTGTTTGTGCGGCTCTGTAGAAAATCTCGCTTCGCTCGGGTCAGCATCGTGCTCAGGCTATGCGGCTGTTTGCAATAAGCTGGCATCCCCGTAAGGGACATCCCCCTGTCAGCTAAGCTAATATAATGAATTGCCTTCGCAGAAGTGATGCTAACCTACATTTTCTACAGAGCCTGTTTGTGCTGCTGTATAAGCGCAGGAATTTAAATTACAAGAGCTTGAATACGTTGTCTGGACGTTATTAGAGCAGGTTGTTGCAGGGATGCTTGTGCATTGCGAGCTTGTAGTGCATTGCTTGCATCCGCTTGCTGTGCAGTAAGGTGTTGAGCCTGAGCATTGGGCATCAGAGCTGCAGTATTAATTACCTAAAATTAATTCTTTACTTTTTTGCCGTTGTTCCAGTGTAGCACTTAGCTTTAATCCTTTAGACTTGGCAATTTCATGCAAGTCATATACGCTTAAATCAAGAATTTCTGCAGCTTTCCCTATGCTCACCCTGCCCTTACCAACTAAATCCATCACATAATTTTCCAATCCCTTATACAAAAACTGCTTTAAAACTATAGCCTTGTTCGTATGCTCTTCTTTGCTTTTTAACTCTATCAAAGGCATTATTTCGTCTTTTAGTTTCATTGGATAAACTGTTGTCATTTTATTCCTCCTTTAAATCTTTTTTAATATCGTTATAAACTTCTTCTTTGATATAAACTCTGATATTTTCTAAATATTGCAATGCGGTTTTTTTATCTATTTTATTCTGGACTTTTAATAAAAGTATCAAATCAGCAGGTATTACAAATCTGATTGCATTTTGCTCAAGGTATTTTATAAATGCTGAATCATCAGTAATTATTACACTATTTTTTTCCTGAAAATAAAGGATTATAGCTGATATTTCCCCTTTGCCGAAGTTTTCCTTTATTTTTCTTGCTTTTTTTAAGCCGATAACCTTCAATAGATTTTTGTTAATAAGCCCTTCAATCTTCAGAGCATCTTCATACAACCTTTTTTTGCCCTCATCAACAGATTCATTTTTAATTTCAGTTGTTATGGTGCAATTATAATAACGGCAAATTTCTTCCATTGCTCCGGATTTTGTTAACTTGATCAACGCATCTGAGTCAATTATAAATTTATACATTTTTATACTATTTTATACTAACTTATATTTAAACATTTGCTTTTAAACTTAACCACCATCCAATAGTTACAAACCGAAAAGTTTATAAAGGTTAAAAAGAAGGGTTTTAACGATAGATATGACTCTCGAATTTCAGGTAAACAAAAGAATTTCTTCTAGTGGCTCCTCTGCCTTAGGTGGATTTGGCTCAAGCGCTTCTTCAGCATCAGCGCAGCCATTGGAGCCTTTTGACACCAGCAATTACGCAGGTTCATACAATAGAACGAATCCAGTAATTCATTCTGCTGATAACAGCACGCATAATTTAGCTTACAGGGTTAAGCGACATCATATTCCTATCGAGACTCCTCAAGAAAAAGATTTGGATGAATCAGTCAAGGAAGAAACCGGAGCAACTCCGGGAATTTTGTCAAGACTTGGGGAACATTTAAAAAATAAATATCTTGCAGGAATCCTTGCAGGCTCTTTAGCACTTTCAGGAATGGCATTTCCGCAGCAGCGACAAGATTATTCAGCAAAGCAAGGCACAAACCAGTCAGAGCAATATGCTCTGTCGCAGCCAGCGGCAGTATTTCCCCAATTTGCCGACGGGGCAGGTTACAGGACAAGAATTGTCATTACCTACCCTTCCAAAGATGCAAGCGACAAGCCTGAAATATTAACCTTAACATTTCTTGGAGGCCAAAACGGACAGGCCATGCCGGTTACTATGAAGGACAGCAATCTCAGAAGCAGCACTTTCACTTATACATTAAATCCGAAAGCACGTATCGAAGTCGAGACAACAGGAGATGGCACAACTGCCAGGTCTGGGTATGCGGTCATGGAATCAAATGCTGCAAACTCCAAAGTTGTTCCGTCAATAGTTTATTTCACTCCAAATGAGAGCGCTGTGTCTTCCTCAAAGTCAAAGCCACTTGCAGAGCAGTTTTTTGATGCCAAGAAGACGCTGGAGGAAACGACTGCGGCAGCGTTTGTTAACGCTGATACTACAAAATCAGCTAATACAACCCTTTACCTCGCTGATGACAGTGGAAGGGAAGTTGACAGAAGGACAATGACATTTGCTCCCGGCGGCTATCTTGCGCTGACTTTGGCTGAATTATTTCCTATCTTAGCTAAAAACAATAATTTTAAAGGAACTGTAAGTGCTGTCGGCGATCCTCTTTATGCCATTGCATTGGGCTTCAATAAATTTGACAATCTGTGGACAGTTGCATCAGGCGAGGGGGCAACATACACTCCCGTTATAGTGCCGAAGGATGTAGACATAAATTTAAAAATTGCTGATGTTGTCAGCTTGGCTCCAATGAATGGTGTAGTTTCAACGGTAAACATTAACAATGCGCAGTACCAGACGTCAACAGGAACTTTAAGCGTAAAGCTTAAGCCTGGAAATTATACAATTAATGCAAACAATAATTCTATTTTTCCTGAGTGGAAAATACTTAGATATTCTGCAAACTGCGATGGCGATAATGCAGCCCAGATGGATTTGGACAAAACAACAATGACATTCAACGTGCCTGATACGGCAGGTTCATTGGATGCTTGTGTGATTGGAATTCCGAATGCTTTTGTTGGCACACGAAATACAGAGAACGTAATTATAACCAAAGATTATTTTCAGTCGACATTCGGCGGTAAATTAGTGAAGTTTGCCAATCCGGGCGATGTTGTTATGGTTTATCGGAATTTAACTGGAACTACTGATACTGTTACAAAATCCAACCTACTGACTTTTATCAATTATTTCAATTCAAAAGCAAGACACACTAAACTTAGGTTTCAGGATGGAGGAACAATGCCCCAGTCAAATTATTTTGACATTCGCGTGAATGGTCAACGCCCGAGCAACGGTCCCATATACAATAATAATCTACCGAACACAATAGATCACACGATAATGGAATTAGGTTCTGATGTTATGTTCTCAATTTCGAGCTCCACAGACGTGATTGGCGAGGAGACAATTGAAGGGCTGGGGAATCTTGTTGGTTTTAATAGAATCTATTGGTTTACCAAAGTAAATTCCAACGGAGCTGTGACATTTTCTCCGACTGGTGAAACAGTTGTTGCAACAGAGGACAATTTCTCACCCGGTACTGTGTTTAAGAAGTTCTAGAATCAGTAAGTGCTTACTGGTAGGCATCCGCTTTCATACGTATTCTGTCCTATTTGCACTGCATTAGGACAACACATCTGATTTGAGTTGCAATTCGCACTTGAGCCATAACTTCCAGGGCTTGTCCATGACGGAGTACATCCTGTATAGCCAATACATGTGTTAGACGCTGTCGACCAGATTTCACCTGTCTTACAACATTTCACGGCACTCGTACAATAATTTCCTGTATTACATTGGGAAGAACCACAACATTGACTATTTCTTCCTCCACAACAAGCATTGATTGTGCTATCATAAGTATCCAAGAAACTACTGCACCTAAAACAATCGCTTGTTCCGCAGCCTTTGCCGGAATCCCAGACGGTATTTGCAGGGGCATTATTTTTGCAGCCGGCATAAACATATCCGCTGTCGACAGCTCCAGCACTTGGGCATATTGGAATGCAGTTCACCTGCCCAGCGGGGGTTATGTATTTGTTCAGAGGATTTTCAAAAGTGTATCCTGAAATGCATTGGTAGCAATTTATGAAAGAATACTGGCATCCGTAGCCTAATGCAACAGAAACTGAATTTGTTGGTGCATAACTCTGGCATCCTGTGTAAGTTGGAGTTCCAGTTCCTGTCGCAGGGCAGGCAGGCACGCAGTCATTTGCAGCAGATGAATAATAATACCCTGGGTTGCATCGGTAGCATGAGAATGTAGGCGCATTGCTGCAGCCATATGATGAATCAACTGCAGCGGAGGATTGACGGGTAACAACAGGAACAGCGCAGCCCAAATATGAATATCCGTTTACAAAAGTTCCTGCAGTTGGGCATGCGGGCAAAACATTGAATGAAATTGAGTTTGATGTTGTGCCGTAAACTGTTACAGATTGCGTGTAAGTTCCGACATATTTCTGATCATTTGGAACAGAGCCAGTTATAGTGCATGCCCCGTTTGCATCCGTTGTGCATAAGCTTGGGGGAATTCCAATACCGCAATTTCCTTGCGAATTAGTCCCGTAACAATTTAATGCAACAGGGGCATTTGGAGAAGCGCCTGTAACAGTTATCGTCCAGGAACTTCCTAAAGTCATTGTTGTTGGAACCAAAGAAAAGCTTGGTGTTGGTGGTGTTGTTCTGCAAACATTTCCGTTGCATCCGTACTGGCATGTTGTCTGTGTTGAAGGATAAGTGCACGAATTGGAACTGCAAGAGCCAGAATAAGTAGTTTGCACATTATTTGCGCAGGTTGTTGCAGGAATGCTTGTGCACTGCGAATCAGAAGTGCATTGCCTGCATCCGCTGCTTGTGCAGTAAGGAGTTGAGCCTGAGCATTGCGAATCCGAGCTGCAAGTGTTGCAAGCACCTGAACCGGAATAACAATATGGCGTCGAGCCTGAACACGTGGTCCATGTATTTCTTGCTAAGCAATAATAAGTATTTCCGCCGCATTGTGCAGTTTTGCAATATTCTCCTGCACTATCACAATTTATTGAAAGATCGCCTGGTGTTATCCAACCCATTCCTGTTCCGTATCTGCAATACCATCCGGGGCAAGTGTAAGTTCCGTCAGATTTTCTAATTCCTCCCGATTCTTCACATGTTGTTGATG
Organism: uncultured Methanosarcinales archaeon; assembly: GCA_964396095.1. Classification (GTDB taxonomy): domain Archaea; phylum Nanobdellota; class Nanobdellia; order Woesearchaeales; family GW2011-AR4. The sequence continues at coordinate 26,672 of CAYNCK010000002.1, forward strand.
GCGTGCAAGACGGTAAGACACTTGGACAATTCGGAGTGCATGTTCTTAATTCTGTAACCTGATTGGAAGAGTAATATCCACAGGCATTTACATCAGTGCATGTTCTTGTTTGAGTTCCGCTTATAGGGCATGTTGCATCCCATGCAGGGCATGATAATGATGGAGTGCAGCAGCTTCCGCCTACACAAGTATAACTGCAGACAGAATCTGAATAGGAATTATAATTACACGCTCCGTTAGAGCATGCAACTGAATTAAAAGTTCTCAAAGTATTTGAGTTTATGCATTGAGGAGATGGCGGGGAATTACAAGTTTTTACAGCGCAAGGATCCCCTTTGCATTGATTTGTAGTGCTATCACACCCAAACTGGCAATTTGTGTCACCGCCCCATTCATAACAAGGATCAGAATTATAATTATTGCATGTTTGCCTTGTAGTTGAAGTACTGCATTTTGTTGTTCCAAGTGCGCATTGATTATTGCATGTTGTAGTCGCGCTGCATCCTATTGCAACTTTTGCATTTCCGTAAGAGTCTGTCAAAGAAGCGCATGTCGAGCAGCTTCCATATTGTGCAGGAGAAGTTCCGTCCATGCAAACCTGCTCGGTTGAATATTTCCATATAGAACCGGGAGCGCTTATACCACCAATAGCATAACATGAACCTGAAGTAGTTCCACAATTATTGTTACAATAGTCGGGCCATTGGAAATGCGTGCAAGCGGGAACGTCTGCATTGCATCTTGGAACTGAAGTTCTCCATTGCCAATCACTTGGATTAGTACCCACCTGAAGACAATAATAAGGTGTGCCACCGCATGTTTGCTGACAATTGCTTGTTGACTGGGAGCATGTTCCAAGGTCTGTTGGGCAATTTAAAGCTACACAAGTTCCTCCAGAACATTTCTGGCCAGATGGGCATTCTGAATTAACAGAGCAGCATTTTCCAAGCGTACTGCCACCAGTGCAAGAAGCATCATATCCAAAGTCAAATACATTGCAAGATGCATAATTCCTTATATTATTATCTCTGCAATATTTGTAAGTGTTGTCACATCTTGACAAAGGATTGCATACCTGCACTGTAAATGTAATGGAATTTGATGTCTTACCAGCGACGGTAACTGATTGAATATAACTTCCACCTACAAATCCTGAGTCTATTGTTCCGCTGCCGCTGAGATATCCGTTTGAATCTGTTGTACCGACGGAATAATCGCCGCAACTGCCACCTGGTGGGCAATTATGTAAAGTCACTGCTGAATTAGGCGCTGCATTTGAAACAGTAGATGTATAGGTGCTTCCAATGTTCAACTGCGTTGGGCTAAATGAATATGTTGGAGTTGGAGCTGAACACTGCCCATTCAGGCAAGTATAGAGAGAAGAACAAGCGCCGCACGAGCCTCCGCATCCATTATCGCCGCATTGCTTGCCAGCGCAGTTCGGTGTGCATTGAAAATTATGCCCAAAATTATATGTACATGTGCTAAAGCCGCTAGGGCTTGAGGAACCATAGTCGTTGGCACTATTATAGTTCCATCTTAATGAAAAAGTTGCAAGCTGAGAGCATGTTAGGCTACCAATATCGCACGCAATCTGGGTATTCCCATTATAAGCAAAACAGTGAAGAATTCCTGCCAAAAAAGAAACATAACTATTATCAAAGACTACATTTCCATTGCTGTTGCTGTATCCTACATATCTTCCACTATTGGTTTGATCATATACGTATGAATTCGCAACAGGGGAACCTCCTTTGGTAATCACGCCGCTTATATATGCATAATTCGCACTTACAAACGGAGAGATTATGAATAACATAAAAAATATGGTAAAAATTTTCTTAGAACTATTTTTATTAAAATTCTTCATTCTTCCTCTTTTTAAAGTAAAATTTTAACCTATCCTATAAGACAAATTACTTTCACGCCAGAACTATTATTAAAACATTTCGTTTTTAATATTATAATTCTAAATTAACCATTGAAGCACCAATGTTTTAAAAATAAACAACAAAGACATTCAAAATAACCGTATGTGCCAAATTTGTACTTATTGGATTAATTGAAAAAACTTAACAAAAATATCCTTATCTAGAACTATCCGCTTGCCTTTCAATCTCGAGCTTCTTTGAAATTGCGTTTGAAGCGCTGCTCATTCTGTAAGCGCCGACAATTTCATCAGCAAGGCCATTTACCATAGATTTTTTTGTGTTGAAAGTCCTGTGGTAAGCCCCTTGCGTCATATGCCTCAAAGCCAAATCCACCCTTCTTTGGGGAGAGCATTCAACAGCTTTGGGATATCTTGCACCGCCGTATTCAATTGTGATTATCTCCTCCCTTTGCGCAGCATTTTCCAGAGCCTTGATAAAAACCTTGATAGGGTTTTCTTTTGTCTGCTTCTCAATCAGCTTGAATGCATCCTCAACAATGCCATAGGCAGTCTGGGCCTTTCCTGTTATGTGGCTGCTGGTCTTGTAATGCTTTTTGCCTTTATGCCCGGGAACCATAACTTTGTTAATCAGCCTCTCGACAATAAAAATCCTGCTCTTGTAGAACTTGTTGCCTGCGTACCTTGCCCCAGTTTTCGGCACGATTTTAGGCTGCAGAGTAATGAATGCCTGAAGGCCAGCATCATCAACCTTTATGCCATCCATTTCCCATCTGTTGAAAGCTTTTATATTTGACATTTTGGTTTTGAAATTTTTATCTTTAATTTTGCTTGGATTTAATTTATGAATTATTTTTAATTGTATTTGTTTTTTATGTTATTAGTTAATGGGTTTTTCTTATTATTGTAATATTTTTGTTAATGTGCTTTGCACTTTTTGTTTTAGATCCACTTGCGCCTTACATTGGCGCAATCCATTAAATTCTTTGCCATTGACTTTTTTAAAATATTTAATTACCTACAATCTGATTTTTAAAAATAATATAAATAAATGAAATTTTTTACTTTCTTGCCTTTTCAATGATTCCCTTCAACAAAGCATCCAGGCTTTGATCATTTACTTTGATAACCTGCCACCTAACTCCAGGAATGTCGCCTTTTGACCCACCCATTGCGCCGCCGATGCATTCAATTATAACTTCGTCATGCTCGTCAATAAGCTTTGTTGCGCCGTCTCTTGGGCAGAATGCAGTCACTTGCCTTCCGTTTTTAATGAGCTGAACCCTGACGCATTTTCTCATTCCAGAGTTTGGCTGCTTTGCCTCAAGCTGCACTTTTTCAAGCACAATGCCTTTTGCCTGTGAAGCGCCTTCCAGCGGATCCGAGCGCTCTTTGAGCCTTAAGACTCTCTTGACGTAAGGCTTGTAGTGCCATCTTCCAAAAGTTCTTCTCTGTTTAAGCCTTTTTCCGGCAAACAATCCTTTTGACTTGTTTCCCATATCGACTAGGATTTCTGGTATATTTTTAAAGGTTATGGTTGGCTTTTGTCAGACAACTCTTATATCATTAATGTCAAAATACCTCTTTACAATATCTGTCAAATGATTAAGATTTTGCTTTTCCCTTCCGATAAGCTTTGCCTTGGAATTTGTATCTTTTCCGTGGATTGTAATCGTGCCATTTTCATTTACTATATTTGACACTTCAAGCGGATATATTGCGTTTCTAACAAACTGGACAGGATCGTTAGCAAATTCAACAAGCTTTATTCTTCTTTTCAATGCATTCTCAATTTTTTTAATATTGGAGCCGCTTTTGCCTATTGCCCTGCCCATATCATTTTCCTCAACAATGAATGTGATATTGTCATTTGCAATGCAATCTTTTATTTTTGCGCCAGTTGCAGACTCAAAAAAAGCCATTAACTTCATCAGTTCAGAATTGTACTTGACCCTATTCACTTATTTACACCTTTGATTACGGCAAGAACCGATATAGAAAAAGGCTTTTTGCAAATAACTCCCAATTCGTCATTGGGAAAATCCAGTTTTTCCATCTCAGTCTCATTTAGGCCCGCATAGTAACTTATGCTTTTTTCAATTTTTGCAGGGCAGTTGGAGCTTAGCAGAATTTTTTTTACATTTCCAAGCCTCAAATTCTTCATGGACTTCTCAGTGCCAAGTATAACATTTCCTGCTTTCAGCAATTTCTTGATTTCGGCTGACGTTACTTTCTTTGCCATTTTATTAATTGTTTATTATTGGGTTTATCTTAATTATTTTTGTTTACTTTGCTTATTGGATTTTGTGAAAGTTTTTATTTATTTTTTAATATTTTTATTGTGTTTTGTTTTTTATGCTAATAGTTAATGATTTTTTAGTTATATATGCTTCGCACCTTATTTTTTAGCTCCACTTGAGCTTGACAATAGGTGCATTCCAATAAATCTTTTGTCATTGATTTTTTTTAAAATATTTCAATGAAATTAATTTGATTTTTAAAAATGTCAAATATAAACAAAATAAATTTTATACTGAATTAATTATTCTCTTGACATTGATTACCCCATTCTCTGACTTTGAGACGTCAATACCATCTTCACCATACTCAAACTGGATTATTTTCTTTGAAGAATCCCTGACTGTGTTGTCATACTCGACTTTTAAGTCCTGCATTGCATTTGCAAGCCTCCTGTACAGGTAGCCGCTTTTTGGCGTCCTTAATGCCGTATCCATTAATGAGTCTCGGCCAGTCATTGAGCCGAAGAAAAATTCTGCAGGAGTCAATCCTGTCTTAAAGCCGTTGCTGATAAATCCATGCGCTTCTGAGCTCAAATCATCTTTCTTAAAATGGGAAATAGTCCTTTGCTGGTATCCTTTATCTATTCGCTTGCCCCTCATTGCCTGCTGCCCGACGCAAGCTGCCATCTGTGCCAGGTTAAGCAAGTTGCCTCTTGCACCAGACTCCGCCATTATCATAGTGTTTGTTCTTTTATCAGCGAAATTAGCAACAGTTCTTCCCGTCTCGTTTCTTGCCTTGTTCAGGACCTCAAGTATTCTCAGCTCAAGGGTTTCCTGCATTGTCTTACCCGGGAATGTATCAAGCTTGCCTTCCTTAAATTGCAATATCAATGCATAAACATCTTTTCTTGCAGCATCCAGATCATCCCTTATTTTTTGCTTTGCAGATTCAGGCAGATCAGTGTCTGACAGGGCTGCTGTAAATCCTGTCCTAAGCAAATATTCAATTCCAAGCCTGAAAATCTTGCCGAGCAGGTCTACGCTGACGTCCTTGCCGTATTTCTGATGCAGATTTCTCAGCATCAATCCAGATTCCTCCCCAATGGAATTTCTGTCCATTACTCCTGAAATCAGCTTTCCGTTTTCAATTACAACATGAGTTTCCTTGTCGCACTTGTCCTTGGATCTGTCGCAAAGCCTCGAGTGGCCGGTGTAATTAAAATCATTCGGAATTAATGTGCTGAAAACTTCTTTGCCAGTCACAACAGCTTTTCTGGGAAGATTTGAAAAATCGGTCAAGCCTACTGCAGCAATCAAATCAATTGCATCTTCCCTTTTAAGTTCAGCATCTTTTGTAAGAATAAAATTGCCTGAAATTGAGTCCTGAGTGCATCCTATTATGCTTAAGCCGTATCTCAATGAAATCAATTGTGTTTGGACTTCCATCAAAATTTCAGATTCTGCCCTGGCCTCTTCTGTTTGCGGAACGTGGAAATTCATTTCATCGCCGTCAAAATCAGCGTTGTAAGGCGTGCATACAGCAGGATTTAATCTTAAGGTTTTGCCTGGGAGTATCTTTACGCGATGGCACATCATACTCATCCTGTGCAATGAAGGCTGCCTGTTGAATATTGCAACGTCTCCGTCCATTAGGTGCCTTTCAACAATGTAGCCTGGCTGCAGTTCCTCAATCGAAGCTTCTTTTGTTTCGTCTGTTATTTTCTTCTTTTTTCCATCCGGCCTGATAATGTAATTCGCACCAGGGTACTTGTCAGGTCCTTTTTCTACAAATGATTTTAAGTATTGCATGTTCCAATCATTTACCCTTTCAGGTACAGTAAGCTTTGTTGCAATAATAAATGGAACTCCAACTTCGAAAAGCTCAAGCATAGGGTCAGGGCTGATTACTGTTCTCGCGCAGAAGTTTGTTCTCTTGCCTGCAAGATTATGCCTTATTCTGCCTTCCTTGCTTTTTATCCTTTCTGTCAATGTCTTCAATGGCTGGCCGCTCCTGTGCCTTGCAGGAGGCAGCTGCGCAATGTTATTGTCGAAGAATGTAGTGACGTGATACTGAAGCAAGTCCCATAAATCCTCGACGATGATTTCAGGCGCTCCTGCATTTATGTTTTCAAACAACCTCTGGTTAATCCTGACAATGTCGCCGAGCTTATGTGTAAGGTCATCCTCGCTCCTCTCGCCGCTTTCCAATGTAATGCTTGGCCTCATTGTAACAGGCGGAATTGATAATACCGTCTGGACCATCCACTCGGGCCTTACGTGAGGAACTTTCAATCCGAATATTTCACAGTCTGAATCAGGGATCTTCTCAAGCCTTGCCCTTATCTCAATTGGGCTTAATCTTTTCTCCTCTTCTATAAATGTCGTTGGCTTTTCAAGTGAAATCTTTTTTTGCTTTGACTTGCAGTTCGGGCATTTGTTAGTTGTCTTTAAACCTGCAATTATCTCCTTTACTTTATGCCTCCTATCCTCGATTCCGCTTTCCTTTTCGACCTGGTCAAGTGTTTCCCTTATTTTTGATATCTTGTTTTCGGGAATAAGAATTCTTCCGCAATCCCTGCATGTGCATTTAAGCATGGTCATCAGTATATTTACGAATTTTACGTGAATGGTGGGCCTTGCAAGCTCTATGTAGCCAAAATGCCCGATGCATTCCTTGAGCTTCGATCCGCATGTCTTGCACCTTAAACCCGGGTCAATCACACCAAGCCTTATGTCCATCAAACCCCCGTCAACAGGATATCCTTCCTTGTCATAAAGCTCAGGTGTCACAATTTTTGCACATGCCATCTTCTTAATCATCTTCGGGCTTAGAATTGAGAATGCGATGCTCCTAACTTGCTTGTAAATGTACCTCTCTTCTTCCGGCCTTTCGGCATTTGCTTCTTTTCCCACAATAGCCTGCTTTACAGATTCAATCTCCTGCTCTGCCTTTTCCTGCTTTTCTTCTTCTGCCATTTTAATTTTTTGAATTTAGTTTTTATTATTTAATTGTTATTTTTAATTTTTTATTCTCACTCATCATTCAAATCTCACTTTGAGTGATATTGTATTTTTTATTTAATGTTATTAGTTAATGTGTTTTTCTGTTAAAGTTTTACTTTACTTTCTGTTTTAGTTCCACTTGCGCTAGACAATTGGCGCAATCCATTAAACGCTTTTGCCATTAACTTTTTAAAAAATATTTATTGACACTAATAAATAATTACAAAATAAAATATTTTTATTATTTAAATTGAATTATCTTTTATTTCTCCTTTGCTGATTTTGGCGCCTTTACACAGAGGCTTGGCAATCCTGTTCCTATCGGAACAGGCTGGTTTATCATGACATTTTCAACAACAGAATCAAGGTTGTCGACTTCACCTACAAGCGCTGCATTGATTATGTGCTTGATTGGGGTTTCAAAAGATGCCCTGGCAAGAACACTTGACTTCTCGCTGACAATGCCGTACCTTGTTATACCTTTCAAAGAGCCGTTGACGCACATTGTATCTGCAACAAGCATTATATGCCTTACGTCAACATTCAATCCCTGGCTTTCAATAACCTTGAAAATCTCATTGACAATTGACTGCCTTGCAGCCTCGATGCCAAGAACCTGCTCGATCTCAAAGATATTGTTTGTTGTTGTCCTGTATGCATCAACTTCCTCGAGCTGAAGCACATCCGCAAGGTTTGAGCCTGCAGTTATTATGATGAATTCTTCTTCTCTTTTTACGGGAAGCACCTGAGCTATTCCTTTCACCCCTTTTATGGTGATATCTTTTATTTTTTCCTTTGTCTTGTATGCATCATTAAAAGTGTCTTCCTTGCTTCTTGATTTTAGTATTATGGATTCTTTGTTATCCCTGATATTGTACCCTTTCAGCTGCTTTGAAATAGCATCTGTAACCTTGCTGCTTGTGACGTCAATCCCTTTCATTTTTTCCCTGTCCAGTTTTATTTCTATGTTGAAATCGGCAATATTTATCGTAAATTCTGTTGAAACATCCTTAAGCTTGGTCTCCTTTATCTGCAATGCAAGATGCCTTAGCTCTTCAATTTTTTTACCTGTTGCAAATGGCTTTTTCAAATAAATTTCCATCATTGGGTTATCAAGCTCTTTTCTTCCGTCGAGAATCTCTATAATTCTCGGCAATCCTAAAGTGACATTCATTTCAGCGACTCCTGCAAAGTGGAATGTGTTCAGTGTCATTTGAGTGCCTGGCTCCCCAATTGATTCTGCTGATATAACCCCAACTGACTCCCCTGGTTGAACCCTTGCGATTTTGTACTCATCATAAGTTGCTTCCAAGACTTTTTTTGTCTTTGCATCGCTTGCTCCCTTGGGCAAGTATTCCCTTATTTCCTCGAGTATTTTCTTGGGAAGCCTGTCCCCGTATTCTGAAAAAATGTCTGCCATTTTTGTTTTTTTAATTGTTTAATCTGTTTTTTATTTTACCATATTTTATTTTTTGAATTTAGGCAATTTATTTTTAATTTTTGCCAATAAATTTTTGAAAAATATAAAAAAATTTCTAGTATTTGCTCTCCAACTGCAATTTGGGGTATATTCCTAATGACTTGAATTCGTCCAGCATTAGCTTGAAAGCATAGCTGATTTCTATATCATTGACCTCAACATTGTCCCCGCATACAGTGCAATAAGATTTATTTTTGTAGTTGTCCTTGATTGCAATGATTCCGCAGTTTTCACACACAGGCACAACTGTCTTGTCGCTGTCAAACCTTTCCTTAAGAAGCAATGAAGCCCCGTGTGCAACGAAAGTGTCTTTCTCCATTTCGCCCAATCTAAGACCGCCTTCTTTTGCCCTCCCTTCTGTCGGTTGCCTTGTCAAAAGCTGTATTGGTCCTCTTGCTCTTGAGTGTATCTTGTTTGCAACCATGTGCTTTAATTTTAGGTAATACATGTTGCCGATGTAAATCCGTGCCTGATATATCTCCCCGGTTTGTCCGTTATACATCGTCTCCACTCCGCTTTCCCTGAATCCGAGAGTTAGCAATTCTTTTCTTAGTTTCTCTTCAGGCTCTGCATCAAATGTTGTTCCATTAATATAACGACCTGCAAGAGCGCCTACTTTTCCTGCCAGCATTTCAATAAGGTGGGCAATTGTCATTCTTGAAGGAATTCCGTGAGGAGAGAAAATCAGGTCCGGAATAATTCCGCTTGCTGAAAAAGGCATGTCGCTTTGGGGAACAATCAGCCCGATAATTCCCTTTTGCCCGTGCCTGCTTGTAAATTTGTCACCTATTTCAGGAACTCTCTCATCCCTTAACCTTGCCTGAATCAGCTTGTTGCCTTCCTCATTTTCAGTCAGCATTACAAAATCAACAATCCCTTCTTCCCCATGCTTTAGGTTTATTGAGCTTTCCCTTCTTGTGCTTGAAGCAAGGCTGTACTCTTCCATTGAGCTTAGGAATCTTGGAGGCGAGGTTTTTCCGATGACAACATCACCTTCCTTTACTTTTGCTTCAGGATAAATAATTCCATCATCCTCCAAAAGCCTGTAATCCTTTTCCGTTTTGTACCCCTTGACATCCTTGTCAGGAATGCTGATTTGGTCAATCAGTCCTCCGGCATATCTCAATTCTTCCGCAATGCTTGGCCGGTAATATGTTGACCTTCCGAAACCTCTTTCAAGTGAGCCTTTGTTTAATATGATTGCATCTTCCATGTTGTATCCTTCATAGCTCATTATTGCAACAACAATATTCTGACCTGCAGGATGCTTGTCATACTCAGCAATATCATGCATGATTGTATTGACAATTGGCTTTTGGGAATATTGCAGCAGATTTACGTCCATGTCCATTCTTACTGAAAAGT
>CAYNCK010000003.1:0-3690 GCA_964396095.1 uncultured Methanosarcinales archaeon
AATTCCCCATCTAAAAGTAGCGGGTTTCCCACCTATTTTTATATTACTTGGCACATCGGTTTTTGTCAATATCTTCACTAGCTTCTCAAGTTTCATTTACAATGGTAAGCTGAATTAATTTTTAAATCTTTCATATACCGAGACCGTACGTAGGTTTGTTTTATAACACCATTACAAAAATATTTATAGTAGTTATGCTTTTGCACTATTATGTTCGTCATAGACAAGCAGAAAAACGAAGTTTACTCATTGCCTGCAAAGGAAATCAATCCAAAGGAAGCAGGTGCTGCAAACTCTGAACTCGCGCAAAAAATACTGCATTTGCTGGCAAAAGAAGCAATGTATCCAATTGATATAGCCAAAGCCTTGAAGGTTCATGAGCAAAAAATCTATTACCACATAAGAAATCTTGAGAAAGCAGGAATAATAAAAATAACGAAAAAAGAAACGAAGCATGGGGCAACAGCAAAGTTTTATTCTTTGACGGAGCCTGCTTTTGTAATTAAATTCAAAAATTTTGAGACAACGAGTAAAATCGGCCAGATAAGAAACGAATCGGAATTCCTTGAGCCTTTCATAAAAAACGGAGAGCTTGATGCTTTGATAATTGTAGGGTCCCCTGACCCGCACGGCCCTGAAAAGGCAAGGAGCAGGGACGGCTATTACGGAATGGACTTGGCTCTGTTTCTTGGAACTTTCTTGAATTATGTCCCAAAATTTAATGTTAAGCTTGACACAGAAGTCAGGGAAGAAGATTTCAATAATAATCTTATACTGATCGGCGGCCCTGTTGTAAACCGTGTTGTTGAAAAAGCAAATGCAAAGCTCCCTATAAGGTTTGAAGAAGGCAATATAAAGTCAACGATATCGAATGAAACTTATCCCCAGGATGAATGCGGCTTGATAGTAAAGGCGAAAAGCCCTTTCAGCAAGGACAAATTCATTTTGGTCGTTGCAGGCAAAAGGTTCAGCGGCACAAGGGCTGCAATAATTGCATTTTTGAAAGGTTTCAAGAAAATAACAAATGGGAATATTCACAATCCAAGCATAAAGGCAAAAGTTGTTGAAGGGATTGATCTGGATTCAGACGGGATAATTGATGACATTGAGTTCAGGGAATAGAATGTTCAAAAATGAAATAAGAGTTATCGGAATTGATGATTCTCCGTTTAACAAGTTCAAGGACAGGAAAGTTCTCATTGTTGGAGTTGTTATGAGGGGCGGATTATATGTTGATGGTGTATTGTCAGCCAAAGCTTTTGTTGACGGAAATGACTCGACTAAAAATATAATTGAAATGATTAACAAGTGCAAGTTCAGGCCGCAATTGCAGTGCATTTTCCTCAATGGAATTGCTGTTGCAGGATTTAATGTGATTGATATTCATGAATTAAACAAAAAAACTAAATTGCCGGTTATTGTTGCAATAAGAAAAAATCCAGACATTGCAAAATTAAAAAAAACTTTGATAAGGATAAAAAAGAAAAATAAAATAAAATTGATTGAAAAAGCCGGAAAAGTTGAGAAAATCGGAGATATCTATGTTCAATTGGCAGGAATTAACTACGAGAATGCAAGAAAGATTCTAAAGATTGTATGCACAAGAAGCTTAGTTCCAGAGCCGATAAGATTAGCTCATTTGGTTGCGCAGGGCGTTGTTTTGGGAGAAAGTAAAGGAAGGGCTTAGCCTGCCAGATACATTTAAAAATTAAAAGTCGTTCTTCATTAATTATGCAATCTGCAATAACAAGGGAATATCATTTTGCGGAAAAAAATGATTATATGCAGGCAATGTGCTATCTTAAGTTCAGGAAGCTGTCTCCTGCTGGCAGCCTTGAGCTGCTGAGGCTCAGGCAGAATGCGATAAATTCAGGAAATTCTCATGGAATTGACTCATTTGTTGAGAAAGTTCTCGACACAAGCGACGGAATGGTTCACTTTGCTGATAATCTTATCATAGCCTATTCTCCTTTAAACCTGCTGAATCTGGACCAGACAACGGAATTAGAGAACGGCGAGCTTCCGATTATTTTTAATGAACTGACAAATGCCGATAAGGAAATAATTGCAATAACAGATCTTGAAAAAGCAGGAATCAACAGGCCGCTTACAAAATCAGAGGCCTTGGCTCATCCGGGCTGGCTTGCGCTCGTAAGGGGCAGCAGGGTTTTCAGGAAGGAACTGGCTGAAGCGGTATTTGATTACACAAAAAGAAATTATGGTCGTGATGAGGCAATGGCATTTTATGTTCCGCCGCAAAAACAAAATCCTATGATGAGGGAAATATTCCTTAGCTTTTTGGGCTGGAAATTTGAGGAAGGTAACTACGGGCTGCTGAGCAGCCCCACAAGGCTTGTTGGATATTCAACAGAATTTCATCCTCAGGCACAATCAACACTGGATGACAGGTTCAGAAAATAATCATGAATAATAATATTTTCCTTGCTCCTTCTGTTCCCTGTCAAGCCTTGAATTCAGCTTGTTGACTCTTGGCCTGTTTGTTTCTGGATCCCTTCTTAATGTTATTTGGAGCTCTTTCAGAAATTTGTTCATGCCTTCTTCCATTTCAAAAGGACCCGTTACGTTTCCTTCTATTGCCGGCCTTCCTTCAAAGACCATCAGCCTGTCGCTTATGTAATCGATAAAAAGCAAATCATGGTCAACAATCAAAGCAGAAGCGTTTTTCTGCTCTACAAAATCCCTTATGACTTTTGACAAAATTAATCTTTGCTCTGAATCAAGATATGCGGAAGGTTCGTCAAGCAGGTACAGGTCTGCATCGTGCTGCAGGCAGTTTGCAATTGCAACCCTTTGCAATTCTCCTCCTGAAAGCTCGTTGAGCTTGTTTAACGAATGTTTCTCTAGATTCAGGGGATTTATGATTTGATTGGAATAATCATGAAACGCATCTTTCAAAACATCAACAACCAAGGAATCAGAAGGCTCGAGATACTGGGGCTTGTAGCTTACTTTTATTTTATGGCTTGCATCGCCTTTGTCTTGCTTCAAAACGCCGGCCAAAATTTTTACAAAAGTTGTTTTTCCGGTTCCATTCTCTCCAAGGATTCCAATTATCTCGTTTTTATGGATAGAGCCTTCATGCGATTTCAGCATGAAATTTCCCAATTTCTTCTCAATATTCTTCCATGAAGTTATTGATTCCCTTAAATGCTTCTTCTCTATTGGGGGCTTTTCAGCAAATTTTATTGTTGAATCGCGGAATCTTATATTCTCTTCCTTGATATATCCTGAAAGATAAACATTTATGCCGTTTCTTACGGGCTTTACCCCGCTTACGATTCCATAAGCATCTTCTTTTCCGTACATCAGATGCACCAAATCAGCAATATAATCCAAAATAACCAAGTCGTGCTCAACGACTAAAACAGAATTGTTTTCATTGATGAGATTTTTTATGAACTTGCTTACGTTTATTCTTTGCTTAATATCAAGATAGCTTGTCGGCTCATCAAAAATGTACAAGTCTGCCTGCTTAAGAACTGTAGCTGCAATTGCAACCCTCTGCAGCTCCCCTCCAGAAATTTCAGAAATGTCGTTGTTCAAAATTTCATTAATCTGCAGATCATTTGCAATTTTTTTAAATTCATTCGTTTCATCGACTTTCTTTAATAAATCAATAACCTTTCCTTTTGTTGTTTTTGGTATCAAGTCAACCTGCTGGGGCTTGTA
>CAYNCK010000004.1:0-1640 GCA_964396095.1 uncultured Methanosarcinales archaeon
AACCGGCTGCAATTATTTCTGCACTTTCTGCTCCACAAGACTTGAGAAGGGAAAATTATTTTCTTATCCGATGGATGCAATGAGGGAAGACGTGAAATCGCATTTGAAAGCGGGATGCAGGGAAATCTGGATTACATCAAATGACACAGGCGCTTACATGGTTGAGCAGGGCGGTAAGCAAAAATTGGTTGAATTGATGAAAAATATTTTGTCTGTGCCGATGGAATTTAAAGTAAGGATAGGAATGATGAATCCCGGCAACACAATAACAATGGCAAATGAATTGATTGAAATTTATAAGCATCCCAAAATGTTTAAATTTTTGCACATCCCTGTACAGGCTGGAAATAATGATGTATTAAAAGCAATGAACAGGAGATACAAAATTGAAGAATATGTTGAAGTAGTTAATGCTTTCAGAAAAGAAATTCCAGAGATTACAATTTCAACTGATGTAATTGTTGGTTTTCCTTCGGAAACAGAAGAGCAGTTTAATGACTCATTAAAATTAATTGAAAAAACCAGGCCGGACGTTGTAAACATTTCAAGATACGCCGCAAGGGAAGGAACAATCGCAGCAAAAATGAAGCAGCACTCAACAAATGAGTTGAAGAGAAGGTCAAGATTGATGACAGAACTGCACAGGAAAATTGCTTTTGAAAAAAACCAGAAGTGGGTCGGTTGGAAGGGAAAAATTTTAATAGATGAAATAGGAAAATACGATTCATTCATCGGGCGAAATGATTATTACAAGCCCATTATAATTAAAGGGGACTTTAATTTGGGGGATGAAGTTGAGGTCAAAATTAGCAATGCAACAACATTTGATTTGAGGGGAGAATGTCAGGAACTCAATTAATTGCAGAAAGTTTAATTGAAGTGATTGTTAAAAATCGAGAGTTAACAGTGAATACTCTAAGAGCTTTACGTGATTATGTTGGAGACGAAAGTGGTTATCATCCCTTATCTATGCGGATGAGACAAGTTGATGATGTGCTTCGGGTTATGAGCGACAAAGGAAGAATTACAGAAAACCATAGAATGTATGGAGTTTTTAAAGCATTTTATCGGGATATTTTCCACGCTGATTTTCCGGTTTTTGTTGAAGAACAAGTTTCTTATCAAAGGAGCGGAAGATAAATAATGAGTGAAATTATATCACCTGAATGGACATTGCAGGAACGGATAAAATTCTTAATGGGCGCTGTTTCATTAAGAGATAAAAGTTTGTTTGAAAAACTGGTTGAAAGTGAGAGGGTTGCCCAGGACAGGATATACCATCCGGATCCTGCAAAAAAGCGAGAACTTGTGGCTGAATATGTTGAAGACTGGATAGTAAAGTCTCGGCTTGATTGGCTCTTGGATATTATGTATCCATATCCACAGGCAACAGGAGTGAAATTAGGGGATTTGTCACGGATAATCGGGCATGCCCAATATGACAATGAAAGCGACAGCTATGATAGAAAAAGGATTAATTTTAATATACACTTCTCTGATAACCTAGGCGGATATGTCCCTGATTTCCGGGATAATTTTGTAGGGAGTGATTTGGCTGCAGTCAGGGAAACTGCTTTGCCCCGTTTTCTGCAGAAGAGAATTTTGCCTGATTTGGGAAGGCTAGGGAATATTGTCGGTTC
>CAYNCK010000005.1:0-6356 GCA_964396095.1 uncultured Methanosarcinales archaeon
TTAAACACCTGAAAACATTTGCCTTTAGGCAATATCTTCGTTAATTTTTCGTAATACGCGCCGCCCGTGATATGGGCCATGCCCTTAATTTTAAACTTCCTTAAAATCTTGGAAATTTCTTTCACATAGATGCGTGTTGGCTCCAGGATCTCCTTAGACATTTTCTTTTGCTCGCCTTGCGACAACACTTTGCGCGCCAAAGAATACCCGTTCGAATGGATGCCGCTTGAGGGAAGCCCAATAACAACATCCCCTTCTTTTACTTTTGCTTCAGGATAGATTATTCCGTCATCTTCAAGGAACCTGTAGTCTTTTTCTGTCTTGTATCCTTTTACATCCTTGTCCGGAATGCAAATCTGGTCAATCAGCCCACCGGCATAACGCAGCTCTTCTGCAATGCTTGGCCTGTAATAAGTTGATCTTCCAAGACCTCTTTCAATTGAGCCCTTGTTGAGAATGATTGCATCTTCCATATTGTAACCCTTGTAGCTCATGATTGCTACAACTAGATTTTGCCCAGCTGGATGCTTGTCATAATGGGAAATATCGTGCATAATTGTGTTCACAACAGGCATTTGCGGATGATGAAGAATATTGACGTCCATATCCATTCTAACTGCAAAGTTGGATGCATAAAATCCAAGAGCCTGCTTTTGGTTTTTTGAACCTGCATTAAGCCTGGTAGACTGGTTAAAATTACTGTAAGGAACCAGTGAAGTGCAATAACCAAGCATGGCAAGGGGAGTAATTTCAAGATGAGTGTGGTCGGGAGTGAGTTCACTCTCAAAGAACGCAACCAATAAATTTTCTTCTTCAGCAGCGTCAAGGTTTTCAATTATTCCCTGTTTGACAAGATCGCCCCATGAAATCTCATTTTTTTCAAGCTGCTTTATGTGCTTTTCCGTCAGCAATGGCGCACCATCCTTGACTATTATTAGTGGCCTTCTCGCTCTTCCTTTTGAGCTTTCAAGCTGCACTTCATCTGCCTTGTCATTGTAATAAACATTAAGGTTGTCGCTGATTAATCCTTTCCTTCTTTCTTCCCTTATTTTCTGCACAAATTCTATAGGATTGTCAACATTTCCTGTAAATTTGCTGTTTAGGTATACTTCTGCCATTTTATTTTATTACCTTCAAGTTTAATGCTTTCAGTGATTTTATAATCTCATCTTCATTTGATTCGTTGGATATGGTGCACAGTAATGCTAGGTTCTTTCTTAAGCCAATGTTTGTTCCTTCAGGAGTCTCAATCGGGCACAATCTCCCTAGATGTGTTGAGTGCAGTTCCCTTGCCTCGAAATTTTCCTGGGAAGCGCTCAAGGGACTCACAACTCTCTGCAAATGCGACAATGTTTCAAGATAGTTCAGCCTCTGGATACGCTGGCTTATCCCCTTTCTCCCGCCAACCCACACCCCTGTCGCCATAGAGGAATATATTCTTTGAGTCAGCAGTTTGTCCCTTATTATGACTTTTATCGACGGGAATTTTCCCCTCTTCACGATTCTCTGGAAATTGTACAACAAATCACCGATTAGAACTTTAAGATTTAATCTAAGCAAGTCTGCAAGCAAGTCGCCGCTCATCTTGAGCCTTTTGTTCATGTAATGGTCCTTGTCATCAACTGGAAGCTCATTGCTTGCTGTAAGCAGATATTTCTTCATCATCTTGCACAAATTGTACGCTTTTGTAATTCTGTCCTCGGTTTTTATTCCAAGATGCGGGAGCAAATATTTATCAAGAATTTCTTTAGTTCTCTCAACTCTTACATCTTTTGACTGAGTAATTCCTATTTTTTTCGCAATAAAGTCTAGCGCCTCTTCTTCGCTTTTGATTCCGACAAATTCAAGAAGATTAATGATAACTTCGTCAAACTGCCTAGAGCTCAAGATGAATTTTGTTATTTCCTCGTCTTTCAGCAGCCCAAGGGCCTTGATGACTACAATGATAGGAATCCTTTTTACCCTTGTGAAGCTTATATAGAACAAGCCATCTTTTAATTTTTCAATTGTGTGGGGAATTTTAAAGGAACCATATTCAGAAAACATTTTGCCAACAATCTCGCTTGGGCCAGTCGCATCTCTTTCCGTCAGGAATCTATTTGATGCAAGGTCTTCAATTGTAATCAATACTTTTTCAGTACCGTTAATGATGAAATATCCTCCCGGCTCGTCGGGATCTTCACCCTTTGCAATAAGATCCTCTCGCGGAAGTTTGCTCAAATGGCACCACTTGCTTTTCAGCATTATAGGGAGATTTCCAATTTGTGTGTCAAAGCTTTCACGCTGCACGCCATTTATATGGGCACTAACTGTTATCCAGGTTGGTGCAGAATAAGTTATTTTCCTAAGCCTAGCTTCCATAGGATAAATATTCCTGCTGGACCCATCTGCTTCAATCATCTTAGGCTTTTCAACCCAAATCTTGTCAAGCCTTATCTTGAACTCATCAATATTGTGCGGAATTATAGTGGGGATAATTTCACGATTCTCCTCGATTATGTTAAGAAGCTCCTTGTCTATGAAATTATTGAATGACTCTATGTCTGAATCTACAAAGCTCTGATCCTCAAAATATTTTTGTATCAATATTTTTCCGTATTTATACATCTGACACCACTCTGTAAAAAAATGATTCGCCTGCAGTAGGGCTTTTCCTGATAATTTTTATTATGTCGCCCGGCTTTGCTTCAATTTCCCTTATTGCAGCATCTGTCTTTAGTATTTTCGGCATCTCCTTAGAAGTTACATGATATTTTTCAAGCAGCTGCGCTTTTTCCCGGTCACTTATCTTAACGTGTTTTGGTGTTAATGTATGCTTATCAACTTTGAATTTTGGCTTTTTCATGTTTAAGTTTTCGCTGTCTGCTGCTTTGTTGTACACGCTGTTAATTAGTGGGCCGGACGAGATTCGGACTCGCGACCACCTGATTAAAAGTTTCACCAAATCCCTGTACAGGTGCTCTATTGCCCAATTTGAGCAAATTACCAGGCTGAGCTACCGGCCCATGAACATAAGAGCGCCCTGGTCGGGACTTTCAAGCGTCAAATTTCATTGAATTTAGGCGCGAATTTTGAACCCGAATCGAAGCCGCGACAGGGCTTCATGATAGCCAGATTACACTACCAGGGCTTGAAGCGGATATGCGGCATAGGAATCCCCCTCCAGTACAAAATAACAAGGTAATCATAGTCTTTTGCCTAAAGAAGGATTAATTATCATCAGGTTTGGGATATAGCAGTTATTTATAAAGGTTACGGATTTTATTCGTAATTCTAATTCGAGCATTTTTTCAGAGATTTAAAAGTATTTAAACATTTTGTTTATGAAATTTAAATTATAAGCCAACAATAAATAATTAATAAATAATTAATAAATAATTAAATAATAATACCGAGAACTTGGCACTTAAAAGGTCAAATTTAGAACCTTCAAACTCATTCATTTGTCAATAAGCAGATTAGATGGCACTAATATCCAATATTTATAAAAAAGCCACATTTTTGAAATTTGGCCAATTGGTAATGCCACCCAACATTGAATTTAATAAAATTATTTTTCCCACAAACTTTAAATATCAAGGTTAAATCCATTTTACTATGAAAAGAAGTTCCCGTCGCTGGAAGAAGAAGAGGCAGATGAGATGGAAATGGCAGCGCAAGAGAATGAAAAAAGAAAGGCGCTTAAGAAAACAGCACAGGGCAAAGTAATCAAATCGTAATATTTAGCATATTTTAATAAAAATTTTGGGGTGGTTGCTTATTTCAATAATGGATGATATTTCAAAATCTGACCCTGAGATTTATGCACTTCTGAAAAAGGAGCTTGATAGGCAGCAGCTTGGGCTTGAGATGATTCCTTCTGAAAATAATGTGAGCAGGGCTGTGATGCAGGCAATGGGCTCTGTTTTAACAAACAAATATTCTGAAGGCTACCCAAAAAAAAGGTATTACGGAGGGAATCAGTTTGTCGATGAAGTTGAACTGCTTGCGATTGAAAGGGCAAAAAAAATTTTCAATGTTGTGCATGCAAATGTCCAGCCTTATTCAGGAAGCCCTGCAAATTTTGCTGTTTATATGGCAGTTTGCCAGCCAAATGACACAATTATGGGATTGCATTTGCCTGATGGGGGCCACTTGACTCACGGATTCAAGGCAAGCTTTACAGGCCAATTGTTTAATTCTGTCCCGTATCACGTAAAAAAAGACGGCTACATTGATTTAGAAGAGGTGGAAAAGCTTGCAATTGAGCACAAGCCGAAACTGATGTGGGTCGGATTTACAGCTTATGCAAGGGAATTTCCTTTTGAGGAATTTGAAAAAATTGCAGACAAAGTAGGCGCATACCTTGCTGCTGACATTGCCCATATTTCAGGATTAGTTGCTTCCGGTGTTCATAAAAGCCCTGCAAAATATGCACATATTATAACTACAACAACTCACAAGACTTTCAGAGGTCCAAGGGGTGGCATAATAATGGTCACTCAAAAAGGTATTGATAAGGATCCTGAGCTTGCCAACAAAATTGACAAGGCAGTTTTTCCCGGATTGCAGGGTGGCCCGCATGACCATACAACGGCAGCAATCGCAGTTGCATTGAAAGAGATGATGCAGCCTGAATTCAAAAAATACTGCGAGCAGATTGTGAAGAATTCAAGAGCATTGGCAAAATCATTGATTGACCACGGAATAAAAGTTGTGACAAATGGATCTGACAATCATCTCCTCCTTATAGATCTGACTCCATTCGGAAAAGGGCAGGGAATATTTGCTCAGGAAGCCCTTGATGAAGCAAACATAACTATGAACAAGAACACAATTCCTGCGGATCCGTCATCACCTTTTTACCCAAGCGGTCTGAGAATGGGTACTCCTTCTTTGACGACAAGGGGGATAAAAGAAAAGGAAATGGAAATTATTGGAAAATGGATTGCAGAAATCATCCATGAAATAAAAAAATATGAATTGCCCGAAGACAAAAAACAAATTAATGACTATCTAAAAAAATTCAGGGAAGAAATTAAGCAAAATAAGAAAATTCAGGAAATAAGAAATACTGTCGTTGAATTGTGCAAAAAATTCCCGTTGTATCCTGGGTTTTATATTTTAAAGTAATTTAATTTATTTTTATATTGTTTATTTTTTAAAATATTTTTATTGATGTAGTTTCATTGTATTGCGCCAAATGTCCAGCCCAAGTCGAACCAAATGAAATATCTAAAGGCAAACTTTAGCTAAAAATATATAATACCAATCCATTAACTATAAACATTAGATAAAAAACACAATAAGACTTAAAAATATTCATTAAACTAAATAAAATAGAAAACAAATCCATAACTGATTAAAAAATAAAATGCCAGCAAAAATCATAGACGGAAACAAAATCGCAAAATCAATACTCGAAGACATAAAGAAAAAAGTAAAGAACATGAAGCAGAAGCCCGGATTGGCCTTGGTTTTGGTCGGCAACAATCCAGCTTCTGAAGTTTACGTAAATTTCAAGGAAAAAGATTCCAAAGAAGCTGGCTTCTATTGTGAACGATATAATCTTGATATCAACACAGGCGAGATGGATTTGCTTAAATTAATTGAGGAACTTAATCAGAAAAATAATATTCATGGGATTCTTGTCCAGCTTCCATTGCCAAGCAATATTGATGAAAAATTAATAATAAATTCCATACTGCCTCACAAGGATGTTGATGGATTCACCCCTTTAAGCCTTGGGAATTTAATGACTGAAAATGCACTTCTTGCTCCTGCAACTGCACGGGCGTCAGTATATTTAATAGAATCAACTGGAATAAAAATTGAGGGCAAGAATGCAGTTGTGGTTGGAAGAAGCAATATCGTTGGAAAGCCGACAGCCATGATGCTTCTTGAAAAAAATGCAACAGTTACAATATGCCACTCAAAAACAAAAAATCTTGCAGAGCACACTAAAACAGCAGACATTCTTGTTGTTGCGGCAGGAAAACAAGGGCTGATAAAAAAAGAGATGGTTAAAGAAGGCGCAATTGTAATCGATGTTGGAATCAATAGGGTTAATGGAAAGCTAGTTGGTGATGTTGATTTTGACAGCGTAAGGGAAGTTGCAGGATTCATAACACCTGTGCCAGGGGGAGTTGGCCCAATGACAAGGGCGATGCTTATGGAAAATACCTTGAAAGCGATGGATCTTGCGCCAAAATTTACTTAATCTTTAATTATATTAAACGGCTCTGTAGAAAATGATAAATACCACAGCAGCCGTTAGGCTGCTTGTGGGGGAAATCGAGGACACGATTTCCCATGAAAAGGCAAGAAAGACTAGTAAATAAAATAAGACGTTTGATTAGGCAATCAGGATTACCAAG
>CAYNCK010000006.1:0-2347 GCA_964396095.1 uncultured Methanosarcinales archaeon
CATATGCCAAAAAGCAAAAAAATCCCTAATCTAAAAGCTGTAATTCTTACGGCCAATGAGTTCGAGGATATGGAGGTTTTCTTCCCTTATTTCAGGCTGTTGGAAGAAGGTATTGATGTTGGCATCGCAGCTCCTGCCAAAGGGCACATACATGGGGAAAATAGGTACGCCTTGATGGCTGAAAAGACATTTAATGATATTAACCCAAAAAAGTAGGATCTTCTAATAATTCCAGGTGGATCTGCGAACGGCGCCCCTACAACAGTTCGCAAGAATCCAAAAGCAATTGCAAAATCATTTTTTGCCGACAAAAAGCCGGTTGCTTCAATTTGCCATGGGCCATACACCCTTGTATCTGCGGATTTAGTCAAAGGGAGAAAATTAACTTCTTATTGGCACGATGGAGTACTGGAAGAGATAAAATCAGCTGGCGGAAAATGGGTTGATAAGGAAGTAGTTGTCGACTGAAATCTTGTTACTTCAAGATGGCCGCCTGATTTGCCGCATTTCATGAGGGAAATTATGAAAATGATTGGGAGATACAAGAATTCTAAAATTAGATAGTATCTGATTTTTAATTGTTAGGAATTCCCTATCGCTTGCGATGATTGGGTTTTTGAAAACCAATATGTTAAAATTTTAAGGGAATTCATAACTTTAAAAATACCCCGCCCCTTGGGGCGATTGGGATTTTTAATTATTTTACAAAATTAAACGCCGGGACTGGGACTTTCAATCCAATGGAAGTGTTAAGTCAGGCAACGATTGCTCGCAGCCAAGATGTCAACCATTATGATTTTGAACCCAGATATCCTTTCGGAAACAAGCTGTATGGAATATTTCCAGGCTTGCGCGATCTCCTGAACTGGTTTGCAGTTTACCAGGTTACGCGATCCCGGCAGTACACTGCTGTTTTGCCGCAGCATTTATAAAACTTTAGAAATCGCAAACTTTAAATAAATCAAAATTTACGAAATTATAGAGGTGTTTTTATGCAAAAATCGAATATTTTCATCGGTATTATTTTTATATCGCTTTTTTTGATTGCAGGATGCAGCTCTCAGCAGTCTGCTCAAGCCCCTGTGCCTGAAAAGATGGTTCCGAAGGCAAATGGTGATGTTGTTTCTGTTTCAATCAGCAGCTTCAAATTCGTGCCTTCTGATGTAAATGTTAAAGTTGGTGATACGGTTGTTTGGACGAATGATGACAGCGTTGCTCACACTGTAGAGAGCTATGACGGCACTTTTAAGTCAGACGAGCTTGCAAAAGGCGACATTTTCAAGTTTGTTTTCACAAAGCCCGGAAAATTTGATTATGCCTGCGGCATCCATAAATCAATGCACGGCTCTGTAACGGTGCAGTAGATGAATAAATTTTATTCAAAATTTTTCTTTTCAATTATTGTAACAGCAGCAATGAATGCCATTGACATGATATACCATCTTGCAACAGGATGGGCTGTGCATCTTAATTACGTTGCTGTCAAGCTGACAATAATATTCCTTTCAGTCTGGATGATAACCCAGTTCATAGGCATTGGAAAGGAAGAGGGAATTACTGCAGGCTTTCTTGGCCCTTTCATGTTTTATATTTATTATTTGTTTGCAAATGCCACTTTGAACAGGGAAATTTTCAGGATAGACGAGCAGTTCTGGTTTTTCTTTTTGCATTTTGCCTTCATGCTAACTGCTTATTTCGCAGCTTTAACACTCTTAAAATCCAAAAAGCACTGGAACAGGACATTAAGTTTTGCAATGCTGGCCAGCTTTTCTGCAATAGCATTTGATGCATTGTTTATTATGGTACGATGGCGCATTCAGGGAATTGATGAAGAAACAGCAGCAAAGATGATGGTTTTAGGAATTATGGCAATACCTGCCTTGATTTACATAACTGCTTTAATTTTAAGCCCCGTAGTGGGCAATTTTTATAGGAAAAGATACCTTGATGGAATTTTAGCCGGAATAATTGCAGGTGCAGGAATTTTTATTTTTTTGAAAGATTCAATAAATGCGATATTTGCATTTCTATTTGTCTTGATTGTATATTTTTTAATTCATTCATTTAAAAAAGAATTAACAGGGGCTGTTTCATGAATAAAAAATGGTGGATATTGCTAGGGACCATATCATTAATTAAAGGCAGCTTTTATGAGTTCGTTCCGAGAAAAACAATAAAATCACTTTCAGAATTCCTGCTTTTTGATGTAAACATCCTTGGCCACAGGATAAGGCAGAATGACCTTATACTTTTTGGCAATATACTGCTTATTATAGGATTTGTTTGCTTTTATAAAATTTATAGAATGTCTAAGAAATAAAGAAAAATAAAAAAAGAATAAAGAAAT
>CAYNCK010000007.1:0-36280 GCA_964396095.1 uncultured Methanosarcinales archaeon
TATTGGCTTCCCTAATTTCATTATTACAAAGCCTTTCTTTTCCAAGCTTTCCAGAACGTCATAGCTTCTGCTTCTTGGAACGTTGGCTATGTCAGAAAGCTCTCCTGCTGTAGAAACTCCTCTGCTAAGTAGAGCAGTCCAGATTTTTACTTCGTAAAGGTTCAATGAAAAGAACCTTCTCAATTTGCTTAAAAATTCTTCTTTAACTATCATACGAACACACCCCCCTTTTATTATTGGATAGGGGATAAAATCCACTACTATTTAAGTGTTATTATTCCCAACCAGTTAGTAACAATTTCATCTCAAAATGACGAAAACTTATTATAACTGGCTAGTTAATACAATATATAGGTAGCTAATATATAAAGGTTGTGGAAAAGATTAGGTTGTGTTCAATTTCATAATTAGTTGACACTTTTAAGAATGAACCGAATTTCTTGCTTTTAGGTGATTTTATGGCAAAACTAAACGAACAAAAAGAAAATGGATAATAAATCAGTTCAGAAGTGGCAGAAGCCCCACTTCTATAGCAAGAATACAAAAAATAAGCAGGCAGAGAGTCTATACGCTGCTTGAAGAATATAAAAAAGAAGGCACATTGGCTTATAAGCCAAAGAAGGTCGGCAGACCTTCTCAAAAAATAAATCTTTCTTTCGCTGCAAAGGTCGTTTCTCTGAGGAAAGAAACTGATTACGGAAGCCAAAAACTTCACTTTGTCCTCAAGAGGCAAGGATTTAATGTAGCCCAACGGCAAATTCAAAAAATTCTGGATGAAAATAATTTAACAGAGCCTTGCGAAAACAGACGAGGGCAAAGAAAGTATGTCAGCTACGAATGGCCAGTAAGCAATTATATGTGGCACACTGACTGGAGCCAGTATAAAGGCAAATGGTATTTGCCTTTTATAGACGACAAAAGCAGAAAAATAATGGCTGCTGGGGAATTCAGCAATGCAACAGAGGAAAATGCAATTTTTGTCTTATATCAAGCGATTCTCGCAAATGAAGCGTGCCCTTTTATTGTATTAAGCGATAAAGGCCCACAATTCTATAATAATAAGAGAAATAAAAAAGGAATTTTAACTCCGAGCTTGTTTGAGCAAGAGCTTACAGCTCTTGGCATTGATTTCTGGACTTCAAGAAGAAACCATCCGCAAACAAACGGAAAAATGGAGAAGTGGTTTGATACAATGAAAAAGCGAAAGAAGAAACATCCAGATGAAAATTTACAAGAATTTGTAAAGTGGTACAATGAAGGGAGAATACATCACGCTCTGGAGTACAAGACTCCAGAAGAGGTTTACAGAGAAAATCTGTAAACTAGTTTTGAAATTGTAAACCAATTTCGGAATTATACGCTTTTTCGTCGAGAAAAGTTAGTCAGTGTCGAAATTAGTTGACAAATTGTGAAATTTGGAAAACTGGTGTGTCATTTATAAACTTTAAAAATAACCTATATACTGCAGAAGTGTCAATTAATTTCGGAATTATACAGTATTTTGAGCTTTCTTTGATACAGAATCATTCAAAAAAACGCAAATCAATAAGTCTAAAAAGGAACTAATTTAGCTTTTAGCCCATTTGACGAGCCGCTAAGAGAAACACTACTTGGCTTAACATGCTTTACAGAAACCTCAACTAATTCGCCACTTCTATTGATTCGATACGGCAGCACTCTACTACCTATGCCATCAGGTATCTCCATGTGAATCTCCATTTTGCCCTCATCAACAACAACCAATGGATTCTCAGGATGCCCAAATCCAAGCCTGTACCTTGTCAACCCACCGGCGTGTAAGCTTTGACAGAAACTTAAATACCCCTCAGTGGAATCGGTTTTTATTACAGCGTACATACAAGTTATTCAAGTAAAATCATATTTAACCATTGTGACAATTAATCAGCAGAAAAAGGGAAATTCGGCTAAAAAACCATATTTATGACAAAAAATGCAATACCCCCAATAACAACTCCCCCGCCAACATCCGTCAAATCATGCTTTTTCAAGGAAATTCTTGAGTACAATATGGGAAAAGCCAGGACTATTAATAGCAATGAGATTACGCTGTTATTAAAAAACCTAATTAAAACAAGGCACATGAATGATGTTCTCGCTGCATGAAGGCTAGGAAATGAAGCGGCGTCAAGCCTGTCAAGATATGTTTTGTATTTGAACTTGTCGGGCCTGTGCTTGAAGTAAAATGATCTTATGGGAATCACAACAATATAAATCAGGGCCAGCCCAATTGAGAGTTTCTTGAAAAATTCAAAGTTTTTCAGCAAAAGAAAAATAATTGAAATGATTAAATAAAATGACAGGCTCCCTAATGATGTAATATCCCTAAACAAGTCTTCTTTCTGCCTTTTGATGAAAATTGAGGTCATAAAAAAGAAATTCTTTTCACTTATATAAAAATATTGTTGTGGATAGGATTTTATTTCTATAACCCAACTTTGATAATTCTTTGAATGTATTCCACCCTGTTAGCTATATTTGTGATTTTATCATTAGAAAAAACTGGAATTCTGATTGGTTGCAATTCCCTTTTTCTGTATTCAAATTCTATTAATCCAGCAAGTCTAATAGCTTCTTCTTCTTTCATAAATCTTCCAGTTTCTCTCCTTTCATTAAAGTTAGATAATCTTTCAAGAAAGAAGACATAATTGGGATTGGCATGCTCAGCCAAGTCCGTAAGTATTTTTGGAGTGCCTGAGTCTCTTAAAGCGCAATAGCCTATATAACATATAGCATTCCGGTCATAAAAAACAAGCTCTCCGTTTGAAAAAACAACCGATTGTTCTAATTGCTGCTGCCTCTCACCAACCATTAGCTTGAATTGAAAGTAATTTTTTTTAATCCATTTGCTAGTTTCTTCGGCACCAATTCTGGTCTTCAATTCTTGTACTATCTGTGTTTCAGCTTCTGGAACAGTATGATAACCTTTCTTTGCTAATTCTTCCAATATAGTTGTCTTTCCAACACAAGATGTTCCAGTAAGTACAACCTTAACCATACTAAAACGGGATTTTAATTCATTTATTAAACTTTTTTAATATTATTATTTCCCCATAAACCTTTAAAATCCCATGCATGCTTCTGTTAAATATGCGCTACATTCGGCAGGAAATATTCAGCGAAATCGGAAAAAAAGGGCAGCATAAGCTCAGTAACAGCTCTATTGCGATTATTGGATTAGGCGCACTTGGCTCTGTTTCAGCAGGCTTATTGGCAAGAGCCGGAATTGGAAAACTTATTTTGATTGATAGGGACATTGTAGAATTAAGCAATTTGCAAAGGCAAAGCCTATTCGATGAGAACGATTTGGGAAAGCCGAAAGCATTGGCAGCAAAAGAGCATTTGAGTAAAATAAACAGTGAAGTTAAATTTGAAGTTTTTGCAGATGATTTAAATTATAAAAATATTCTTGAAATTATTTCAATAAAAAATATTGAATTAGTCCTTGACTGCACAGATAATCTGGAAACAAGATTTTTGATAAATGATTTTTCAATAAAAAATAATATTCCTTTTATTTACGCTTCTGCAGTCGGCAGCAAAGGGTATGTTTTTAATATAATTCCTGGCAAATCACCGTGCTTGAAATGCTTTTTGAAAGATGCTGCACAATTAGATACTTGCGAAAATGTCGGCGTTTTGAACACAGTAACAAATTTAATTTCTTCAATTCAGGTTAATGAGGCAATAAAGATTACCTTAAACAAAAATTATGAAAAAAATCTCTTATTTTTTGATATATGGAAAAACGAGTCGCTAAAAATAAAAATCAGAAAAAATAAAAAATGCTTTTGCTGCGCAAAAAACAATTTTGAATATTTGGACGGCAAAAAATCATCAAAAGCTGTGAAAATGTGCGGCAGTAATATTTTTCACATCAAGACAAAAAACATTGACACAAAACAATTCAATAATTTGAAAAATAAATTAAGAAAAATCGGGAAAGTTATTGATTTTGATTATTGCATTAATTTTGAAAATAAAATCACTATTTTTAATGACGGCAGGGCTTTGGTAAAGGCAAAGGATGAAAAGGAAGCTAAATCTTTGTATTCCAAGTTTGTTGGGAATTGAGTTCTGGAACCATTATTTTGTTATTTGCTGGTTACGGGCGAAGCTGAGTTCTGGCAAATTTTGTTCCATAACATCGAATTTTCTCTTTTTAATTGTTAGGAATTCCCCCTCTCTTGAGATGATTGGGTTTGTCAAACCAATATCATTAATTTTATTGGAATTCATAACATTAAAAATACCCCGCCCCTTGGGGCGGCTGGGATTTTTATTAGATTACTACCGAAAGCAGACTAAAATTTAATGAGTTGGCGTTGTTATATTAGTGAGGGCAACAGTAAATTCTGTAAGGGAAGTTAAGGCTTTGACTTATTTTTGAATTTATGTTATCCACTATTTAGTAGTTATTTTAACGGAAGATTTAAAAATACATCCAAATATAGGAGATGCATGCTGTTCGAAGATGCAATTAAAATAGTAACAAACGAGCCGGATCTGGTAGTAGCAAGATTTGGACTTGGTTCTGACTATAGGACACGTTTTGAAGTTCTAGATGTAATCAGAGAAGGTATGGGCTTTTCATCGAAGAAAGCATTAAGACAGACACATCCATATTTTAATGGCACATCTTTACGAGATTCATTTAGATTAGCTCTAAGTCATTTAGTGGAGGGTAATGATGAACTTGGTTATAAAATACAATCAGTTGAACAAGAAATTTTATCTAAAGTAGATTTAGGGATTCATACTGCCGTAACATCTGCTATCAGTCTAGATCAGGCATTTGGGGGAAATCTTTCCGCAAGAAATGTTGCCGAAATCCTATATTCATTACGGGATGGAAAAACCAAAAGAATTCAGGATATCTGTGAAGAAACAGGTATCAATACAAGTGTTCCTGGACGACATCTAGCTCATCTGTCTGAAATGGGAATTGTTAATTTCCGCAGTTATAAACCTCCAATGTATAGTTGGAATAAAAAAGTAGAATCTTTTAGCGGTGTTGAGGATATTGTAATAAATAACATACATTATGAGGCATCAAATTATAGAATACATAGGGCTATAGAGATTGCAAGGCAGCTGTATGACAATAGAACCAATGAATTTGATCTTACTGGAGTCGAAAAATTAATTGAACATAGATTTACTTCCGGAGGATCAAGTAGGAACATTACAGCTTGCGGGTTAAGAAATCTGCAAAGACTTGGGTTTGTTTGGGCCTCAAACATATTTGCCATGGGGGATATTAACTCAGAAGTAAGTGGTGTTATTGATGAAAATGGATATAATCCGTTGATAGATTTAGTTGTTGCAGTTAAAGGTGAAAGAACAATCCCACAATTAGACGTAGGATGGGAAGACGCTAGAGGGGCAATTTACCTTCATGATACTTGTTATACTCGTAGATCCACACCGGATGATAGAAAAAACCAAATAATGGACTTTTTATCCCTAAAAGGAAGAGCTACAAGAAAGGAAATAACCGCTGCCATAAAATGTGGCTCTACTT
Organism: uncultured Methanosarcinales archaeon; assembly: GCA_964396095.1. Classification (GTDB taxonomy): domain Archaea; phylum Nanobdellota; class Nanobdellia; order Woesearchaeales; family GW2011-AR4. The sequence goes on from CAYNCK010000007.1 coordinate 5,543, forward strand.
TTGATTACTTAAAACAGCTAGAAGCTGAAGGAAGGTTGTCTCATCAATCAATTAAAAATAAGCATTATTATTGTATATCTGATTGAAATTATTTTTACAAGTATGTTGTTATGTTTAAGACAAAGCTCTATTTACGTTTTAACTTTGACTCGTTCTTGAAAAAATAAAATTTTGATTGAGTTTAACAATTATTAAACCAAGTTTTAATTTATTGTTTAATCTACTTTTTGTATGTTAAATCCAAATTTCAATCTAGCACTTACAGCTCTTCAAAACCCCCTTGATAACATTCGCAGATTTCTTCAATTGTTTTTTCTCCAATGAATTTAAAGGCAAAACAATGTGCTCCTTGATTCCGTCCCTGTTGACAATCGTCGGAACGCTTAAGCAGACATCATTAATTCCATGATAATTCTTAAGGTAGCTTGACAAAGCAAGAACTTCATTCTGGTCAGACATAATTGCATGGACAATTTTTGAAATTCCAAGGCCGATTGCGTAATATGTTGCGCCTTTTTTCGCAATTACCTCATATGCAGCATTTTTTGTCTCGGAATATATTTTGTCCATAGCTTTTTTGCTGTACTTTTTGAAACTTTTGAGGTTAACGCCTGCAATGTTTGCAGTGCTCCAAACCGGAAAAGATGAATCTCCATGTTCCCCTAGAATGTAGGCGTGCACGCTGTTCGGGCTGACTTCAAAATATTCTGCAAGCATGTAGCGGAATCTTGCCGTGTCAAGGATTGTGCCTGAGCCAATCACTTTATTTTTTGGAAATTTTGAATATTTTAGTGTTAAATAAGTCAGAACATCTAATGGGTTGGAAACAACAAGCAAAATGCAGTCCTTGTTGTGCTTTGTAATCTTGGGAATCATGGACTTAAAAATCGCAGAGTTTTTATTGACCAAATCAATTCTTGTCTCGCCTGGCTTTTGGTGCGCGCCTGCCGTTATCACGACAATTTCAGCGTCCTTGCAAAGCTCGTAGCTGCTTCCGAAATGCACCTTAACATTTGGCTTGAACTGCAACCCATGCTGCAGATCCATTGCCTCGCCTTCAGCCTTTTCCTTGTTGACATCAATCAAAGCAATCTCTGATGCAGCTCCGTCTATTAAACAAGCATAGGCTGCAGTGCTGCCTACAAACCCAGCTCCAACAATTGCAATTTTAGAAGTCCTTTTTCCTCTTTTTTCTGCCAATTTAATTCACTTGGAGAATTCTGAGTAATTGGCTTTATATAATTTTCTGATTTGACGGGATTTTTTTGATGTTTAGATTATAAATATTAAATCCAAAATTATAACTCAATTTTTCAATATTTAAACCTTCTTTCATATTCTTTGTGGCTGAACCATTCAAGAATAACATTCAAAATCATAACATCATTTGTTTGTATAGTATAAATCAATCTCCAGGCATTCGGCATATCATATTTCCATAAGTTAGTTATTCCAAATTTCTTTATGTATTCTTTCGGCCATAATTTTTTTGGGATTTTTGTCCCGCAAGTGGGATTTGATTTCAAATCTTTGATGGCTCTGCCAATGAAATCATATAACTGTTTGTCTTAGAATTTTCCCTCTTTAAGAATTTCAAATTCATTTTCAACTTTCTTATTCCCAAAAGTAACGTAAACAGGCTTATTGTTCATCTCAATTTAACTCCTTCAGAAATCAGTTTCCTTATTCTTTCCGGATTATAAGTCCAAATAACACATCCTTCTTTGTCAATAATTATCTTTCCAGAATTCTCCAAATAATCCAAAATTGTTTGGAAGGTTTGATACATCATTTTTTTAGGCAATTTTTTCCAAAGCTGATATTTGCCGCATTCCTGGCTATGTTTTTGTATAGCCTTTTCCACCATAATTACGGATTCCAATGTTGGACTGTGCAAAATAGTTGTTTCTGCCATGTTATATAACTATATATAAGAACTAATATATAAATATTTCTCTTTTTTACTGAGAAAAGTATTCACTTAAAATTTTAAATTACTCATTCTTATCCAAAACTAAATCTAAAGCGTCTTTTGGTCAACCGGGATGTTTATCAGCTCAATTCCGAGCCTTTTTGCCACATCAAAGCTTCTATCGTCCCTGTAGAATTCGCCGTAAAAGATTTTTTTTATTCCAGCATTTGCAAGCATCTTGAAACATGGCCAGCATGGGCTTGCAGTTATGAAAATTTCTGCACCGTCAACCATCACTCCGTTTTTTGCAGCCTGCAGAATTGCATTTGTCTCTGCATGTATTGTTGCAACGCAATGCCCGTCTTCCATTAAATGTCCTACATCATCGCAATGCGGCATTCCCCTTATGCTTCCATTGTAGCCGGTGGATAAAATTGTCCTGTCCCTGACAATGACAGCGCCTACATGCTTCCTGTCGCAGGTGCTCCTAGTAGCGACTTCTTTCGCAATGTTCATGAAATACTGCTCCCAGCTTACTCTTGACATTTTATTGTTTGATTTGTTTAATTTTTTTATTTATTTTTAGGAATTTTATTTTTGATTTTTTATTGGATTTGATTTTTATGTTAATAGTCAATGTTCAACCGTCAATGAATTATTTTTTAATGGGTTTTATTTATTTTAAATCCGTTCGCTTCGCTCACAAATTTTAGTGCTCGGCTTTCGCTTGCAACCAGTCGCTCAAGCCTCGCCTATTTATTTAAAATTTTTATTAACTCATCAATCTTTTTATGAAATTCTTCCAATGAGCCTGAATTTAAAATAACCTCCTGTGCCATCCCGAACGTCTTATCAAGCTGCTGATTGGTGTCGCTTTTTAAATTTTCCCTCAGTTCCTGCGATTTGAATTCTTCCGGAGTCTTTGCATCCCCTAATCTGTTTCGTTCAAGCAGCCTTTTGAATCTTAATTCCACAGGCGCATCAATTCCAACTAAGATAAAATCGCTGTTCTTCATTAGTTCCTGAGCTTCAAATGGGCTTCTTATGCTGTCAACAACAAAATCTTCCACATGCGAAGTTCTTATTTTTTCATTTATTTTTTTTGCAAGAACGGCAGGGCCAAAATTTTCTCTCAGCTCATTCCCAAGCTTTATCAAATTGTCCCTTGAATGCTCAAGCCCTCTTTTTGTCGCCTCTTCCCTTATCGCATCAGAAAGCGAGTAATATACAAAACCTTTTGTTTTCAAATAATTCGCTGCTTCGCCTTTTCCTGCTGCATTCTTTCCTGTAAGGCCGATTATCATAAATTATTAAGACATTTATTTCTATAATAAACTTTTCTATTGTAAACTCTACTCTATCAACTATGTAACTACTTGTTTATAGTAATGTCAGGAAAATTTATAAATAGATGATTTATACTTTGATACAGGTGGTTAATCGTGGCTTTACAATTAAATCAAGAATTGATTCCCTACAAGGAATTTTCAGGAGATGCAACCGGACATTCAAGTACTTTAGAACAGATGCATGCTTTGAGAGCAGAAGGAAGGGTGCCGGCATTTGCTGCCGCATTGATGGACAGAAAGCTTGAAGTAAGAAGTGCAAGGTATTCTGCTGAAGTCAGGGCCGCTTGGCATGATAATACTTTTGACACAGCAGATGGGTTTTTTAGTCATCCTGATGGAAAAATTAAGGTTGTTCCTGATGCTAAGGTAATGTGGGAAATTAATTCTGAAAGTAAATTAAGCAATGGTGCTTATGTTTTGCCCGACGGGGCTTATGGAGCTGCGCAAGGTGCTGAATTCACAAAGGAAGAATTGAAAAAAATAATAAAGAATTCTTATACAAGGGATGAGGCAAAATTTAATCCTTTATTGCAGGTTTTGGCAAGGGAGCAACACAGGCTTAATGCATTTGTTGATTTTGTATATGATGAAACCAAGAGGAGATTTGAATACGATCAGAATATGGGGATTTATGTTGGGCCTGCACAAAAGGTACCCACAGGGCGGCTTTTTTATATCGACGGGCTTAGGGCAAGGTCTTTTGCCCATGGCGGTGCCCACTTAGACGGCATAATAGGGCGTCTTATAGGGTAATCAACAAAGAAAAAATATTCTTATATTATTTCTTTTAAAACAATTTTTTATTGAATTAATTCCTCAATTTCTTTTATTTTTTTAGGATTCAGGCTTATTTCCAATCCGTAATGGGTTGGCTTTGATAACAGAATCTGCTCTTTAATGAGATCTTCTATCACATTTTTAACCTCTCTTGAAACTCTTAGCTCATTGGACAATCCTTTCGGAAGGTTATGAATATTCGTGTGCTTATGAAGCCACATCCTCTTTCTATATAACTTCCTCGCTATGAATTTTTTTATAATTAATTTTTCTCCCATATAAACTCCAAAAGGGAGTACTCATATTAATAGTTTTTGTTTTATTAACTATGACTATTAAAAACAGAAATGTTTAAATAGTAGTAATCTAACTGCATTGCTATGGAAGAAAAAAGCGTATTTGTGGAATACTTTGGTGATTACCCTCTTATTCGGGTGCTGGATTTCCTAATAGAAGGGAGAGATATGGATTACAGCATGACAGAAATAGCCAAGAATTCAGGGGTAGGCTGGACGGCTTTCTCTGACATATGGCCGCAAATGATAAAGAAAGAAATAGTAACTTTTACAAGAAAGATAGGAAACGCCAAATTATTTAGATTAAACACTAAAAACCCTTGGGTAAAAGAGCTTATAAGGATGGACAATGTTATAACAAAGATGGAGACAGAGAAATTTCTTTCCAAAGAAGTTGAAGCATAATTCCAAAATATTTTTATATTATCTCCTTTAACTTAGTTTTACATGTTGGCTGATACTTATAAATTTGAAAAAATCCTGATTAATAAATTATTTATTTCTTCTGCAGTTTTTCAAGCTCTTCCTCAAACCTGTCCAAGTCTTCAAACTCCCTGTAAACAGAAGCAAATCTAATGTAAGCAACTTTGTCAAGAGCCTTTAGTTTTTTCATTGCTATTTCCCCTATAACTTTGCTGTCAACTTCCACAGAATCTCTTTTCCTTAAGTCAGACTCAACTTCATCAACAAGCTTTTCAATCTTTTCCAAAGGGATTGCCCTTTTTTCGCAAGCTTTTAAAATTCCATTCAGAAGTTTCTGCCTTTGATATCTTTCCCTTTTGCCTTCTTTTTTGACAACAACAATATCAGCTTCCTCAACTCTTTCATATGTTGTGAACCTCTTGTTGCACTTTAGGCATTCCCTTCTTCTTCTCGTTGCCTCTAAATTTTCAGTTTCCCTTGTATCAATAACCTGAGTCTCTTCATAATTGCAGTAAGGGCATTTCATAGAACAAACTATATTTAACATCTTAATAAATACTTTGCTAAAATTTATGATAGCAAATATTTATATACCTAATTCATGCTATATTTTTTATGTTTAAGATCTTCACAACAGAAGAGTTTGACAAAGATTTTGAAAAATTAGACAATTCTCTTCAAAGAATGATAGACCATGAAATTAAGCAGTTAGAATCAAATCCTCATGTTGGCAAGCCATTGGGCTACAAATTTTTCAGAGAGAAAAAAGTTAGAAATTACCGTTTTTATTATTTGATTTATGATGAGTATGTAGTTGTATTTGTTGTGGCTTTAAGCGGCAAAAAAGACCAGCAAAAAGTAATTGACAAAATACGGCTCTTAATACCTTATTACAAGGAAGAAATTAGGAAAAAACTTAATCTGTAAATTTGCTTTTCCATGGCTTTACTTTTCCAGACCTTATATCTTCTAAGCCTCTGATTAATTTCATTAATAAATCTTCATCCAGCTCGGCTTTCTTTTTCAGAGTTTTATATTCCGCTTCTGATATTGTTATGGTTTTCATAATGCCCAATATTGCCTAGCTTGTTTATAAATTTTGCTGTAAATTTATCTCAATTATATTTTTCTAAAGATTTCTTCAATTTTCTTACTTCAATTATGGTAAATGGGCCGCTGTAAGCAACCAAGCCCATCATTCGCTTGCACATCTCTCGGTTTTTTTTAGAATTCAGATATTTTGAATTCTTTTGGATTTTTTCGTTAACTTCTTTAAATTTTTTTGATTGAAGAAAATCAGCAATGAGGGCGAGTAAAATAGCTGCAATAAAAGTTAATACAGTCCATAATATATTACTTATAATCTAATTTATAATTATTATCTATAAATATCTTTCGGATATTTTATTCCAGCGGAACAGCGCTCCAAAGAGTCCAGTCGTTTGATGGTGCATAGCCCCCAAATATGTAATATGGGGGCTTGTTTTGCCCGAAGAAAGAATATTGAACATCGCCCCATGTCTGCGGAACTCCTCCGCCTCTAAAGCCCATGCCGTAAACAGGGCTTCCAAAAAATTTCCATGTTTTCATCAATCCATGGAAATCACTAAGGTCAGTTGAGGCGTCAGCGCCGGGCTCGACAGTGAACGCTTTTTCGTAGCCATATTTTTTGATAGTTCCAACAATTTCCTTTACAGGAGAGTTACCTTGCCCTGGCGCTAAATGATCATCATGATAGCCATAGTTGTCGGCAAGGTGGACATTTCCAATCATCTTGTCTTTTGCAAGGCTTTCAATGGTTTTAACAGCCCATTGGTTGAAAGAAGCATCATTCTGTTCTCTTGATATTCTTGGATCATCCTGCCAGTATTTTCTCCATAAATTAATATGCCCAGTATCAATAGTTGCCTTAATGTGCCTTTCAGCAAGCTTTTGCGCTTCCTCTTTGCTTATTCCCATGTAATAAGGATTTGGCTGCATTAGTCCCCCTGGCTTTAGCTTTTCTTTTGTCAGCTCTTCAGGAGAAAGGCTGGAGCCATACTCGATTTCCGGATTCGTCAAAAAATCAACCATCCTTTCCCTTGACTTCCTAATAATCCATTTTAATTCTTCAGGATGGCCGCCAAATCTTTCAGGAAAAATATGCTCGATTGCAACAACAACCGGATTATTTGGATCCCTTGTTTTCTGCAAAGCGTGCACAGCAGCCTCTGCATACATCCTTACTCCATGCTTTTCCAGCCTTTTAATTGGAGTTATGATATGCTCTTTGGTTTCAGAAGTATCTATCGCCTGCTGTTCTTGTGAAGCAGCTGTTGAACGCGCGAATTCTAGTGACCTCTGCGCCCTGAATTTGGCTTTTTCTATTAATTTAAGAGGGTCTACCATTTCTGGACCTGCAAAATTATCAGTATACTGTTGAATCTCCCTATCCTCCCTCATGATTTTCCATAGCTCATCTGGTGGAAGCTTATTTTTCAACTCTTTATAATATTTTTCGGCTTCATCAAGTTTTTTTATAGCCTTAAACCATGGTTCAGAATCCCTAGAATACTGCAAACTCCACCCTCTTGCGATTCCTTCCTGGGATTCAAGAGTTGCCTTCACATACGCTTCTTCAGAATATCTTTTTTCATAGTAATCGGGTTTTCTGCCGTTTTTTTGTTCAAACCATTGATTGTATTCCTGTGCTTCTTTTGCAAATTCTTCAAACGTTTTTAGTTTAATTACAAATTCTCGCTTCTGATTATCGAATACAGGAACCCTCCCTTGTCTTGCGTCATAGGGATTAACTATCTTCCTGTTATCATAATCTATATAATCATCCTTTCTAATCAAAGTTGGCTTGCCTTCATTACTAACTCCTTGATAATCATGATCTGCACGTCTCCATACAGGATGCGCAACAAGCCTATTCTTCTGCACCGTTTCAATTTTTGCAGATGTCCTGTCGTCAAGCAATTCAAAATGCGCGTCAACCTCTTGGGTATGGGCCTGCTTGAACATTAAGCGCCCGCTGCGGTCTCTTGAAAGATTGATTCTTCCTGTCTCATCATCCATGTACATGTCAGTCATTGGCCTTTCGAATTCCCCTGAGTGAACAACAACAGAACCACCGCCCAAGTCAGCCTGAAAGTCAATAGCCCTTTTCAGCTCAAACATGTCCTGCGTTGCATTATTCAATGAGAAATTTCCTCTTTCATCTCTCCCCATCATACCCATCAGCTGGAAAGATGCATGAGTTGTGAACTTGACTTCGTTTACCAAAGATAACTCCCTTATTGCCTGCCTTTGGTCTTCGCCAAGCATTTCAGGAGTCTGCGCATTTCTGTTGCCCATCTTATACCCTGGAAACTGAATTTCAATGTTTCCGGCGCCCATCCTGATTTTTGAATAGAGGCCTGCAACGTTTGCAGCAGAAATTCCCATAGGAACGCTCATACCAATATCTTTTATGCCTAATTCAACTCCATAGGGTGCCTTTTCCCCGTATTGCTGCGGATCCATCGAATTAAAATAATCCACCATAGGATGATGATAAGAATAGCCTGAGTTGAATTGCATTTAAGACACCTTTTTTCAAATTTATGGAAAAGGTTGTATAAATAAGTTATGGTTTTTTTGGAATGAGAATGGAAAATGCGAGAATGCAATGTTGCAAGACAGGAAAGGGTGAGTTTTTTTCGAGACATTTATAAAATTCAAATAATTTTTAAAGTAAGGATGGCAGATGTTATTTTTTGTTATGCAGCCTGAAAAGAACAAGCAAATAAAGAATAACTAATGAGTAGGAGATTAACGTTCCCAAATAAACTCCAAGCAAAGGATATAAGAAAAATATGCTAATAATATAAAGAACCATAGACCATTGCCCTTTTGGAACATTCTTTATAATTGTGTGGACATGGTCTTTTCCGTAGGTGCTATGAATAATTAAAATCAATGGAAATAATGTTGTTGGAAACGCAGATAATAATCCTGCCCATTTTGGTCCAACAAATCGTGCAGTGCTAGTTACGAGCAGTATTACTAAAGAAGCGACAATTGCCCTTATAAACAGAACCTTTGGACCAAGTTTAACCTTGTTTTTTATCCTGGAATCTTCTACTTTCTTGAAGAGAAAGCTAAATAATGGAATAGAGATTATTGGGATAACCAAAGCGTACATGAGGTTAAACTGAAATTGTTTTAGGAGAAATATAACTGACAAATAACCAATTGCTGCGATTACTGAAGAAATAATTATATTACTCTTGCTGTTTTTTGTGGAGGCAATAAAGTACAGATAAATAAAAACCTGCATAGAAAGCATTCCAACAAGATTAAACAAAGAACTTTCAGAAGCAAATTGCGTTCCTTGCTCCAATCCATAAAAGAAAAGTATGAGCGCAGTTCCTGTCGGAATGCCTGAAATTATTCCGGAAACTTTTGGGCTTACATATTCTGCCAATAGCGAGAGAATTAAAACAAACAGGATAGTTATAATAAACTTAATAATAAAAATTATCGTGATAGCCATTATATTTAAGATAGAATTCTTTCTTTAATAACTTTATCGTTAGTTGCATTGCGTCTTGGTTTTATAAATGGCAGATTTGAATTTCAGCTCAAGAAAAATTGCATTTAACAAATATTAAAATTAATTTACAGCTTTACCAGTTCAGCATCCCGTGATGTTTCTTGAAATGATGATAAGTGTTCCACATTACCTTGTTCACTGACTGAACCGCTTTCTTTCTTGAAATTGCTGTCTTCATGATTTCTGTCTGGGAAATTTTTTTTTGGATGTTCTTAACTTCCTTTCGTGAGCCAAATGCTGTAAACATTTCAGCAAAGCCCGCAAACACAGAGACAAAAGGGCTGTGGCTTTTGTGAATTGGCTTTGGCATTTCTTTTTTCTCCTCAAATTCTTCTCCCGCTTCTTTTAAATATCTCATTAGTTCATCACCAAGAGATTCCAAAGCAGCCTTCACAGAGCCGTCAATTACTCCAAGAAGCTGCATGTCCTCCTGCACCCGCATCTTCTTGTAGTTTTCAATCTCCTTGTCCGTCCACGCGTAAGACCTGAAGTCCATTTCAATCCTGCCAAGGTGCAAAGGCCCTCTTTGGTATTCCTGTGAATAATTCATTTCAGGCCTTGTCCTGAACAGATAATGCATTAGAATACATTGCTTTACTTTGTCTTCATGCTTGCCTTTGATTGCAAGAATCTCGACTTCAACCATTGAGCCTTCAAACGCAACAATCAAATCAGGAGTGTCAACCCTGCTTTGGTCAAGCTGCATCCTCTGGATATTCTTGAGATATGGCTTCACCCAAGTCGTGTACATCCGAATTATCTCGAAATGCTGCCTTAGATATTTTAAAGTAAATACTCTTCTGTTCTTTATTTCTTCAAATGTATGCTCTTTCCATGCCAAAAATGCCCTTAGCTTTCTTTTCAAAACTTCCCTTACTTTTCTGTTGAACTGGCCCCTTTCCCTTTCAACAACTATATCGACATCCTCCTGTTTTCCAGGATGAGTGCTGAAAAATAAATCTGGCAAGGTTGTAAATTGGACTTCTCTTGCCATTCCGTAAACAGACGCTGGATTTTTAGCGCCTTGCTCAACCAAGTCAACCCAAATTCCCTTCAAGGTTATTTCAGCACTCTCGGAGCTCTGGCTTGTTGTGAAGCTGTCAACATAATAGCTCATTCTTTCATCAAGAATTCTTAATTCCCTTACAAGCTGGAACAGTTCCCTTACCATCTTGCCTATTGTTGCAAGGAACTGGCTTACTTTATCCTGCTGAAGGCCAAGCCTTTGCTGTGACGCACCAAAGAAAGCGGAATTCTCAGCCGCAGCAAATACATCAGTTATCTTGTCAATCCTTGGAAACCCGCCGTAATATCTCAGATAGTGCAGCACCCAGAAATAAGGCTCTTCTATTGATATATTGTAGCCTTCATAATGCAGCCTGTACCTTCTTGCGGGCTTCGGGAATCCTGTATTAATCTTTGAGCTCCTGAACTCCTCGCTTATCTCAGAGTCATCAAAGCCGTATTTTTTTAAGTCGCCTTCAGTAACCATCTTTCCTCTTTTTTGTTGAATTGATTTGATTTGGTTTTTATAGTTATTTGTTTTATTGTTTTTTTGTTAAACTTGAGCCATTATTAGATTTGTTTTTAAATTTTAAATAATCATCGTATTGGATTTTATCGTATTGAGTTTATTTTTATGTTAATCGTTAACTGGTTTTTTGTTTTTGTTTAGTTCAAGTTATCCTTAAGCTATTTCATTTTGTGCTTCTTGCCCTTAACAATAGGGCACGTCCAATAAAATATTTTGCCATTAACTTTTTTTTAAATATTTTTATAGTTTTTATATTGTTCTTTCATTGATATTATTTATTTCAATTTTTTCTTTATTGGAATTTTATAATTATATTTTTTTACCTATGATGGTGCGGATGCTCATGACCGAGCGAATGCCTTTTTTTCAATTCTTCAATATGGCTTATTTTGTTGGAAATTATTTTTTTCAAATCCTTGCCGAAAGATTCCAAAATCAGCGATACATGCTCTCCTCCGAGGAAATGCGGCAAAATTACATAATCTGCCCCTGCATTGTAAAGCTCCAAAGCTTCATCAATTTGATTTGCAGTGGCAAATACAATGACTTTTTTCCCAGATTTTTTTGCTTCCCGTATCAAAAGGAGGTTGTCGTTTGTGTCGGGAACAGTTGAAATAACCATAGTTGCCTCTTTGAGGTTAATTCTTTCTAGCATTTCCACATCCCCAACATCGCCGTACATGCAAGGCATTTTTTCTGCAATCAGTTTTTTTATTATTTCGGGATTAAAGTCAACAACTATAAAGTTTTTTTTCATTTTCTTCAGGCTTTTTATTATGCTGTACCCTATCCTGTTGTAGCCGCACAAAACAACATAATTTTTCATTTTTAACGGCAAATACTCAAGCGTATTGAAGGAACTTGAAAACCTGCCAAAAATCCCGATAAACGGCGCAAAAGTCCTGTACATAAGTTCAGAGTAATTTATGAAATAAGTAGTCATGCTGATTGTGATTACAGCAAGCAATACTACCATGGAGAAAATGCTCTGGCTCAAATATCCGTAAGACAATCCAAGAGCTGCAAGTATCAGTGAAAATTCTGAAATCTGGCCAAGCGAGATTGCTGTTGAAAAAGAGGTGCCTTTGCTGTATCCGAAAAAAGAGCAAAGGAACATAACAACCAATGGCTTAATCAGAACAACAAGAATTACAAAAATAACCAATGGGGAGATTATAGTCTTTAATGCTGCTACGGATAACTGAGTTCCAAGGGATACAAAAAACAAGACTGAAAAAAAGTCGCGCAGAGGCTTAATCTTGCCGATAATTTCAAAATTATATGGGACATTAAGCGTTATGCCTGCAATAAAAGCCCCAACAGCAATTGAAAACCCGATTGAGTTTAAAATCATTGAAAACAAAAATGCAACCGCTATTGAAGCAATGAACAAAAGCTCCTGTGACGATGCTGCAAACTTAAACAGCCCGGGCAAGATATATTTTCCCGCGAAAAGTGAAGCTAAAATAACAACTGCCCCTTTCAAGAGCGATAGCATCAATACTGGTGCTGAAAAGCTTTGCTGATTTAATATAGACAGTGCAAAAATAGCGAAAATGTCCTGCAGAAGCAGAATCCCTATGATTATCCTGCCGTGCAATGTGTCAATCTCCCTCTTGTCTGACAGCAGCTTCACAACAACCATTGTGGAGCTGAAAGCAACTATGAGCCCAAGATACGCAGACTCAATGGCTAAAAATCCCATCATTGTCGATATTATAAAAGTTATCGCAAATACGGCAACAATCTGGATAATGCCGCCAAGCGATGCCACCAATCCAACATCTTTTAGTTTTTTAAGGTCGATTTCTAACCCAACAATAAATAGCAAAAATGCAATCCCTATTTCAGAAAGGCTGTTTATAGTATCAACATTTGTTATAAACCCGAGATAAGGCCCTAGCAAAATTCCAGCCATGACATAAGCCGGAATCAGCGGCTGCCTCAGGAATCTCGCTATAAAGGCAAGAAGCGTTGATAAAATTACTATGAATCCTATGTCAAAAAATATGTTTTGCATTTTCCTTATTCAAAGATTCTCAGCTCGTCGTCCTCCTCCCGAAATTTTGTTTTTCTTTCGCTTAAATTCAGCTCAATGACATCATTGGCCCTAAGCATCTCCTCAATATCACTCCTGCTCTTTCCGAGCAATTTGCACAAATCGTCTATTCTCATTTTTTTACCACCTTCCTCTTTAGTTCTAATAAAAACCCGCCCACATGCTTCTTGAAGTCCAGTTCCATGCCTTTCTTTAGGCCTTCATACTCTGCAAGAAGCTTAGGAATAGTAATAACTAGTTGACCGCTTGGTAGCTTTTGTATCTTAACCATTTGACGCCTATAATAATAGTATTTTTAATAGCTTTTTACATATTTAAAAGCATAATCTTAAAAATATTTAAAATAATAGTATATAAAGGTTGCGGTTTTGGACAAAAATAGCATATTATTTATTTTTCGCACTAAATAGTGGTAATGGTAAAAATATTTATAAATTGAAGAAAACTTCTAAGGCGCATGCAAAAAGTAAATGCTCCTTTGGAAGAAATAGCCTCAAAAACAGATTTTGAAGCAACTTATCAGAGAACTTACATGGCTAAAAAACCATTGCAATTTTTAGAGCAGCAAGGTATTTTCCCTCTTACAGCCAAAAATCCAAAATTGATTTATTTAAATGTATTAGGGCTTTATGCCTACTTAAGTGGACATTTAGGCAATAAAAATCAGAATTATAATGCAACAATATCATGCAATGGATTGAATATTCCGAAAAGCGACCTTGAATATCAACTTGGACTAAAATTAGTTGAAAAGAAAAAGTGCTTATTATTTGGAAAAAATGGCGCTACTTACGCCAGATTGTTATACGCAATGGGATTCTATACTTCTTCAGGTGGTAAGACTAGATCCACTAAAGCCAAAACTGGTTCAAGATTACCGCCTTATCTTGAAAACTTTATAATTAACTATAATGGGTTATCCCGTGAACTAAAAAAATTAGCTAAACCATTGCTCAGGGATCTTTTATCTGTTTGGTTCGATGCAAAAGGAGATGTACCTTCAAACAGGGTAATAAGGGTTGACACACTATCGCAGCCAACTCCTGAAAAAGCAAAAGAACAGGCAAGAATTTTCTTATCAGCAGTAAATCACCTTTATCCAAGTGTAGATGCACCATCTTGTGAAATCAGAACTAATGAAAATAAATTACTTAGATCATATATTAGCCGTGTTACATTTAGTATTGACCAACTGCTACAATTCCCGAGTTCTGGGGGATCACCAGTTGAAATTCATGCTAGGATAAAGCCAAATTTTGCTTTTAATTTAGTAAGAAAAAAGAACAACAGCTTCTAATGGATATAATTTTCCAAAAAAACCATAACACTTTTAAATCACCAAAAATTCTACCTCTATTATGTCAATCGACAAGCCAGCATGGGTTAAGGACAAGAAAGTTGCAGATGATTTTGAAGTCATAAGGACAAAAAGCTATGATGACTACAAAGACCACAGGAATGATGACAGTGTTTATTCTTTAATCAGGATTTATTGGGATACTCACGAAATTGGAGTTGCCCTTTGTGATTACGCTCATACAATACTGAAGGAATTCCGAGGCAAAAGAGCCCAGGATATTTATGTTGCAATCTTCAAGTTCAACGACGAGCATAAGAAAAACTGGTTCAAGGTCTTGGACCATGCAGCGTATCTTGGAAAAGAGCTGAAGAAAGCTGAGATTTGTTTATCTTTAGGTGTTGAATATATTCAGGAATAGCTGTTTTGCAAATATTTATATACAGACATCACCAGTATAGTTCTGTGGCGCAGCAAAAATATTCTACTTTGGCAATTGCGGCTTTCATTTTCAGCATCTTATTTTTTATACCAACATTTTCCATTATAGGAATTATAGCGGGAATTTCGGCTGTTTTGCATATTTCGAAAAATCCCAAGCTAAAGGGAAAAAACCTGGCAATTGCGGCAATTATAATTGGACTTCTGGTCACTGCACTTCAGATTTTTTTATTTTTATCTGTATACGAGTTTTTTACAGGATTTGCTAATGCTCTTAGCGCAGAAAACCCGCAAAAGAGCATAGAGAACTGCCTGAAATCAAAATCAGGATTTGGCAGCGATTTTTGCATACTAATGGTGCTGTCTGCAAATATTAACCAGACAGAAAGCATTGATAAGAATATTTGTGACACTCATGTTGAGAATCCTGAAATAAAAAATTACTGCAATGCCATACTAAAAAGAGACAAGGAATATTGCTACAAAATCAATGCTTCTGACTCCAGAATTAAGTGTTTAGGATTATTGGACGAGTTAGATAGAAAAGTTAATAAACAATGAATTTCTGGTATAAATAATATACAAATATAACGAAAATGGCTATTTCAGAATTAATTCCGTCATTAATCATCACGTTAATAATTATACCGCTCAACGCTTTGTTGTTAATGCTGACAACAAAGATGTTCAAAATAGCTGATTCAAGCTATAAAACAGCAATTAAGCTAACAGCAATTCTGGGTGTACTCGGATTTTTAATAGGGGTACTTTCTACCTTTGTCAAAAGCCTGAGCTTTTACATAACAATTGCCCAGTGGATATTAATCTCGATATTGCTGGCGGTTTGGCTGATAAAATCATTTTATAATTTGGATTGGGGCAAGACTCTGCTGGTATGGCTGGTTTGGTTTATTTTATACATCATACTGGCATTTTTAATTGGCATTATTGTAGTTTCAGTTATAATTGGGTTGCTCTTTGCAGGAAAAATTCCATTAAATCCTAGCGTTAAAATTTGATTATTAAACTAAATCTTTTTCATACCTTTAATCAGGAATGATATCTATTTATCAATAACTTCAAAATTCTTTAAGTTCTTAAATTCATTGTCAAATGTGGCTATCGTTTTGATATCGAAAGTCTGCATGAATGCAATTATCGTGCAGTCAGTAAAGCTGAAATTATGATCTTTTTGGAAGAATTCCCAGGCTTTTTTAAATACAATCGGGCTTACCTTGGCCATTAAAAGCTCTGAATTTAGAATTAAATTGCCTAACCCAATTGCAGTTTTCTTGTTTGTTCTTCGAAGTGCAACAGTGACAGTTTCGTCAAAAACATAATCAGTGATTATTCCATTGCCGTATTTTCTGGCAGCAATTTCATTTATCAAAGATACTGATTTATAATGGTGGATGTCTTTGGCATTTGCATAGGAACACAAAACGCTTGAATCTATGAAAACAGCCATTTTAGTAGAGTATTTTGTCAATCTCTTCACTTGTTCTTTCGGTGCCTTTGCCCCATGATTTTGGCTTGAATTGCAATAAGCTTATCTTCGGCCTCTTTTCGCTTTTTTCCAGCATCATCTCCATAGCCATTGTTACAGCTTTTCCTATTTTAAGCCCTTCTCTGACTGCCTCAGCTTTAAATTCCCTAAAAACAGCATCATCAACATTCTTTATGCTTACGTGCATTATTAATCACCAAAGTATTACAAGTAATACTAGTATATAAAGTTTTCTTTTTAAGGATGGCTTATTAAGGAGTAATCCAACAAAGATTGTTTTTATTGTATCATCTTCCTGCTTAAAATCCTTGCAGATTGCCCCTTCTGGCCATAATCATTAAGGCTTTGAATAGCAAGCCTCTTTCCACAGGAATTTTTGCAAGCCTTTCAAGCGATGATATTTGTTGAAGTCTAAAATGAATCGGGAAAGTGATTCCGGGCTGAATGTCTTCAGCCCACATTCCTATTGTGAGCAAGTCTGCAAGTCCTAGTTCTTCCGGATATTCTGACATAAATGTTATAAACCATGGCTTTCCTTTGATTTCTGGATATAAATAATCGTTAATATAATGGTTGCTATCAGATTCAAAATTCCAGTACGAATCCCAATAATATGGCAATACCAAATCAGCAAGCTCTTCTTTTTTGTACAAGCCACTCTTTTGCAGGCTTCTTAAGTTATTGGCAATGTTATTAATTATGGGTGTAATAGTACGAGACGGAAAGTTAGGTTTTTCTATATCACCCAAAATCAATGGGTAAGCATTCTTTTGTATAATTTCAACAGATGTTCTTGACATATCCGCATAGTTAGCTCCAAAATGCATTCTTATATCATTCAAATAACCACGAACAATCCCAGAGGAATTGTCCTGTAATGCGTCTAATGCACTAAAATCAAATGCTCCAAAGGTTATATTTCCACTTTTTACTGTTTCTAAAATAACCTCCAAAAGCTCAGGAATCCTTGCATTGTTAATATCCTTTTTTTCTATCAGGAAGCCCAATATGTCAAAAGCGCTTACACCCTTCAACGGAACTGTTTGTTTTTCATACCACTCAACAGACCTCAAAAATTTCTCAGTCCTTTTTTGAGCATGATATAATTCCATTTCATATAAGTCTGTACGTGAGCCTGCAATTCTTTCTGCTTCTCTATTATTTCCATTTAATAATGCAGCATAAATTCTATCCCTTGTCTTAATTTCTTCCATGCTCTCAGAAACTTTATTCATGGCTTCATTAAGTAAATCTTCAATCCCACTAGACTTTGGTTTGTAAGGTATAATATAATCTTTAATATAAGATGGTTCAAAAGGAAACTTTGGCAATAAAGGCTCGGATTGGCCAAATGGCATTCCTGGAATATAATGTTGAGATAGCCTGTTTGCAAGCGGGGATTTAGAATCAGAATTCTGCCTATGAATAAAAGTCAATGACGCAGCAGCCAATCCCAGATAAACTCCAACTTTACCATAATTATTCATTCCCCGTGGTTAAGCACTTTCTTTTTTAAACTTATTCTCTTTATATCCTCAATATCCCAGTATAACTTCTTTTAAAATGCTTATTTCTCTGCTGTAAAAATCTCGTATTTGATTAGTCCTTTGTTGGCCATCTTTGCCCATTCTACTGCAATTGTCAGGTTTGGAAATTTTTCTTGCAATCCAAATGGCTTAATGAAAAAATATGGAACAAAAGCATATTTCCAGTACCTGTTCATGGAAGGCAAAGTATTTTTGCTGGTATCATCCACTTGTATGTTTTTGAAGCCTGCACTCTTTACAATTTTTTGCAGATTTCCATGTCGAAAATCTTTGAGGCTTGCGACAGCAGATGATTTAATTATTGAATTAAGAATTTTAAGCTCATATTTTGTAAACTCATTATCCTTTGATATAGAATATTCAAATAAAGCTATTCTTCCTCCTTTTTTCAAAACCCTGTAAAATCCTTTTAGGGTTTTCCCTATATCAGGAGAATGGCAAAGCGTTTCCATAGAATAGACTGCATCAAATGAGCTTTCTTTAAATTTTAATTTTGAATAATCCATGACAGAAAAATTTACTTTCCCGGAAACTCTGTTGATTTGAGCTCTTTTTCGAGCTTTTTGTATCAAAAAAGGCAAAGCGTCTATGGCTTCTATTTTACATCCAAATTTTTCTGCCAAATAGCCTGCAACAACCCCCCTTGCGCATCCGGCATCAATCACTTTCATGTTTGGCTTTAAATTCAGTTTTTCCCCAATCAGATTTTGCATAAGAATCAGGGCTTCTTTTTCTGAAATTTTTTTGTTATAAGGATAATAACCAAAATGCTGCGCCCCATCCAAAAAGAATTCATATCCATAACTTGAAGCTTTATAATAATGATGCAATTTTTCAAAATGGTTTTTTTTGTTCATAGGACTTATTTAAGAAAAACAGGACGAATTAAAAACTTAATCTTTTTATCTCATCAACCATATCACTTGCCAAATATGTAAACCCTTTTTTCTTTTTTAAAAGAATGTCGCCAATTAATCCATTAAAATAAGCTGCATTGATTGCGCTTTGAACTAAATCTTTGCTCTGCGCGAGAAACCCGGCGCACAATCCTGCAAGAACGTCTCCTGTGCCTCCTTTTGTCATGCCTGCATTCCCTGTTTTGTTATACAATATTCTATTTTTTGATATTATAGCATCAATTTTGCCTTTCAGTAAAATAATATTATTTTTATCCAGGAATTTTTGAGTTATTTTTTTTATTAATTGAGATTTTTTAATAATGTTTTTTTCGTTACGGTTTCTATTTATTATTGTTTTATTAATGTTTGAATTTATTAAAAAAAATTCCAGCTCCTTTGAATGCGGAGTGATTATTGAATTCTCGCAGTCATTCATTGAAATTGACTTAATTGCATCGGCGTCAATGACTTTAAATTTTTTAATATTTTTTATTGTTTTCACACAAAATCTTTTTGTTTCATTTTGCAAGCCAATCCCATTGCCAATCAGCAAAACATTAAACTTCCCAATATTCTTCTCAATAATATTAAAATCCTTTAATTTGAAATAATCACCTTTCAATTTCATTGTCATTAAATCAGGAGAATAAGCATTAATTGCCCATCCAACTTTTTCAGGTGCAATTATTTTTACCAAATCACAGCCGCTTCTAAGTGCAGCCAATCCTGCAAGTGTTACGGCTCCAACATAATCTTTTGAGCCTCCGACAGCAAGAACTAAGCCATTGTCGCCTTTGTGGCTAGTTGAGCTTCTTTTTGGAATATGTACATCTTTTCTTGTTATAAATGTCATAAGCCCATATAATCTGTTCTGATATTTAAAATATTGTTCAACTATTGTTTATTCGTTTACTATTTTATAGTTATAAAATTTAGATAAATTTAAAAACCAGATTGTATTGCCCCACAGTATGGCTTTTGATCCAAATTATGTTCAGAAAACACTTGGCATAGTTGCAACAGGAGATATGTGGCAAACTTTTGATACCCCTCAATTATTGGGTCAAGTTGCCAAAGGATTAGAATCCAGATTAGGTCTAACAATGAATATCAGATTCATGTTTGGAGGATTAGTGAATGTTTTTGGGGAGGAAATCCCTGTTAGGGAAGAAAATTTAATTGAACTTAAAAAACTAAATCCAGATTACTTGACCTTAGATGACCTAAATTCAGATTCATTAGTAATTGTTAATCATGGTCCAAATGGGTACAAGGGCGGCATTAAACTAAAAGAAAGGACAGGTGCCAGAATAATTTTGGCTTACGACCTGAATCATAAAACTTCCCTTAAACAATTATCAATTGCGGGGTTTCCATTAAATCCGAAAGAGCAACTCAGTTTTATAACTTACGAGCAGGCTGACGAATTTGTTTTTGGAAGAGGCAAGTTGATTGATTACCTTACTGCCTTGAGTATGCTAAAGCAAGTAACGAAATAATTTTCTTATTTTACCAATCCAATATCAGCTATAACAACCTTCTCCTGAATTTTTTCAAGCCCTTTCTTCATGTCATGAAATGTAACAATAAGGTCGGCATTGACGCACTTGTCAACAATTTCCCCGGTGTCAGGATCTATGCCGGTTGGAATATCAACAGAAACCTTGTACGCCTTTGAGTTATTAATGTCATAAATGACAGCAGATATTTCCCTGTTCAGCCTTCCGTGAATTCCTATCCCCAGAATAGCATCAATAATCACATCATAATCGCTGAAATCAACTTCATCATCAACAAGAAACTGTATCCTTTCGTTGTGCTCTATTCTTTTGAAATTTGCTAATGCTTCTTTCTTTAGCTTGTTTTCATCCCCTATAAAAAGAATGTTAGTTTCAGCTTCGCCGCTCAAGTGCCTTGCCGCGACAAAACCATCCCCTCCGTTGTTTCCATGGTAGCATATAACCAGAATTTTCTTGTCTTTCAGATCAATATTCTCCCTGAGAACATTATAGACGGCTTTGCCTGAATTTTCCATAAGAATGCTTCTGGAAATGCCGCTCGTCTCCTCCAATTCTCGCATATCTTGTGATGAAATCATTATGAAATCAAATGAAAGCCGTTATTTTCTCCTTGGCGTCAATGTTGTCATCAAATCTTTTTATTAAGCTTTCCTTTTCCTCTATTGTAAGCTTGCCGCATTCAACCAAAAAATCCGTGAAATCAATTTTATCCGAATTGGATATCCGCTCTAATAAAAACTCATAAGGGTAATTCATTGCTGGCTTTATTATTTTTTTTCTCATCAAATCTATTATTGTTTTGTTTGCCCATTCTATGACTAAGTCATTCTGAACGGCATTCAGGAACGAGCCGTCAGGAAATGCCTCATTTAAAAATTTTATCATTTTATCCTCATGCTCCGGAATATGCGGCAATATTTTTTCCATTGCTCCGCATTGCCCGAACATATTTTCCTTTGAATTTTCAGAAAAAGGGCTCCTGTTAAAAGGAAACAATCTGCAGACATAAGCCCTTTTTGTATTGTAAATCGAGCATTTGCTGTTTTTGAGAAAAGGGCACGCATCATTTTCTGAATCCATAAAATAAGTCAGTATAATTGCCTTATTTGAATTTAAATCCATTATAACCCTTAATGGCTTGATGTTTGCATTGACATTGGCTTCTTTCTGCCATTCCAAAAATCTTTTTGCCTCCCAGTCCCACATTGGAAAAGTCATCCGCTCAACTGGAGCCAACTGCAAGACAGGCAGTTTTCCGAATGCATGCTCTTTCAGGAATTCTTTTTCATCTTTTGATATCATTCCCCGAATGTGGCTGCAGCAGCTTCCGCATGCGCTGCACTGGAATTTTGGCGTTTCTGACTGGATCGGGATTAGCATTTTATTTTTTTATACAGAACCCGCCGCTCGGCAAAGCCCTTATTATCTCGTCAATTGAGCCGCCTATCTTGTGCTGGATGTATTTTGCGACACTGCTTGCTTTTTCATTTCCCTGCTCGAGCAGGATATATTTTTCACAATGCAATCTTATTGCATCAATAGGCCCCGCCATGACTTGATTATTTTTGCCCATGCCCACAGCAAGGTTTATTTTATTTTCAATGTAAATTGTTTTGCCGTAAATCATGAAAGCCCCTTTGCCCATGTATTCGCCGGCTTTTGTTTTCTTGCTCACTTGTTCAGGAGAAACGTAAAACACAGGGCTTGTCTGCAGCCCGAGCTTCCACACCCTGCTGAAAGTGCAGGTTGCATCTGCAGTTTCTTCCTTTGTTTTTTCGCCGATAATTTTTCCTTCTGATTTCACAACAAAAAAAGGGCTTCCTGCCAAGTCTGTATGAAAAACAAGGTCATTGGATTCTGTATGCTTCTTAATTACAATCTCGTTGGAAGTTGCATCCCTTCCCCCTATGACTAGAAATCCATCTGAGCTTACAAACCACCTGAATTTTTCATACCATTCTTGCTTTCTTTCCTTAAGCACTTCCCGCTTGGACTTTTCAAGAATTATTTTTTCCTTTTTTAGCTCTATTTCCCGCAATTTTTTCAGATTTTCATTCAGCGCAGTTTCAGCGCCTTCAATTTTTTTCTTTGCCTTCTTTGCCTTCTCAAAATAAATGGCGGCATTCTCGTCAATATTTTTTGTCAGGTCAAGGGTTAATTTTGTCATTTTGCTGTTATTTATTTCAACTTTGTTATAAATTTTTAGTTAATATTTTTAATAGTTATTTTATTGGATATTTTTATTTAACGTTAATAGCTAATGTATTTTTATGGTTACTGGGTTTTTGTTAATGTGCTTCACAATTTCTGTTTTTGTTCTTCATGCGCTGGACAATAGGCGCATTTCAATAAACTTTTTTTCCATTAATTTTTTTAAAAGATTATATTGCCATATAATCAATTTGAATTCTTTTGCCATTATTTTAAAATAAAAAATATTTATTAATGATTATTATTCCAATGGCCTGTCTTTATTCTTTTGTTTTTATATTTATTGCCCATTAGCAAGATTTAAATAAATGCTGTGCGAAAAGTGATATTGCCAATGAAAATGCCAAAATCCCGAAAAGCACAGCTTGTCGGCGAAGTCATAAAATACGCGCTTGTCGGCTTGTTTTCTGTTGTAATAATTGTTATAGGATATAATGCAATCAATTCTGTGAAAAATGCTTCCTGCAAGACTGAGCTGTCAAAATTTCAGATAGATTTGGGAAATCTTGGCAGCGGCCTTAGGTCTGGTGAGAAAGAAGAGCAAAGCTTCAGCGTACCATGCGATGTTGATAGGATTTATATGTTTGGATTGGGTAAGAACATCAACTACGAGCTGATTAATGAGTCGCCGCTTGTGCTTGACGCTGTCAAGAGCAGCTCTAAGAACATTTTTTTGCTGAGGAACGGGGAACTATCTTCATCTTTCAATGCAGGCGACATTAATATTGATTTCCCTTATAACATCTGCTTCGTGCCAAAATTCGGTAAGATTTACTTTTCAGTTGAAGGTGGAAAACATACATTGGTGGAAAGCGCAATTGACCAGCCCGAATGCACAGTTTATCCTCTTGTTGCCAGCCACGATGATGGGGTAAGCATCATAAGCGATGCGGCAGCTGCTAATGATGAACCTGGAAACTTATGCTCCAAATGCCCATCTGGTGCGACAGATACAGAATCTGAAAAAGGGAAGATTGAAGTTACAAAACGAAATGTCGATATTTCGCAGAAATTTTCAGTTGAGGGCAATAAGACGAGGATTGAAGTCACTTTGAAGCCAAAAAAAGGAAAAAGTTTAAAGGAATTCAAGCTTTACGAATCTATTCCCGGGCAATGCATCAGCGACTTGTCTGATTATATTGAAGGAACTATAAAAGAAGGGGAATATGTTAAAATAAGAAGTGGAGATCTGCTTATAGTTTGGAAATTGGATGACACACTTAAAGAACAAAAAACATTGTCATATAAAATAAAGAAATTATTTAATCCGCAATGCAGAGGGCTTATCAAGGCAGTTGCGGTTGCAAATAGAATAGATTAGATAGATAACAACTAGGATTAAAATGGAAGAGCAAAATCTAAACCCTGAGCAGTTAAAGGCTCTTTCGGAAAAAATAAAGGAGATGACTCCTGAAGAGCTGAAAGAATTCCAGAAGAAGCAGTGCATATTCTGCCAGATAATTGAAGGGAAAATACAGTCGAGAAAAGTTTATGAAGATGACAAGGTTCTTGCGATTTTTGACATAAACCCCGCAAACCCCGGTCATTTGCTCCTGATGACAAAAGAGCATTACTCAATAATGCCGCAGATGCCAGATGATGAGGTTGCCCACGTTTTTATGGTTGCAAAATCGCTTTCAAATGCTATGCTAAGGGGCATTGATGCGCAAGGCACAAATATTTTTGTTGCTAACGGAGTAGCTGCAGGCCAAAGAGCACAGCATTTCATGGTCCACATTATCCCCAGGAAGGAAAATGACGGGATAAATTTTGCTTTGCCGCAGAAGACAATTGAATTTGCTGAAATTGAGTCAATTGGCAACAAGCTAATTGCTGCTTTGAACGGTGAAGTTGAACAACAGCCATTGCCTCAAAAAGCTACGGAGGTGCCAGTGCAAAAAATTGCCGAACCAAAACAGCGCGAGCTAAAAAAAGAATCCAAAGGCAGTTTGGATCTGGATGACATTTCAAAATTTCTGGGTGTGAAATGACTGCAGACAAGTCAAGGGAAAGCTGCATCCTGTGCCAGATTATCGGCAACAAGATACCCTCAAAAAAAGTCTATGAGGATGATTCAGTTGTTGCAATCCTCGATGTCAACGGCGCAAACCCCGGGCACTGCTTCGTCATGCCAAAATATCATTATCCAATAATTGAGCAGGTTCCCGACAGGGAGCTAGGGAAGCTCTTTCAGGTTTCAAATAAAATCTCAAGCGCAATCTTTGAGTCGCTTGGCGCGCAAGGCACAAATATTTTTGTTGCCAACGGAATTCCAGCAGGCCAAACCGTTGCGCATTTTGCAATCAACGTTATTCCCAGGAAGGAAAATGACGGCATCAATCTCCAGTGGCAGCCCAAGCAGCTTAATGAGGAAGAAATTTCAACAATTGAACTGAAGCTAAAAGAGCAGACAAAGAACATCGGCAGTTTTGAAAAAGAAGAAAAAAAGCCCAGAATCCAGGCTCCAAAGCATGTTGCCCTATCAGAAGACGAAGAAGAATATTTCTCCAGGCAGATGAGAAGGCTGCCTTAATAGAAATTATTATTAATAAAGAATATTATATTCTCTCTGAAGTTTCAAGTAGCTGCCTTGGGCGTACCCCCAAAGTTCACGAAAAACTCTTGCTTCTTTAGCATTCTTGGCAAGGCGAACCAGTGGTAAAACCATGTCTCGAGTTTTGTCATATACTAATCCTTTGAAGTTCCCAACTAATTCAGGCGCAACTTCTTTGAGCCTTTCACGGCCATCCTCAGTTATTCTTCTAACTGCGTCATCAATAAAAAGTGGCTTCCTCAAATCACTGGGTGTTTGGTTCATTTATTAAGTAGCTAATCTAGCTTATTTTTAAATATTCTCCTTTTAAAACACCAGCATCAAAGGATTTCCAAAAACAAAAGTTGCAATGAAGGCAATCAGAAAGCTAGGCACAAAAGGTATGCCTTCTTTTATAAGTATTTTTTTTACTTTTTTCTGTGCGTAAAACTGCACTAGCTTTCTAATTTGGCTCTTGCTAATCCCAAGATCTTTTGGGCCGGTTATGTATTTTCCGTTAACGAAAATATCCTTTACAATCCAGTCGCCTTCCGTTAATTTATGCGGCTCAACAAGTTTGAACATAGAGGATTTTTCAATGGCTTTGACAAAATTCCAGAGATAAAATGTTACAAGAATAATAAGCATCACGGCCAAAATCATTACCTTTATGTAATATATTTTGATAATGAAGAAAGCTGCTACAAGCAAAATCAAAACCACCAAAATAATTTTTTTTGCCTTCACGACATCCCCTCTTGACAAAATTTTCCTGAACTCGCTCCGGAATTTTTTCCTGTTTTTTATCACCAAAAACAGGCTGTACAACAATCCGTAAATCGCTCCTGCAAACAATGCGTTAATGAAGAATGCAAATAAAAACTGGCTTGCTTTCAGGCTTACATCAATTCCAATCATCGCCCCCAACCCCATCAGCATTTTGCTGTCTCCGCCGCCCCACTGGCCCATGTAAAACATTAAGTATGCAATGCCGAAGAAAACTGACAAGCCAATTATGCTGTTGATTATGAAACTTGGATTTGAATAAATTGCTGAAAATAATAAATTGATTCCAATTCCCGATAAAATTAACCCATAGTTAACCCAATCCGGAACTTCTCTTGTCTTTAAATCCGTGATTGAGCCTATTAATAATACGAGCAAAGCTAAAGAATAAGTTATTAATGGAGGTACAAAGTTTGCGCCAAGCCAGTTGTATAACATTAATTTATGAAAAATTAAAATTGTTTATAAAGTTATAGTAAAATTATCCTAAAACTGAACTAAACACAAAATTATTTAAATACAAAAAAAACGAATTCGTTATGCTCAAAAGAGGGTTCCGGAATAAAGGGCAGATCAGTTCTGAAACTCTTGTTTACGTCCTGACAATCGTAATTGTTAGTGTTATTGTCGTAATGGGCTATAATTATATAGGCAGCGGGAAAAAGCTCGTTTCATCTGCAGAAGTTTTCCAGCTGCAGAACAAGATTTCTTCAGATGCTCAATTAGCAATCAAGGATGTCGGCTCTTCAAAGACAATTACTTATGATATTCCAAACAGCGTGCAAAAGGTATATCTCATCAAAATCCCATTTCTCTAACTTCAAAAATCCCAATTTTTTTAGAAACCCTTATAAATACCATTTATTTCCAATACCTTACCTATGATTGATGAAGCCAGAATATTTATTTTGGCTGAGTGAGGTAAGCAAATTCTATTTGTTTATCCTAAATAAAAATAGTGGAGGACGATTAATATGGTTTTTGAAGCACCGAAAGAATTGATTGACAAGGTTTATGAAGCAATTGAAGTAGCCAAAGCAACAGGAAAAATAAGGAAAGGGACAAATGAAGCTACTAAGCTTATTGAGAAAGGGCTGGCAAAGCTTGTTGTAATTGCAAAAGATGTAAATCCGCCTGAGATAACAATGCACATCCCAATACTTGCAGAAGAAAAGGGAGTTCCTTGCGTGCAGGTTCCAAGCAAAGAAGAGCTCGGGGCAGCAGCTGGAATTGATGTTCCTACAGGAAGCGTTGTGATTGTTCAGGAAGGCGAGGCAAAGCAGGTTATCAAGGAAATTGCAGATGCAATGAAAAAGTAAGATGGTAAAAGAAGATCCTTCAAAGCATATCAAGGAAGAGTTCAAGGGCCAGGTAAAAAAGAAGCCCCAGCATCAGCAGGAAGAGCAGGTCAAGGGATCTGTAAATTTTTCATTCGCAACTCCGGCAAAGGTTGAGGAAATAATCGGAAGAACCGGCGCCAGAGGCGAAGCAATTCAAGTCAGGTGCAGGGTTATGGACGGCAGGGATAAAAACAAGATTTTGAGAAGGAATGTCAAGGGCTCAATTCAGATTGGTGATACATTGATGCTGAGGGAGACAGAATTTGAAGCAGGCCAGTTAACCAAAGGTGGCAGAGGCTCAGGATAAAAATTATTTTCAGGTATTTTTTAAATTAGAATTTAATGGCAAAAGAGTTTATTGCGCTGGGAAAGAAAGCAAAACATCCATCAAAATATAAATTTCACATTTCAAAAAACATAACTGAAACAGAATATTGAAATAATCCATCATCGTTATAACATTAAACAAAATCCAAAATAAATCATAAAAAATAAATAAGCTGATAAAAATGTCAAAATGCACTTTTTGTGGAATCAATATTGAACGAGGCACAGGTAAGATTTACGTGCAGAAAGACGCAAAGGTTTTATATTTCTGCTCATCCAAATGCGAGAAGAACCACATAAAGCTTGGAAGAAAATTCCTTGAAACAAAATGGAGCAAAAAATTCAAGCGTGAAAAGCAAGAGGGAACAGAATGATTGAGAGAAGCCTTGCCATAATAAAGCCTGATGGCGTTGAGAGAATGCTCGTCGGTGAAATCATAAAAAGATTTGAGAATACTGGCATGAAGATTGTAGGCATGAAAATGGTATGGATTGACAGGAAGTTTGCAGAAAAGCATTATAGCGCCCACAAGTCAAAGCCGTTCTTCAAGGAATTGGTTGAATTTATAACGGAAGGGCCAGTTGTTGCATTTGTTCTTGAAGGAGTCCACGCCGTTGACAATGTTAGGAGATTAGTTGGCACGACATCACCCCACGAGTCTCCGCCTGGAACGATTAGGGGGGATTTTGCCCATATCAGCATGGCTTATGCTTCAAAAAAAGGCTCCGGTGGTAAAAATGTAATTCACGCCTCAGGCAGCAAGAAGGAAGCAGATGACGAAATCCAGCTTTGGTTCACAAATGAAGAGCTTCATTCTTACAAAACTGTTCATGAGAAGCATGTGTTCTAGAGGATAAAATGTACTTTGCATGGTCTTCAAGCAATGAATATTTACTGTATGTTTTTGATGACCGCAGGAACCGAACCTGGGAAATAGGATTAAAATTCAATGGAAAAGTTAGTGAATCAATTGAAGTGGATTTATCTGAGCCGATTGATTTAACTAAAGACATCAACAAACCCCTTGAAGGAATATTAAATGACTGTGGAAGATTTCCAATATCAAATGTTGCAAAATCTGAAATGAGTCCTGAAGTAGCAATGGATTATATTAAGGGCAGGCTAAATTCAAAAAGAATTGAATATAATAAACAAAAAATTCTGGTTCATAAAATTATTGTTCAACCAAGGCAAGTAAATTTAAGGCACGCATCCTGAGGAGAACAAAATGGCAGAGCGAATGGCTGACAAAGTTGCAAGGATTACTAAAAATCCGAAATTCATCAGGAACATCTGCACTTCTGCGCATATCCACCACGGAAAAACTGCTTTCACTGACAATCTTCTTGCTGCAGCAGGGCACATGGCCTCAAAATATGCCGGTGACCTGGAAGAAGGTATGCAGACCTGGCAGCACAAGGATGAGCAGGAAAGATTAATGACAGTGGATGCTGCAAATGTATCCATGGTGCATACTTTCCAAGGCGATGAATATTTGATAAATCTAATTGACACGCCAGGCCACGTTGACTTTGGAGGCAATGTTACAAGAGCAATGCGTGCAATTGACGGGACAGTTGTTCTAATTTGTGCTGTTGAAGGCATAATGCCGCAGACAGAGGCTGTTGTAAAGCAGGCATTAAGGGAAAGGGTAAAGCCGGTTTTGTTTATCAACAAGGTTGACAGGCTGGTTAAGGAGCTGCATCTTACTCCTGAAAAAATCCAGGAGAGGTTTATAAAATTAATTGCAGGTTTCAATAAATTAATAGAGGATATTGCAGAGCCGCAGTTTCGGGAAAAGTGGAAAGTAAGCATAATTGATGGTTCAGTTGCATTTGGCTCAGCAAGGGAAAATTGGGCGCTGTCGTTTGCATTCATGCAGAAAAAAAATATTTCTTTCAAGGATATTCTAAGAATTTATGAAATGAGCGAAGATGAAAGGAAAGAATGGGTGTGGGCCAATGCACCTCTGCATGAGGTTATTATGGACATGGTAATCAAGCATCATCTTGACCCTATAGATGCGCAAAAATACAGGATTCCGAAAATCTGGCATGGCGAAATGGAAAGCGAGTTTGGAAAAGATTTGCTGTCGTGCAACCCTAAAGGGAAAATTGCATTTGTCATCACCAGGATTGTTGTTGACCCGAGATCAGGAAAGGATATTTCAGCCGGGAGGCTGTTTTCAGGCACCTTGTCGAGCGGCATGGAAGTTTATTTGAATAATGCAAAGCAGAATCAGAGAATACAAAATATTTACATTTACAATGGCACCAAGCCGGAGCTTATTGACAATATCCCTGCAGGAAATGTCTGCGCGATATCAGGGGTTCTGGGAAATGCCGGGGAAACAATAACCTCGGAAGAGGAGCAGCCGTTCGAGGAGCTGAAGCACATTTTCGAGCCGGTCATCACAAAATCAATCGAGCCGAAAAAGCCAAGCGATTTGCCAAAGCTAGTTGAAGTCTTAAGGAAAGTCGGAAGGGAAGATCCTTCTGTAAGAATTGAAATTAATGAAGAGACGGGAGAGAACCTTTTATCAGGCATGGGCGAGCTGCATCTTGAAATAATAGAAAACAGAATTATTACTGAAAAAGGCGTTGAGGTAAAAACCTCCCCCCCAATAGTTGTTTACAGGGAATCAATAACAAAAAAATCGCCTGAAGTTGAAGGCAAAACCCCAAACAAGCACAACAAGTTTTATTTCATTGTTGAGCCCATGAGCCCTGAAGTTTACAGGATTGTAAAGGAAGGTATAGTTCCATCAGGAAGAATCAAGAAAAAGAATCTTGAGATAAGGCAGTCATTTATGGATACTGGAATGGAATCCAAGGAAGGCGAGCAGGTTAAGAACATTTACAACGGAAACGTATTTTTGGATAAAACACGAGGCCAAGTTCACCTCGGGGAAGTTTTGGAAATGGTATTTGACATGTTTGAGGAAGTCATGAGAAAAGGCCCGTTGGCAAGAGAGCCATGCGCAGGGGTCAGGGTAAATTTGATGGACATGACTTTGCATGAAGATGCAATCCACAGAGGGCCTGCGCAGGTTTATCCTGCAATAAGGGAGGGAATACGGGGAGCAATGCTTTTGGCCGCTCCTATAATGCTTGAGCCTATGCAGGTTATGCTCATTGAAGCTCCTAATGAATATATGGGCGGGCTTACAAAATTAGTTTCCAGTATGAGGGGCCAATTGCTTGATATAACCCAGGAAGGCGCACTTGTTTTTGTAAAGGCAAAACTGCCTGTCATGAACATGCTTGGATGGAGTTCAGATTTGCGTTCGGCAACCGAAGGAAGGGGAGTTTCGTCTCTGGTTGACCAGTCGTTTGAAAGGCTGCCAACTGAGCTGCAGATGAAAGTTGTACAGGAAATTAAGAACAGAAAAGGATTAACAG
>CAYNCK010000008.1:0-15662 GCA_964396095.1 uncultured Methanosarcinales archaeon
GTTGTGCATTCTCCTCACTATCTTTACCATTATAGACAAAATGTTGTCAATTGTCTTGGTGTAATTCCTGTAAACAAAGCATGATAATATTGCATGCCTTCTTTCTACGTTAAAGTTTCTTAAATCGCGAATATTGTATTCTGTTCCCTGGTCTGCGAGAATATCTCTTTTGTTTACCGGAATTGTCCGCATCAGGCTTTTTGTAATGTTGAATGCTTTCAATTTCTTGAGAAGCTTTATTTGGTCGTGCAGTGTATTGATATTAGCCCTTCCAGGGATTATTTTCAGCAAGCTTAATTCTGATGCCTTTGATCCTTCTGTTCCTATTATCAGGTTTTCAATCATTAATTTTTGCTCTGCTGTCAGAGACTGCTCTATCCTATCATACAAATTTTTGTTTGCTTTGCGCACAGCAGATGATACAAATTTTTCTATAACGCTTAAAGAAGGCAATTCTATTTTTTCTACTGTAATTCTTCGGATTGATTCCTTCACTAGGTCAATATGATTATCAGTCTTGCTGGCGTGCTCATAAATCCATGCGTTGACAATTTCTGCTTTGTCTTCAAAAGTGCTAAAGCCCAAATATTTTCTGATTATTTTAGAATGATATTGCTTTACAGAACGCAAATTATCGTACGATTCAAGATCTTTGGGATTTCTTTTTAGTTGCTTTGCTACATGGTCAATTATTGGCTTTGGCAAGTTGATTATTTTGAACGGAAAATAATGGACATAAGAATGCACTTTCAGAAGCAGAGCAAGCGCAAGCAGGTTTTTCTTTTGCTTGACTTTTCTTAGAAATTGCCCGTCTTCTTTTGTAATTGTAAAAAATTCTTCGAGCAATTCTTTTTTAATTTGGTTGGGCAAGAAAGGATATCTTACCTTTTCCGCAAGACTTATATTCATATTACCACCACCTCTGAAGCGAGGGTGGTAACGAAGTTGTATATAATCTACAATGTTACTTTATTTAGGTAATAGTTACTTGTATAAAGTAACCTTTACTTTTTATTGTACTCTTCTTCATTATTTTTGTACATTTGAACCAATAAACACTCTTCCAGAAAAAACTTAATGTAAGGATATAAAGCCTTATTCAAGCTTTAAATCGGTAAAAAGCTGTTAAATAATCTGATTAACAGCAAAAATGGAGAAATTAACTATTTTAGGCTAAGAAACTTGTTATTGGGCTTTTTAATGTGTTAAATTTTAGGACATTTTTGTACATAGACTTCAAAGAACGCTCATATACCTATTTGAAAGGATAAATTTCTTTAATAATTTATGTGCAACGCTGTAACCCATTGAGTGGCTGAAATAAGAAAATTCGTATCTACAGTAACTATCATTTTTATCTCTTTGATTTTCTTGTTCTTTGAATCAATTCTGGTACATCACTTTCTTTAATGCCTAGCTTTTCCGCTCTTTTTCTGCCCTCTAATGCAATTGCTCCTATTTCCTTAAGTAAATCTTCTTTTGATGGAACTGATATCTTTTTCAAAATAATTGCATCTTTGGAAGAAACAACGGAAAAAATAGTTCCCTCACTAGCTTTTAATTCCTCCCTTATATCTTGTGGTATAACAATTTGTCCTCTTGAAGACATTTTAATGGTTTCTGCTGGCATTTTGACCTCCAATAATTCTTATTTTCTTATAGTAAGATAAACTTATTTATAAACTTTTTCTATTTACATAACGGAACTCCCCCCTACGACGAAACGACTAAAACGAAATGTCCCCCTTGAAGATTGTTCTTTATTGCTCACTTTGTTCGCTTGATTGAACTACGAGCCCCCGAAAAAACTTTGCTTTGCAACTCCATTGCATTCTCCTTTCAGTCGGGGCGTATAACGAGGGGTCCCTATAAGTTATCATGAAGAAATTTATAAAAGCTTTAGTTCCTGTTGCAACTCATAGCAACCTTTTTATTTTAAGCTCAAAAACTAAAGTAAATGGCAGTACCATTAAGATACCATCATCATTACACAAGACAGGAGCGTCAGCTGATTGAAAGCTGCAAAACTCCATCCAGAGTTCAGGCATACCTCTCTTCATTGAACTATAATTTTTCAAGGACAGAAGCAGACGATGCGAAATCATTCAGGGCAGTTGTCAGGACCCATGAGGCTGATTGCCTTGAGGGAGCTTTGGCTGCTGCCGCAATTCTAGAAAATTTTGGCCACAGGCTTGCGATTTTGGATCTAGTTGGCTCCAACCCAAATGACGATGATCATGTTGTATTGGCGTATGAAGAAAACGGGTTTTTCGGCGGTGTTGGAAAATCAAGTGTTCCAAAGCTGGAAGGGAGGAATCCGATATATTCCACTGAAGAAGAATTGGCCATGTCTTATTGGAAGGCATTTGCAACGCCTGCAAACAGATTACATAGTTATGGAATAGTTTACTTTGATAAATTTCTCGGAATAGACTGGAAATTCAGCAATACAGGATTAAGGGGCATTGAGGGCAGGATAATACAGGCCAGGCACATTCGGCTCAACCCGCCAAAGCCAATTGGAAGAAAACAACAACCTTTTTAAACTGAACTACAACTCATTCTTCTGTTGCTAACGGAAGTTAGCCGCTCTGACACCGCAAGGTGTAAACTAAAATTCCAGTTTAATATTTCATAATTTTTTAAATTATAATTGGAATAATTTTACTGAAATGCGCCCTTTGCCAAGCGCAAGAATTACAAAACACATTAACATAAAATAAAAAATCCAATAAACAAAATATAAATAATTTCAAAAAATAAAATGGCGACAATTTACGATGCAGAATCACAGGAATTGATTGTAAAGGCAGCTGAAGAGCTCAAAAAAGTTTCTGAAATAAAAGCTCCCGAATGGGCTGTTTTTGCAAAGACTGGAATGCACAAGCAAAGGCCTCCGGCGAACAGCGACTGGTGGTATACAAGATCTGCATCAGTATTGAGAACTGTTTACAGGCTCGGGCCAGTAGGCGTTTCAAAGTTAAGGACAAAATATGGCGGCAAGAAAAACAGGGGCCACAAAAAAGAACATTTCTTTAAGGGCTCCGGAAACATTCTAAGAAAAATCCTGCAGCAGCTTGAAAAAGCCCAGTTGGTTAAGTTTGCCGAAAGGGGGGTTCACAAGGGCAGAGTCATAACTCCAAAGGGTAAGTCATTTTTGGACAAGATTGCAACAAAGATTCAAGGAGCAGCGCCGCTGCGGCAGCCAGCTGTCATTGAAAATATCGAGGCTAAAAAGGAAATAGCTGAAATAAAGCATGAGCAGAAAGCTGTCCAAAAGGCAGAGTAAAGAAATGCCGACTTTAGACGATATAAGGAAAAAAAAGCTTGATGAGCTGATGAGGCATCAGCAGGGAAACCTGCAGCAGCAGGCTCAGGAAGAATCCCAAGCTCAGCAGCAGATAGAGGCAATGGAAGCCATTGTCAAGAAGCTTTTCACCAAAGAAGCGCTTGTGCGCTACGGAAGCTTAAAATCCGCGCACCAGGAAAATGCCCTTCGACTGTTAATGATTTTATTTCAAGCCATACAAAAAAACCAAATAAGGTCAAAAATTGACGATTCAACATTAAAAAAGATTTTGGAGCAGCTGACTCCTCAAAAAAGGGATATTATCATCAAAAGAGTTTAAAGTAAATAAATATTTTATTTTAAATTCCATGGAAGCAAAAAGTTTCAACGAAAATTTGTTAAATATTTTTAAAAAAGCCAATAGGAAAAAAGTTTATTGAATTGTGCCAAATGTCCAGCGCCGGCATAACAAAAAAATTATCCAAAAGGGAAATTAAATTAAAAATTCATAATTATAAAATAAAACACTAACAACCGACATAAAATCCGAAAAAATAATCAAAATAAAAATGGCAAGATACAAACACCCCAGCCGAAAGAAAAGGCTAGCAAGATTAAGGAAGCAGACAAGATGGGCGCCTTTCTGGACTGTTCCTAAAATTTACGGAAAGACAAGGAAAGTCCATCCTGGAAGGCACACAAAAATTAAGAGAAGCTGGAGAAGGACTAACAACAAGGCATAGGTTTTGAAATGGCTATTACAATTAATCAAAAAACGTCCGCATTACGACAGGTAACGGATGGGGATAAGTTTAGCACAGTAGATTATTCCTCAATATGTGGCATTATCGCTTCAGAGCTGCTTAACAATCCACTCCCTTTAAGAAAACTAATTAACAAGGTTAAAATTGAATCTAGAAACCTTCCATTCAGGGGTTATAAGGAACATCAGGTTCGGGATGCTTTAGTTTCAATGTGTCAGGAAGATTTGATAGAGATAGACAGTTCTACAAGTATTTATAGCCCATTATACAGGCTCACATATCATTTTCAAAAATCCTTTGCAAAAGTTGGAGGCTCTGATTAATAATTTAAAAATAAAATGGCAAAAAAGAAAGAAGAATCATCAAAAATAATCCTGGAAAGGGTTTATAACATTCCGCTTAGAAGAGAAACTCTTAAATCGCCGCCTCACAAGAAGGCTAAGAAAGCTGCAGTGACTGTAAGGGCATTCATTTCAAGGCACATGAAATCAGATAATGTAATGATTGGGAAGTACCTTAACCTTGAAATATGGAAGCACGGGATGAAAAATCCGCCTCATCATGTCAAAGTGAATGCAGCAAAGGATGATCATGGAAAGGTTATTGTCGAGCTTGTAGGGGCTCCAAAGGAACAGCCTAAGATAGATGAAAAGAAAAAGCCCGCTAAATCAGAAGAAAAAATAACCAAGGAAGCTGAATTCAGGGAAACTCCCGAAGAAAAACTTGAGTCTGAAATAAAAGAAGCAAAGGAAGAAAAAGCAGAACAAGCAAAAAAAATTGAAAAAGAAGAGATAAAAGATTTGCAGAGAGAGCATCCAAAGCACCATCCCCCAAAAGTTGCACCAAAGCCTAGGCTTCAGGAATCGCACCCGACAGCGCCGAAAAACGTTTGATAAATCAAATACCTTTATTAAACCAAAACTTTTTCTCCTGTTATGGAAACTTTGCTCCCATTTGAAAAAATTGAAAGGAAAATTCTTGTAAGAAAAGAAGCAGAAACAGGCAGCAAGTACGGCTGCAATCCAGAAGAAAGAAAAACTGAGGAAATAATTACTTACGGCATAATAAATGTTGACAAGCCAAAAGGCCCCACATCACACCAGGTTGCAGATTATATTCAAAAAATTTTACATATAAGCAAAAGCGGCCATTCTGGAACGCTTGATCCGGCAGTTACCGGAGTTCTTCCGGTTGCTTTGGGGAGGGGAACTAGAATTGTTCAGGCGCTTCTTTCAGCAGGAAAGGAATATGTCGGTATTATGCACCTTCATAAAGATGTTGAAGAATTGCAGTTAAGAGAAACAATTAATAAATATTTTCTTGGGAAAATAAATCAATTGCCTCCGATTAAAAGCTCAGTAAAAAGGCAGATGAGGCAAAGGACTATCTATTATTTTGAAATTATGGAATTTGACGGACAGGATATTTTATTTAAAACAGGCACGCAGGCTGGAACTTACATAAGGAAGCTTGTTCATGACATTGGATTAAAATTAAAATCCGGCGCTCACATGGCGGAGCTTAGAAGGACAAAGGCAGGCCCCTTTACTGAGTCAACTTTGGCTACGCTGCAGGAATTAACAGATGCTTTTTATTTTTACAAAGAAGAAAACAGCGAGAAATTCATAAGAAAGATTATACAGCCTATTGAAAACGGAGTCGGGCACTTGCCTAAGATCTGGGTTTTTGACACCACAATTGAAAGCCTTTGCCATGGGGTGGACTTAAAAGTTCCAGGCATCAGTAAATTGCATGACAAAATAGAAAAAGGAAATATTGTTGCAATAATGTCATTGAAAAATGAATTGGTTGCATTGGGCACCTCACAGATGAATTCTGAAGAAATGATGAAAGACAATGGCATTGCAGTTCAGACGGAAAAGGTGTTTATGGTGCCCGGGGTATACAAGATTTCTTAAATTTATTTTAAACTCAATAGTGATTACAAACAAAAAATTTATAAATTATTAGCAATTTTAGACAAAATATGTTGGAAAATATTGTTAGAACCCTGAAACAGCATTCTTTAAGTTTTAACCCTAAATTGAGCGGCGAAGAAGCAAAGATATTGGCCGAATCTCATTTGAATTCTAATTCTGAAAGAACTACTGTTGAGAGTTACCTGAAAACCTTTGGAATAGGGACCGGGGGAGAAAAAGCGAGAGAGACCTTATCACGAATATCTGGTGACCAAAACATTTTTTATAGAATAATGGAATCTTTGAAACGACCAAAGGCATCATTAGATGAATTTTTACGATACGAGGTTCCAGAAGAATTGGTTAATGTAACTAAAAGCAGAATCGATTCGTTAAATTCACAGGTCTTAGCGCACTATTCTAACAGGTTTAATAATGCACATCTTTTAAGAAACCCAGACTCATTTGGACGTAAATTAAATAAATTAATTTATGATTTTGCAGTATTTTCATATTACAAAGGAACTATGTGGACGGTCAGAGATTCTGTGGAAATTGTAAAGGAAAATTTGCTAAAGGAATACCACGACAACAAAGCCCTCATACAAAATAACACCCCAAATATAGTTCTAAGTATGTTGGATGCTTATCTGAAATTTGAAAGGCATTCTATAAATAGGCCAGCCATAGCTGGAAAACCAAGACTTCAACATTCATCCAATCCGATTTTAGGCGCAAATAGAGCTGAAGAAATTTATCCAGGACTTGCCGGAAACCAAGGAGCATATTCAGATAACAACCACAGATAGATTACCGCATATTTAAGGAAAATTTTATGCAACAGTTACCTTTAAATATTTCCTTTAAAATCTTTATTTAATGAAATCATCGCTTGAATGCCCATTATGCGGAACAGAAATCGATTTCAGTTATGATTATTGCCCTGAATGCGGTGAGACAATAAAAAAGAGGCAGGATTAACAATTAGCTGCTGATTCTTGGTTTTTGAGTGATATAAATGCCTGAAGATAAGATAAAAAAGAGCTTAAAGTATTCTGTCTATGACGGGACGGCATTTTCAGTAATGGATGGCATGACTTCCTCGTTCATCACGCCTTTTGCCGTTGCGCTTAACGCATCTGTTGGGATGATTGCAGCATTAACTTATGTGCCGCAGCTTATAGGGGCCGTAGTCCAGTTATTTGCAGCAAAGATACTTGAAATCGCAAAGGACAGGAAAAGAGTGCTTGTGACAGGCTCATTGCTTCATGCTATTCTGTGGATACCGATGCTTCTGATACCTTATGCAACTCCAAACCAAAAATACCTTATTGTCGTATATATCTCCCTTCAAAATTTTGTTTGGATGCCGATGAACCCGATTGGGAATTCTTTGCTTGGCGACCTTGTGCCAAAGTTCGAAAGGGGGAGATTTTTCGGCGTAAGGAACAAGGTGGCTGGGGCAACTTCATTTATAGCTGCTTTAATAGCTGGGCTTATCCTGAACTATTATTCAACTAAAAACCCATTTATTGGATTTACAATACTTTTCTCGATTGCTTTTGCTGCAAGGCTAATTTCATCATTGTTCAAAAGCATGATTTACAATCCGCCTTCCGGATTTCCCCATGAGGAAAAATTTTCAATTTTTGATTTTGTAAAAAAAATGGATAAGACAAACTATGGCCATTTTGTGATTTATAATTCCCTGTTCAAGTTTGCGACAAATATTGCAGCGCCATTTTTTGCAGTGTACATGCTAAAGGATTTGCATTTTAGCTACATCCAGTACACAATGCTTGTAGCTTCAGAGCTGGTAGCAAGTTTCATTGCAATGGGCATTTGGGGCAAAATGATTGACAACAAAGGTACAAAGTATGTTTTGTATATATCCGGAATTTTGGCTCCATTCATCCCGTTGTTTTGGCTATTTTCAAGGAATTTTTATTATTTAATAGTCATAGAATTGTTTTCCGGCATTTCATGGGCGGGATTTAACCTAAGCTCGTCAAATTTTATATTTGATGCTGTCAAGTCCGAAAACAGGGTAAGGTGCATTGCCTACTTCAAATTTTTTGAAGGCATGTCAGTCTGCCTTGGCGCTGCATTCGGCGGCTTTCTTATAGGAGTACTTCCTCCATGGATATTTATCTCAAGCATCCCTTTTGTTTTTTTGATATCCGGAATTCTTAGGCTTTCCGTTTCACTCTCTTTGCTGCCGACAATGAAGGAAGCAAGATTAATTGAGCTGGGTTTTGGTCATACTTTTTTCAAGAGATTTATTACTATAAAGCCCAGCGAGGGGTTTGTCTATGAAGTCATAGGAAAATACAACAAGAATGAGGAAGAATCTCAGAAGGGAGTGCAGGAACCAAAAATTCAGAAGCAGAAGATAACTCTTCAAAAGGACAATGAGTTCTATAATAAAAAATTGGTGAAATACATTGATAAAAACATCGTCTTAAAAAAGGAGAAACACGACATTACTGATATGCGCGACATTGAGCATTTAACAGAAGAGATTGAGAAGGGCAAAATAAGAAAATAAAACCGTAAATTATTTATAACTGAAGAATTAAGACACTTTTTATGCCTTTAACAACGTCTTATACATGCACAAGATGCAGAAGGGACTTTGATTTTGACAATATAAAGTATGATGAAAATAATAAACTGATTTGCATTGAGTGCCTTGATAAGCAAAGAAAGATTGAAAAAAGGGAGAAGCTAAAGCTTGAAAAAGCAGAGCAAGGCGAAGACATTGACTTTATCTGTGCAAGCTGCAGGTTCAAATTCTCAATCAAGAAAGGCTCTCCGAAGGCTGTCAAGTGCCCGTACTGCAGCAAGACAAGGCTAATGATAGTCAAGAAATACAAAGACGAGAACGATTTAATTAAGGATTCTACTGATCCAAGATTTGATTATTGAGAAATTTTATAGTGTTTCCAATCTTTTGGCTAAATCTTCAGGCGTCTCAAACCCATGAGAGATTAATATTTTACTTAAATCTTGATGGTCTATAAATGCAACAACAAGAGGAAAATGCTCTTTTTTCAGTTTTTCCGCAAGTGGTCCAAGTGCCAGTTCTGCTTCTGTTGTGTACATTCTAGAAGCATCTCTGACGTTTTCGGTGGTTTCACATTGAGTGCCCCATAATCTCTGACTTATTATTGGTCCAGATTGTAGTGCTGTTCTTTCATAAGCACCCTCAAGAGTATCATTTATCCGTACATAAATTGGTGATGACATAATAATATAGACTGATATATCAAATATATAAATCTTTATTTTTGTTACTACTTTTTAATGAAATTAGTATAATCAATTTATACTTTATAAACCCCAATTTTTTCTTTCCATACAGAAAATAATTCACTTTTTAGTAAAGTTTGCTTAGTATACCAGTATACAAAAACGTTACATTTATATACTAGTTCATACAAAACGAATACTCCAATTTGGAAAAAATTGGATTTTTGTTAAATAAAACAATCTAGGCTGAAAAACTTGAGGTGAACAGAATGGGAATGGATTTTGTTATTGAAAGCGCACTAAAGCAAGGAGTGGCGCAAAACGAAGACTTGCAAATAGGACATGCTAATATTAAGGTCATCGGATGCGGTGGCGGTGGCTCAAACATGGTAAGCTGGCTCTACAGGAAAGGAATAAGGGGAGCTGAAATTATCGCATGCAACACAGACAAGCAGCATTTGGAAATTACAGAGGCTGACAAAAGATTCTTGATCGGAAAGGAACTTACAAGAGGACTTGGCTGTGGAGGATTTCCAGACAGGGGAGCAAAGGCTGCACAAGAAACTATTCAGGAAGTCAAAGACGCTCTAAAAGGCTCTGACATGGTATTTGTTTGCGCAGGAATGGGCGGGGGCACAGGAACAGGAGCTGCTCCAGTTGTTGCACAAGTAGCAAAAGATGCCGGTGCAATAGTTATCGGAACAGTCACAATGCCGTTCAAAATTGAAAGGGCAAGGATTGACAAAGCAGAGTTTGGATTGCAACAGCTTAGACAAACGTCTGATACGGTTATTGTAATCGACAACAACAGGTTGGTCAACATCGCAGGAAACTTGCCAGTTCAGCAGGCATTCGCAGTTGCAAACGAGCTTATTTCAACAATGATAAGGGGAATTGTCGAGACAATCGCAGTCCCATCACTTGTCAACTTGGATTATGCTGACGTAAAGGCAATAATGCAGGATGGAGGAGTAGCGGCAATAGGCGTTGGAGTTTCTGACACAACCAACAGGGTTGAAGAAGCTGTCAAAGGAGCTTTAAGCAATCCTCTATTGGAGATCAGCTACAAAGGTGCAACAGGCGCTTTAATCCATATTGAAGGCGGGCCAGATATGACACTTGACGAAGTCAACAGAATCGGTGAATTGGTAACCGAAAGCCTTGACCAGGATGCAAACGTCATCTGGGGAGCAAGAGTCTCTGAAGCAATGAAAGGCAAGATTGCTGTCATGACCATAATCACGGGCGTAAACTCGCCATGGATACTTGGAAAGGCAGACAAGAAAACCAGAGTCATTGAGGCCAAAAGATTCAGCGACGAGCTTGGAATAGACTACTTCACAGACTAAATCTGTGAATTAATTTTTTTATTTTTAATTATTTTTTAAAAATTAATTATTGAAATTTTTGTTATTGGAGTGCGCATTTTGGAAAGCGCAAGAAGTAAGAAATGTCATAGCAAAAGGAAACAGTAACCAAAAAATCCATTAACGACTGACATTAATTAAAAAATTCAATAAAATATTAATAAAAATTTAAAATCAATCTAAAAAAACGATAAAATTACTAATAAAATTTAACAATTAAAAAGGTGATAAAATATGCCAG
Source organism: uncultured Methanosarcinales archaeon (assembly GCA_964396095.1). GTDB lineage: Archaea > Nanobdellota > Nanobdellia > Woesearchaeales > GW2011-AR4. Next base: position 10,833 of record CAYNCK010000008.1, read on the forward strand.
TCGATGAAGATATGATAGTCAAAAAGATGGTTGCTGAAATTGCAGATTCAAATGAAAAATTTATGGGTCACCATAGCCAAGACATGGAGAATTTTAAAAGAATTGTGCCAGTGCTTCTCGAGAAGGGAATTGACAATGTAAACCTTTCAATGTTTGACGAGGCTACAAAATCAAAGCTTCTTAATGCTCTTGGAGAAGAGTATATCAGGAGAGGAAATATGAATGATTCTGTAAAGGCTTTTATTCTTGCAGGCAACAGGCAGAGGCTTGTTGAGGTTGGCGAGCATTATGAGGAAGTCAGCTTGTTTGGAAACGCAATTGATACTTACAGATTAGCTGATGCAAATGACAGGCTTCTGAAAATAGGACAGAAATGCCTTGAGAACGGGCATTTTGCAGATGCTATAAAAGCTTTCAGGCTGTGCAATGACGTGGAGAATCTTACTAAAGTAGGGGATGAATGCTTCCAAAAAGACAAATGGGACTATGCAATTGAAATCTTCAACGCTATTAATAACACCCACAAGCTTGTGGAAATTGGTGACAAGTGCCTTAAAGAAAGGCAGATAGGATATGCTGCAAAAGCATACGAGCTTGCGCACGATAAGGACAAGCTGAGCTCTCTTGGAGATGTATGCCTCAGGGAAGGATTATTGGCAACTGCACTTAAATCCTACCAGCAGGCTGGGAACGATATGATGGTGCAGTTCATCAGGGAAAACTTCGGCAATAAGCTCACAAATTATTAATTTTATTTTTTAGATTTTGATTTATACTAGATATAAGAATAAATAAATGAGGAATGATAAAAATGGAACAACAGCTTGATGCTTTCACTCAAAAAAGATTTGAGCTTATGGTTGAGATGTCTTCAAAAAAACTGCAGCAGGATATGATGCAGCTTAAGGAAAGCTTATGTTCGATGGCGGGAGAAATAAATTCTTTGAAAAACCAAGTTTCACGAATGCAATTCCAGCCCCAGCAGCCTGCACAAAGGACGCTTGCCCATTCAGAATCACCAGTTGAAGTTAGCCAGCCCCAGATGCAGCAAAGAAAGGAAGTCAATATTGTTGATTGCAGGCCCGACAACGAGAAAAAAGTAGAATTCGTCAGCGGCGCTTCCAAAAATTCAGAGCCTGTCAGGCCCAGATTTGGTGACTACAAGTCAGAAGATGTCAGCATAGACAAGTTCTTTTACTTTGGAAGAAAATAAAATAAGAATTTAAAATTAATATCAAGTTTTAAGCATTCTATCTTTCATATGTATTTGGACTTCTCTTAAAAGTGCCTTATGCTCAGTTGACAATATCTTGAATCGTGTCTGCACATCTTTCATAAATGCGCTTTCGACAGGATCGTGTGTAGGGATATTATATTTCTGGCCAGCTGGATCGGTATACTGAAATTCACTATTGGATAATTTTCTAAATTCTTCTGATTGGGTCCCCTGATAAGCCATAATTCTGTCTAGAGTTAATTGATTACCATCATGCGTTTCATAAAAAGTTTTAAGGGGACTTACAGCATTTTTGCCGTTGCTTGTAGAAAACTCCAATAGGCCATACTCTTCTGGCTTTTTAAAGTGAGTATAAGTTAGATGAAGTTTATTATCTTTTAATGTTCTTTTTGTTTCATCAGACAAAATTGCCTTAAGATTGTCCTCAAGAGATAAAGTATTGTCATATAGGACTTCGCTGTCAACAGCTTTAGAACCTGCAGCCATACTTCTAATTCCTTTGTATCCCAAAGTTCCTGCAACTAAGGCAGCTGGAATTCCCAGTCCATAACCTATCAACTTCCTTCTGCTTATTGTTGGTGCGAATCTTGGCATACAATGTTAGAATAATTCTTCATTTATAAATCTTTCTATTTTGTTACTACTCCAAAATTGTTACATTATCTCAAGCGATATCCATCAAAAAAGTTTATAAACAAATCAGCAGAATACAATCCGAATGAAATTATCAATTGAGGCAGAAGACGCAATAATAGGAATTATCTGCGGTGTGCTTCTGCTTGGTTTTACCGGAACTTTCTTCACCTTAAAATTAAGCAATATATTTTATGTTATAGCTTTCATAATCTTTATAGTTTTTATTTTGCTGGATTTTATTAATGAATTCAGGTGGATTGCAAGCCATTTCAAGATTGTACTGCTGTCTATGGCCCACAATATAATAGATTTGATAATATCATTAGGCTACATTTCATATTTTACAGGATTCAACATTCCATTGATAACCTCAAGAATCTTGCCTTATCTGCAAAATCAGGAAATTACAAAATGGATGGGAGTTTTTTTAGCCGTTTCAAATGCAGTCTGGCTGGTTACACTTCCTTTATGGGAATGAAAAAATAAACAAATATTATTTAACTCCACCGCTAAATCCAAATAGTGAAATTCTTTCAAGCTCTTCTATTTCTTTTTGCTTTCGCTCCATCCCCAATTGTTTTACTGCATCTTGGCCGCCATTTAGTATAATCTTCAGTCTTTCCATGGGAGCCTTGCCTATTTTTAGTTTGGGTAAATTTCCATTTTGTTTGTAAAATGCCGGAATGTTTACCGGAAAATTCCTTATCGCTTTTGCAATTTTTGCATGCCCTGCTGTAAGCCCAACAACTCGCATATAGTCATTTGCGAGATTATGATTGTTATAATCCATTCTTAGTCCACCATGAACAATTTGCTATCTCCATCGACATCAAAAAAACCCAGCCTTGCTCCGACATCTAAAAATGCATGAGCATAGCAGACAGCGCCAAAAGCATTCACAATACCCCCTTTCTTCTCAAAGAACTTTGCATCGTCATAATACCTTTGCGCCAAGTCAAGCAAATCTTCTGCTTCCTTGCGATGCTTTTCAACTATTTTGACTTTTTTCAGCGCTTTTGCTGTAAGCTCGAAGTACTTGGAGAGTTTTTGGTTGAGGGTTTGCATTTTTAATACTTGTTCCAGCGCTCATCATACTTATTATTCCAGTCCTTTTTTAGAGTTTCCTCTGATAGGATCATTGTAACTAGTGGTTCTTCATTAATGTTCAACTTCTTCAATAGCCGTTTTATTATATTCATTAAGGCTCAACTCTTTTTATCTCCAAATCATCAAAATCTTTGTCATAGGATATAAATGTTGAACAATTGTTAATTAATGCTGTAACATAATTTATCAAGTCAAAAATATTAAGATTATACTTCTCTATTCTTCTAAATGCTTCAAATAGCAGGTCTTTGTCTAAATCCACAATTAAGCCCTGATTCTTGAACAAGGATTTAATGGAGTTTGTTGCATAATCTTTATCATTTCTTATTATTGAGATTGCGTGATGGGCTTCTACTAAACAAAGGGTATTGGTAATGAATTCTTCAGCAAGAACCCTGCGGCAATTTTCTTTTTCATTGTTATTTGTAAATGCTTTAATAATCACATTAGAATCAACAAATTGCATCATATTTTATTCCTCAGTTCGTGGCTTAATTTGACAACTTGCTGCGTGTTGTATATTTTCTTTTCTTTCATCTCATCACATTTTTTATACATTTCATGAATGTCCGGAATTTCCTCATCTTCAAGCATTCTTTTTATGACAGAGTCATAGCTTTCATTTGGATGCTCTTTCTTCTGGCTTAATCTTCTCTTTGTATCACCATATAGCTGTATAGTTGTTATTTTCATGAAAATCACCTTTGTCTATAGGTATCTATAGATTAGTATATAAAGTTTGCTGTTTTTAACACAATTTAGTATTCAGTAAGTCCTATTAAGTGGTATCAATAGATACTTTTATAAAGTTAATTATTTTTACTCAGTTGATGGATGAGTCACTTGAGTCACGTACAGAATCTCTATTAGATAAATTTAAAATTAATAAAAATATAGAGAGGATTACATTCAAATATTCAGGCGAATGTTTGAGCTTGGATTTATATTAAGCAATGAACCATTAGGTGATGGACGCCCGGTTTTTGAATATGCTCTTGATGGCAGAAGGCTATTTCTTATGACCAGTTGTGAACGAGGATTTAAAGATCCTCCAGGATACTTGGAAGTTTATCTTAATCCAGTATCCACAATTTCCGGTATTTCAGAACCATATAAGGGATCTTTAGACAGCTCTATGGCAGCGATATTTGTGGCTTATACAAATTTTGTTAATGTAGAAATGAATCCGAATAATAATCGATTCCGTGACGACAGGGAATTTTGTGGCAGCAACTTTGAGGACTATCCCAGTGGAGAACAAGACCGAAATCCATCCGCGCGATTATCTTCAGTAATTTATAAAATAGAATTTCTTAAAACTCTTTTTGTTACTGCTGATGGTGCGTCCATGTTTGTCTACAAGGGGATGTTGGATGGACTGCAAGAATTTCAAGGCAGGTCTGTAAAGCCACAGAGAGCTTCGCTCCGTTAAATGGTGCTATAACAATCTTCTGTCCAAAATCCCCAATAAGTCTTGAAAATTTTTGTTTCAAATGGCTAAATAACACTTTTTTGACCGATTATAGTCAAAAAAGGTTTTGTAATATATAAAAAACACATAAATAATGGGTTTTTGGATATATCAAGCCAATTTTAGCTATTTCTTAATATTTCTAGCATTTTTCAGTCTTTTCCACTCAATCGTATAGAAAGTTCAGCAAATAATACACATACAATCTTTAATCCTGTCAAGGACTCAAAAGCCCGATAATCTTTAAGGTGCAAAGCTCACAATCTTTAATGTGACAAAACACATTAAATTTCTAAACAACCTTTGCGGGTTGGGGCATACCGTCTTCAACTGTCCAAATAACCTAAGTTATTCGGCGTGTATTATCTGCTGCCTTGGA
>CAYNCK010000009.1:0-11709 GCA_964396095.1 uncultured Methanosarcinales archaeon
AAAAGGGTAGCTGATGCTGTTGCCATGCAGAAAGACATGAAACTGATAGGTGTCACGTCGCATTCTTACAGCTTTAACACGGAAGTTGCAATTCAGAAAGGATACAAGATTTTTGAAGCTGCAAAGGAAAATGATTTGCGCGACAATGGCATAATCCCTGACGGAAATTTAGGCAATCTTCTTGATGAGGTTGACGTAATAATTGACGCAACTCCAAAAAAAGTCGGAAAGGAAAATTTTGAAAAAAATTACAGGCCAAAAAAAATCAAGTCAATATTCCAAGGGGGGGAGAAGCACAACGACATTGGAACTTCCTTTGTCGCTCAATGCAATTACAATGAGGCGCTAAACAAGGATGCAGTGAGGATTGTCAGCTGCAACACAACAGGACTTTGCAGGACTTTGAATGCAGTGAACCAAAAATATGGTATTCTAAGCGTGCATGCAACAATGATAAGGAGGGGCGCTGATCCTGGAGACATTCATCACGGCCCTATAAATGCGATTGTTCCGGTCATGGAAATGCCTAGCCACCACGGTCCTGACGTGCAGACTGTTTTGCATGGCGTTGAAATATTTACAACAGCGTTAAGCGTTCCGTCAACTTTGATGCATTTGCACAGTATAACTTGTGATTTGAAAAAAAAGACTAATGTTGGCGATGTTATTGAATTATTCAAAAATTCCACAAGAATAAGGGTTGTCAGGAACGCGGAGCATTTGCGTTCAACCGCGGAAATTATGGAGTTTGCAAGGGATATGGGCAGGCTGAGGGGAGACATGCCTGAGATATGTGTCTGGCAGGAAGCTATTGGAATAATATCAAATTCCCACAACAAGCTTCTTTACATGCAGGCAGTCCACCAGGAATCTGATGTTGTTCCAGAAAATGTTGACTGCATTCGCGCAATGATGGGATTCAAAGATTCTCAAAAGTCAATTGAAATGACAAATAAAACATTTGGGATAAAATAATAAGGGGAAAAAATGCCAGAAGTCTCTCAAAATCTCCAGAAAGTGTTAATTTCCCCCATTAGAGGTAATGATGATCTGATAAAAGAAGCAGTTGATGATGGCGCTGATGTGATTCAGCTTCAAATAGGTACTAATGATAAGCCTGATTTTCTTAACGGAAAAGGCAAAACAATTCCTCTTTGGAATTACCGATATGGGCCTTCTTTGGGCCGGTCAGAAATGAGGGATCTTGTAGCTAAGAGATATATTGGATTTGATATTGAACCTGAAGATAGTTTTGTTGTACATGGAATCTCCCAAGGTGTAGATATAGTTCAAAGAGCTGTTTTGAATCCCGGAGAAGCTATGATTATGGCTGATCCGGTTTATCATGCCCATCCTAATTTTATGATATTTAATGATAGAAATGTTGTACCAGTAAGCCATGGCTCTGTTGAACAAGGATTAATCTTTCCGTCTGCAGAAACTATAGATGATATTGTTCAAAGAAGCAGAAAAGGGGATAGTCCAAAAATTAAAGCAATATTGTTAGTCAATCCAAGTAATCCGACTGGTTACGTTCTAAATGAAAATGAACTAAAATCTGTTATAGATATTGCAGTCAAAAATGATTTATGGGTAATAGTTGACAGTGCTTACAGAGATTTGGGGCTTGAAAACAAAGTCGTAAATCCTTTTTCAATTAAAGGCGCTGCAGATGTCGTAATTGATATGGGGTCATCTTCAAAAACTTATGGACTTACAGGCGCAAGGGTTGCTTGGATAGTTACCAAGCATGATAGGATGAAGAGATCTCTTGCCAATATAGCAAGCGATTATCTTGGCGCTTCAATTCCTGCACAGATGGCTGTCCTTGAAGCAGACAAATATTTTAGTCATGAGATTGTTACTCAAACTGTTAATGAATTTAAGGGACGAAGGGATGCGGTTTGCAGCAGGCTTGATGCGTTAAAGGATTTAGGGTTAACCTACGCAAGACCACAAGGGGGATTTTGTGTGTATATACAAGTGAATGGAATTAACGCTCAGAATTTAATTCAATTTGCGCTAAGTCCTGAATATTTACAAGGTAATAAAAACAAAACAGTATCTTTTGCTCCCGGTTATGGCTTTCATCTTACAAATTTTGGATTTAATAACAACACTGGAATAAATGATAATGGGCATGACAAATTAAGGCTAGCGTTAGTACAGCCCAAAGAGTTATTGGAAGAAGCTATTGGGAGATTAGCTAATGTTTTAGAACAATTTAGACATTACAATGTTCCAAGGAAGGAGGTTGTTTAAAATGATAATTGGAATTCCAAAAGAAATCAAGGACAAAGAGAATAGAGTTGCATTGACACCTGACGGCGCGAAGCAGCTTGTTGCCAATGGCCACAAAGTTCTTGTTGAGAAAAATGCAGGTACTGGAAGCGGATTTTCAGATGAAGAATATGTAAAAAGCGGAGCAACAATAGTCGATACTGACAAGGCATGGTACTGCGACATTGTAATAAAAGTCAAAGAGCCGCTTGAAAATGAATATAAATTCCTAAAAGGGCAGATTTTGTTTACATACTTGCATCTTGCCGGTGTAGCAAACTCATTAACTGATGCTTTGCTGTCAAGCAAGATAACCGGAATTGCGTATGAAACTGTCGAGGACAAATATTACAGGCTGCCTTTGCTTGCGCCAATGAGCGCAGTTGCAGGAAACATGGCAACACAGATTGGAGCTTATTATCTTGCAAAATTTAATAATGGGAAGGGCATGATGCTCGGCGAAGTGCTTGGGTATTTCTATGGCAAGGTTGTTATTATTGGAGATGGCGTAGTTGGACGGCATGCGGCAAAAACGGCTTACGGAATAGGCGCGGATGTTTATTTATTTGGCAGGCATCAGGAGAGGATGGATTTATTGAAGGATGCAATCGGAAGAAGGTCTCATATCAGGCTTTCAACTCCAGAAAATGTCGCTGAGCATGTCAAAGATGCTGACTTGGTTGTGGGTGCTGTTTTAGTTACAGGAGCAAAAGCGCCTTTTGTCGTTACAGAAGAAATGGTCAAGACAATGCAGCCAGGCTCTGTGATTGTTGATGTAAGCATCGACCAGGGTGGCTGCATAGAAACATCAAGGCCGACAAAGCATTCAGACCCTGTTTTTGTCAAGCACGGCGTTATTCATTATTGCGTTACCAATATGCCCGGGGCCTATCCGAGGACTTCAACAATTGCTTTGACAAATGCAACATTGCCGTATATTTTGAAATTAGCCAACAACGGGTTTGAAAAATCAATGAAAAATGATTCAGGATTTGAAAAAGGAGTTAATACCCATAAAGGATATTTGACCTGCAAGCCGGTTGCTGAAGCATTGAGCATGATGGGGAAGTTTAAGGAGTTGAAAGAGTTAATCTAACTTATTTTGTTTTTCTTTTTTTATGTTGCTAAAATGTATCGACTAAAAATATATTTACTTACAACATTGTACGCTTGGACGATTTCTGGCATAATTTCTGGACGGTATTCAAGCAATCTTCTTCCTCTGCTAGAATTTTCGAATTCACTTATAATAATTCCATAAACATTAATGACATTAATATCGAGATTAGGTTTTTTCCCTTCCTGAATTAATTTGGCATTATTTACCATAGCAGCCAATAATTCTATTATCAGCCCAGCCCTATGATTAATTTCTAGATGCCAATCCCGTACATTTGGCATAGCTAGTGCAACTTGCCTTTCTAATTGCATTCTCCCCTCAAGTCATAGCTAGTACAGTCAAAAATTTTAACATTTAATTCATCTCCCAATTTAAAATTTCCCTTAACAACAACCGGCTTGTAGCAGTAATTCCTACCGACCCAGGAGTCGTTTTTTCCTATCTCATCAATAAGAATATTTCCCCCCCATCCAATCCATTTTTTGTTATTTTCCAATGAAGTTTTGAGATATAACTCAGTCATTTTTCCCGACCTTTCCTTTAATATATTTGCGGGAAGCTGTTTTATTTTTGACGCAATCGTGCCTTCCCTTGCAGCATATCTTGAAATATTCACCGCATCAGGCCTTATTTTTGTGATTACACTTAATGTGTCCTCAAATTGTTTTTGTGTCTCAGACGGAAAGCCTACAATTATATCTGTTGTGATGGTAATTTCCGGGATTTCTTTTCTAAACAATGCCACAACTTTAATAAAATCATTAACTGAGTATTTTCTATTCATTAACTTCAAAATTTCATCATTTCCAGACTGGATTGGAATGTGCAAAAACTTGAACATTTTTTCATTTTTATAAATTTTTATTAAATCATCCAGAATTGTAAGTGTATTTCCGGGATTAATCATTCCCAGCCTTAATTTAAAATCAATAGGCACTGATAAAATTTGTTCTAATAATTCCACAATTTTTTGCTTTCCGCCCTGCTCAACCATATAGGCTCCAGTGTCATTTGACGTAACCCAAATCTCTTTGCAGCCAGATTTCAGATGTTCTTTAACATCTTCCCTAATTGCATCCGTCGGGTAAGAAAATAATTTTCCTTTAACTAATTTTGTCGAGCAGAAAGTGCAGAAATAATTGCAGCCGTTGAGAATCGGGACAATGCCTATTACGGGATTTTTTCTAACAGATGGCAAGTTGACCTTTTGCTCGTACTTCTTATCCAGTAATTCAAGCACTGTTCCATTTAATGAATTTTGAACAACAGTTGATATTTTTCCAAAATTGTGGGTGTTGACCAAGCTTATGCTATCATCAATATTTTTTATCTTAGGGACAATGCTTTCAGTTATGCATCCTGCAACAACTAATTTTTTTTCAGGAAATTGCTTTTTTATCCTTCTTATTTCCCTTAATGCCGTTGTATCCCCTTTAACAGTGCAAATGTTGACAATATTAATGTCAGGCTCTTTTCCCTCGTCTGAAATATCAAAACCGGAATTATTCAATAGCCCCATCATTAGCTCAGACTCGCGCATATTGCTGCTGCATCCATGGGTCTTGAAATGAACTGACGGCATATACTATCTGAAACATAGAGTTATTTTAAATGTTTTTGTTTTGTTTTTATCATATAGTTTAATTTAAATTTATTCATATAAGAATATTTTTAGCAGAAGAATATTAATAATAGAATTACGTATTTTATTTTAAAATAAACAAGGTGATTAAATGAAAATTGGAGCATACCTGACAGGCGCATTCGGGCAATCTAAAGAATTGTACCTTGCAAGAAATGAAGTCAAGAGGCAAAGGGCTCCTGAAACAGCTGCCGATGCACAAATTATTGGAGATACGCGCAAAATAATTGGGAAACAGGCTGACGCAGGGCTTTCTTTTATTATTGACCCTATGTTCAGGTTCTATTATCTTTTCCAGCCGTTTGCAGAGAAAGTGACTGGTGTAAAAGTTGGAGCTCAGGAAAACTGGTTTAACAACAATGTCTTCTATTGGATTCCTGAGATAAGTGGATTGAAAGGTAATACAACAACAGGATTCATTGAAAAATATATTCATACTGATTTATTACCTAAGGGAAAGGAATGGTCAGTTGTATTGCCCTCCCCGTATACACTTTTGTTGCTTTCAAAATTTAAAGGCGTAAACGGCTTTGATTTAAGCCACATTGACAAGAAATTCTGGATTGGTGAATTATCTGAGTTAATATACAGGGAAGCCCAGCATCTGGCAGATATGGGGTTTTCCCGCATACAATATGACGAGCCTGCGCTTGTTGCGCTTCTACCTGAAGAGTATGCATCAAAACAGGAATTATCACTCCTTGAATCAGCACTTGAAAAATGTGGCAAAATAAGGGGGGCAACCACGAGCCTTCAAACATATTTTGGAGATGCAGGGCCCCTCCTTCCTTTCTTGTCGCAATTAAATGTTGACTGTATCGGAATTGACGCAACTGAAACAAGATTAAGAGATATTCTGAATCAAAAATTTTCAGGAAAAGAGCTTGCAATAGGGCTTGTTGATTCAAGAAGCGCATCAATTGAAAATCCCGATGAGCTTATTGGAAATCTTGAAAGAATTGCAGAAAGGTCGCAGCCAAAGGCATTATGGCTTACCCCAAATGCAGGAACTGAATATGTTTTATGGCCCATTGCGCTTCAAAAACTTGAGGTAATTAGCGAAACTTTAAGGAGGATTGGAAGCAAATGAGCAATTTATTTCCAACATATGAAGTCGGAAGCCTGCCTAAGCTGAATGCAAGAGTCAGGGCAATAGCCGGTAAGCCGGAAAACCCTGTAACTGAAGCGGACTTGGATGAGCTTGTGTCTTATGCAAGAATTGCACAGGTTGATTGCAGAAGGGTACTTGAAATGCTTGGCTTACAAAAAAGACATTTGCATAGGCTATCTCCTGAGGAAAAAACGGAGCTTGTTGATTTTAATGCTTTGCTAAATTTAAAGCTGCAGGAAAAAGCAGGATTAGATTATGTTTATGACGGCGAGGCAAGAAGATCAGAAATGTACCATCATGTTTCTTCAAGAATTGTCAAATTTCTTGATTTAGGGGAAATGGCAAGATCTAGAGGTCCTGACAGCTGGAAAGAATTAATTAGCATTGGTGAGCCGTCACTTTCTGCAGGATCGCTTGATGATTTAATAATTAAAGAACTTAATTTTGTCAATGCTAACGCAAGTTTTCCTGTGAAGGTTCCGATTGACGACCCTTATATGATTGCAAACATGACTCTAGATAAATACTTTAAAGAAAAATTAAAACAAATTTATCCGGATGAACCGCAGTCGGTTAGATACGAAGCAAAAAGAGCTTTGACACTAGCGTTGGCAAGAAATGTCATAAGGCCCCAGGTTGAAGCCGCTGCAAATGCAGGAGCAAATTGGATTCAGCTTGATATTCCTTCAGCTACAATTGACCCGGGACATATTCCTATATTTGTAGAAGGCATAAATGAAACCATAAAAGGGATAGACAATGTAAAATTCAGCCTTCACTTATGCTATCCGAGAAGAATGATTCCTGGCAAAAATGGCTACGAACTATTATTTCCTGACTTTTTGAATCTTGATTCAAGAATTGATCATCTATCCCTGGAGCTTGCAAACGGAAATCAATATAGGCGTGATCTTGCGCCTTTTATAAGATACCGACCTCAAAGAACTTTTGAGATTGGCCTTGGAGTTATTGATATAACGCAGGAAAAACAAAAACAAAATTTAATTGAAACTCCTGAACAAATAAGGGACAGGATTATTCTTGCCGCAAATGTTTTGAAACATCCGGAACTTATTTATGTTGCCCCTGATTGTGGACTTAGGCAATTGACTTTGGAAAGGTCGTTAAGGCTTTATGATGTCATGTTACAAGGAACTGAATTGGCAAGAAGGGGATAGCTATATTTATTTATGGAATACATTTAAAAAATAATAAATAATCCCTTTTATATTCAAAATGAATAGCGCTGCGCAAGTTAGTACACCCAATGTATTTATCTTAGACACTTCTTTCTTAATTAAATATGCCAATAGATATTACTGGACAATTGAGCCGTATACTGCTCTTACAAGTCTGGGTTCAGTAATAGTTATCCCTGAGGGTGTTAAAGAAGAGTATTTCCCGCATGGCCGAACAAAAGAACTATTTGAAGACGGTGGCTTTGGGAAAATTGCGCAACTTCTTGGTGTAAGCGATGTCACAGATTACAGAAAATCATTGCAGGAGGTTTTCGCAGAAAAGCTCGAAGAAAAAGTCGAACAAAATAATCGAAGATATTCACCTTTAAGCGTTACAGATAAAACTGTTGTCCAAGCCACATTTGATTATGCAACTGAAGGTTTAGAGGTTGGTGTTGCTACAGCCGATAGGGGAATTGTAGAAGAGGTTGATAAGATGAGGGACGCACTCAATCTTAATATTAATATCTATAGTCCGTGGAGAACTCCTGTAAAGCATGACAGTATAGATTTTCTTATTACTAATCATGTACTAGAGGAATTGAAAAGGGCAGTATCAATTAAAAACGCAATCCGGGCTTTCTTAATTGTTGCAAGGGATATAAATATAGGGGGAGGTGTAAAGTTTAATATTGCATATGATGCATATTTTCAAAGGGAATCGGATTCAACATACCCCAATCCTAATAATTCATACCTGATGAGGTATCTTCCTTTTTCAGATAGTTCTGAATATGATTATAGAACCTGGGTTGAGATGGCTGGTCAGAAAGAATGTATCCTATTTTTTGAAAAACCTTCTCCAATTATTATCCCGGTGAGGCAAGAATCAGTTCCAATTAACGCCTTTCAGAAGAAAAATTTACTTGTTGGCAGCAAAGATAAAAGGGCCCATGAAAGAAATCAGATGCTTTTGCTGAATCGAAAATATCGGGTTATGGACTGGGCCATAATCCATGAACATGACATAGAAAAATTTGAAAGGTCAACAGTAGGCATTTTTTATCAATTAAGGCGTCAAGTATAATCATCTCACATACTTCATCTTAGTCTTCTGCATTATCCAGTCTGTAAGAACTCTTGTCTCGTATTCGTCAGGAGTGTGGATGCTTTTGTGAATGTCTACCATTCTAGCGGTTTTTCCTGTCAAATCTGCCCTTCTTCCCATGAAATTTTCCCCAAGATAAGTGAATCCAAGAACACCACCCATCATTGTTTCTGGCAAAATGTTAAGCCATTTTAAAGGAACTCTATCAGACATATCTTCCTTAGCAGAAACTAGTTTTTGTAAATATTCAGTTGTTTGCCGTGTGTAGTCAAGTAACAGCCTATCTAGAACATATTGGGAGGTGGTAGGCCTATTGTTTTTAATTTCAGCTCTTTTCTCACCATCTTCAATAACACTGTCTAAACTTACTGGTAACCTAGTAGGATTTTGTTGTAGGGTCACTTCAGTTAAACTCAATGTCAAATATTTAATAAAACTAGGATTTAATTCGTTATCATAACCAATGGTTCTAATTTGATTCATTTGCTTTATCAAAAACCTCAACAGCTTCTTTCATAATCTTTTTAGATTCATTTTCATTGTCAGAGTCGCTAATAATCCTCATGACATTTGATTCTGTTTTTGAAGCCCTGAACCAGGCAAAAGAATTCTTTGAAGTTAATATTTTTAATCCTCCTTTTATGCCTCCGGTTTCTTTTATTTCAAAACCTTTCTTAGAGTAATAATTTTTGATTGATTTTTTTAACTTGTCATGATTTTTTGCATTAAATTCAATTTTTTGCATTAAATAATAAAATTTTGGCAGCTCTGCAACAATATCATTTAGCTTTTTTTGTTTTTTTGCAATGATGGACAGCAGCATCAACAATGTCAAGATTCCGTCCCTGCATTTTGACGGTGGGATTATAACGCCGCCGCTTGAGCCTTCTCCCCCTATAACTGCCTTTGATTTCCTCATTTCCTCAACCACAATTGTCTCTCCAACCTCGACTTCTTTTAATTTTGCGCTGTGTTTTTGAACGACATGCCTTACAATATTTGATGTTGCATCATTCACGACAACAATTTCATTTCTCGGATTTCTTGAACTGCTGAGCATTTCTTCAACCACCAATGCAAGAATATAATTTCCTGACAACAAGCTGCCGTCTTCCATCAGGATTTCAACCCTGTCCGCATCGCAGTCAAACCCTGCCGCAAATTCTGCTTTGTTTTGGTTTATTATGCTTTTTAGGTACACAAGTGAATCTTCGGTAGGCTCAACTTTCCGGACAAAATCCCCATAATTCATATTTATGCCAATAACCTCTACACCAGCATGCTCAAGAATCTTCTTTGCCGCAATTCCAGCGCCGCCATTAGGATCAATTATTATTTTCTGCCTTGAATTTTTTATCATTTCAATTTTCCTGGACCCCATGATTTCAAATAAAAATTCATTATATTTTTTGAGCGCCTCGGAGTTTTTTTCAACAACCCCCCTTTCCTGAATTTTGTGGAAATTTTTGAGCATTCTGAAATTGCTAATGACCGAATTCATGTTTTTTTCATTCAAGACAGCCCCGTCATTGCCCAAAAATTTGAATCCATTCCAGTAGGGCTCATTGTGGGAAGCAGTTATTATTATGCCTCCGTCGGCATTGAAATATCTTACAGCAAATTCTATTGCAGGTGTGGGGAGGATACCTACATCTATAAAGTTGCAGTCTATTATTTCAAGTATAGAATCACTAAGTTTTAATCCAGAAGGTCGGGTATCAGTTCCCATAACTAGTGTCAGGTTATTTTTTTTTGTTTTACCTTTAACAAAAGTGATATAAGCATAAGCGTATTTAATGGCGGCCCTTTCCGTTAAATCTTTGCCATAAATACCCCTGATGCCTGAAAAAGACTGAATTAGTGCCATCTATTACATAATTAAGCCTAAGTATTTATATTTTTATTCCTGTTTCAAAATCAAAATCTTTTTATAGCAGATGAATATATGAGATCCCGTCAAAATGGACGAAAGCCATAATTTAGGTACAAATATAGAATTAAGCGGTTTTAGGAATATAGACTCCCCTTCAAAGGATGTGCTGAAGAAGATGATAAGCAATCATATCCATAGGATCTCTGAATTGTGCAAGAAGGTGGATAATCTCCACATCACTTTAAAGCCGATTCATGAAAGGGAAAGGAGCGAGAAGTACGAAGTTCATGCCAAGTTAAACAATAATGGGAAGATATTTGTATCAGAAGCTGTTGACAGGAACCTGTTTGTTGCTGTTGATGATGTTCTGAAGAGATTGACGAGTGAACTGGAGTAGAATTTTGCTACTAGGTTGCTGTAAAGCGAAGTTTTTGCGAACGCCGGTTTGTTATGTGCAAATGCTATATTTGATATTCAAGAAAAAACTCTGTCAGTAAGTTTAGTGCGATGATCCGCAATAACCCTCGCGGGTTGAGCCAAGAAACCCGCAGTAGATTGCGGAATTGATACCCGGGCAGGTAACATTTTTATTCTTTAATTTCTAAGAAAAAAATTGAGCGCAAGATGGTTGCGCCCTGTAAAAAAGAAACCAAGCTTTTTATAGCTAGATTTCTATAAAAACCCATCGGAGAAATAAAATGAAAAACGAACTAAGAAGCAGCGGGCACACTGTCGGCGAGACAAACCTACATTTGCAGTTCACGCCTGCATACAGGCGTGACATCTTCAGCGAGCCGCTGGCTCGTGAACTTACAATAGCGTACATAGTCCAGCGTTCTCAAGAAATGAAAATCGAAATAGTCGCAATCGAGTGCGGCCCTGACTATCTGCATTTGTTCGTCAAGCAATGGAAAAACTGGAAAATTCCAGTTTTAGCTGGACAGCTAAAAACTTACTCCAGTAGGAAGATGCGCAAAGGACACAGCTTTTTGTTTAGCAACAAACTATGGGGCAAGAAATTCTGGAGTTCCGGTTATTTTCACAGGACAGTCGGAGCAGTCACAGCAGAAACTGTCAAGCGCTACATTGTAGAAAGTCAGAAGAAGCATTGGGAAAAATATGAAACAAAAGAACAGAAAACATTGATGAACTATAATTAAACCTTGACGCTACTGGTTGAGCGAAGCGAAACCCGTGGTAGTTCACAAATCAATAACCCAACCGCCCCAAGGGGCGGGGTATGTTTAAAAATCTGTAAGCTTTAATTGGTTTATATCTTCTCCTTGTTCTGAAACATATTTCTTTATTCTGTCAAGCCCTCCAAACTCGCTTACTGTGTCAATGTGACCTCCATCGCTCCAGAATTCTCCTCCCCATAACTCTTCTTTGATGTATGG
>CAYNCK010000010.1:0-33774 GCA_964396095.1 uncultured Methanosarcinales archaeon
ATAATGGCAGTCAAACACGGATTTCTTGGTGAAATCCTACTCACAAAGGATTTTCCCCACACTTCGCATGGGAAAAATCCTCTGCATTCGGTTTTCCGCCATTATTTTTATTTTTTTACCTTACTTTCAGAATGCACTTCGTGCTTTATTTTTTAAGCGTGTTTAACAAAAGAAAAAACTCTGCGTCGCTTCGCTCCTTGCCACGTTGCACTCTCGCTCACAATATTCTTTGTTCGCTCGGGTCGTCGAACACGAATTTAGCGGTTCGCTGCGTTGCACTTGCTCTCCCAAATTTTTGCCAGCTCTGAAAAATTCTCCATCTCTGAAGTTTGTGGGTTGCCTCAAACTTCGAGGGGAATTTTTCGAGGGCAAAAACTTCGCCTAATTCTATAAGTTAAACTCAATCGAATTTTCACTTTAACGACGAGTTGGGGGTACGACGAAACAAAAAATGGCGAGAAAATGAATTTAATAAGAAAACTTTATAACATACCTTGATATTTTTAATTCAATATAACGAGAAAAACTAATATGACTCAAAACAACCAAAAAATAAAAGAAGTCTTAGAGCAATTTAAAGAGTATTTGGAGTCAGAGGAAGCTAAAAAACATCTCCAAATAATGGAGAATGAAAAACGAGAAGTAAAAGAAATAATGAAAAGACTTTCTCAGATGGATAGAAAAAGTTCTGAATTTACAGAGTTAGTTTTATATGGTCTATTGCCTTATTCAAAAACATCTGTTGCGAAAAGAGTAAGTTTATTTCCTGCATTTATGAACATACGGCTATTCTTTGGAGAGTATAAATACTCCGAGCAGGAGTGGAATCTAATCGCAAATAAAATCTACACTCTTTGTTATAATTTCGATAAACCTTCGGAAAAAATACCAGATTTTATAAAAGAATTTACCAAAGATAAGTATAGTAGAAGATTACAATGTGGCTCAATAACTCCAATAATCTTTTGTTTGAATGATTCTTACCCTATTGTGAATAATAGAACTATAAGGTCTTTTAGAAGTGTATCGCTTATTTTGGGAGAAAAGAATAAATTATCACAAAAACTGGACGAGTATCTAAATAATATAGAACAGATTAAACATCTTGTAGAAAAAATAGGTTTTAATTTACTAAAAGACCATAATTATCAGGATTTATTCTTCTATTGGTATGACTCTGAAATCTTGAGTGAAGAAAGAAAAATAAAGAAAGAAGAATCAGAAGATGACGAAAGTATTATTGAAACTGAAGAAGAAATTAAATTTGAACAAATAAGTGTCCCTTCATTTATAGAAAAGATTAATCTAGAGGGGTTTGAATTCATACCTCACAGCTTAGGTGATCCACAAAGAATAAAAATTAATCAAATAATTTCTAACGCTTCAAAAACTAAATGGGTTTTACCTCATTTTCAGAGATATTTTGATTGGGACAAGAAAAATGTCAGAGAATTTTGGGAGTCAATTTTTAATGATTATTATGTTGGCTCTTTCTTGTTATGGGATACAGATAGAGATCCAGAATTAGGTATACAACCCATTTTAGGGGTGATTAAGAACGAAGATGAATTAAAACCAGATTCTATAATCTTAGATGGACAACAGCGCATTACTTCATTGTATTACGCAATTAAATCTCCAAAATTTCCGTTGAGGAGAAGTAAATTTCCATTGTTTTATTACATCAACTTTAATTCATATTTCAATAAGAATAATTCCAACGGAGTTATAGAAGTCCATGCCAAAAAACTTTCAAAAGAAGAAACATTCAATAGAATTTTATTTCCACTATACGAGTTAGAAAATTATGATTCTTGGGTTAATGAATTTGAAGATTTTTTATTGGGACAAACTTCTGATTCAGATAAGGTTAGAAAAATAAGAAGGATAATTGATAAAAAATTAAGACATATCTGGGAAGGATTTGAAATACCATACGTAGCTCTTCCGGAAAGTATGACATTAGCACAAGTAACTGATATTTTTGAACAAATAAATACTAAGGGCAAACTGCTTAGTGTTTTTGACCTATTGATTGCCAGATTGTATAAATACTCCATTGAATTAAGAAAAATTTGGGATGCTACGGTAAAGGATTATCCTCATATTTCACGATACTCCAAAACTACATCTAAAACACCGATTTACATTCTTCAATCAATATCCTTATTCTATGAAAAAACAAGCTCTACAAAACGTGCAGATATATTAGACATATATAAGAAAGTTTATGAATCTCATGAAAGAGATTTTGAAGAAGATTGGGATGATATGGCAGACTATATGAATAAAGCAATTGAAAAGCTAGAAAATATGCGTGATGGTTTTGGAGTAAAAGATGAAAAAGAAATCCCATTTGCCCCCATGCTTCCAGTTATTACCGCTTTATTAAAAGTAATTGAAAACAAAGACAATAAAGCAGAATGTTATAAAAAACTGAATAAATGGTATTGGTCGGCAGTATTCACAAATGCTTATTCGTCTTCCGCAGATTCTCAAATGACTTCAGATTTTAAAGAATTAAAGGTATGGTTCGATAATGATTCTGAAATCCCAAAGACAATTCTACAAATGACAAAAGGGTTATCAACTCTAGATTTTAAAGATATACAATCGAAGTCCAATGCTAAATATAGAGGCATCATGAGTTTATTGGCACTTGAGGGTGCAAAAGATTTTGATACCTCCCAAACATTGGAGAACGCCAGAAACAATGATAAGGATCACTTATTTCCAAAATCATTTATATTCGGATTTGGCTCTAATAAATTTATTAATTCTATCTTGAATATGTCTTGGATGTCTGAGGATACAAACAGAAAAATCAAACGTTTCAAAAAGCCATCTGTATATGTTAAGGAGTTCATTAAAGAAAGATACCGAAATGAAGAAGAGTTTAAAATTCTCTTAAAAACTCATTTGATTAATGAAAGAAGTTACGATCATCTAGTATCTGATGAATTTGAAAAATTTGTCATTGAGAGAGAAAAAACAATAATAGACAAATTAAAGAGTATAATGGAAATCAGCGAATTAGAATCATCAAGTACTTTAATTTCGTCAGATAGTCCATTTTCAAATAAAATAATTTTCATTAATACATTAAAATCCTGTTCAGAACACATTTATTGGGTTGATAAGTATTTTTCGCAAATGGGTTTAGAACTCCTCTCAAAGTCCGTAGAACAAGAAAAAATTAAAGACATAAAAATAATTATGGCTGTTGATAAAGTTGATGAGAGATTCAGAGATTTATTTAAGGATTTTAAAGAAGAAATGTCAAACAAAAAAATTCTTTGTGAACTGAGGGTGATTGTAGATACAAAGAAAAAATCACTTATCCATGACCGATTTATCATTAGTAAATATGATTCATATAATATTCCTTCTCCAGATATAATAGCAAGAGGACAGCTTAGTGAAATATCTAAAAGTCAGAACAAATCAAAACTTAACGAGGAATTTAATAAGCTCTGGATGGATAGTAAAGATATTATTAATGAATGGAATGCAATAAAAGAACATATGAAAAAATAAATTTTCTCGCCACTTATTCTTCTTCTGGATGGCTCACCATGTTCGCTAGATAGAAACGACTGCCCCCAACTCTAAACGATACGCTCGGCTACGCCTCGAATTGATAAAGTGAAAATTCGACTTTTCGGACGAAATTTTACCCCACTACGCAGGGTAAAAGAGTTTAACAAGAATTAGGCGGTTCGCAGGGTCGCTTACGCTAAAATGCCAAGCATTTTCCCCTGCTCACCCAAATTTTTGCCAGCTCTGAAAAATTCTCCATCTCTGAAGTTTGTGGGATGCCTCAAACTTCGAGGGGAATTTTTCGAGGGCAAAAACTTCGCCTAATTCTATAAGTTTGCCAAAATTTTTCGTCTCCACTTTAGTGCTTCGCAAAAATTATTTTATTCCGCCGCCTTCGTTAAATCTCATCACGAAACGAACTTCAGAAATGCTACGCACTTTCCTCTAACATTGATTTAACGGTTCGCTTCGCTCTCCCAAATTTTTTATTATAAATTACAACTGGGGGAATCGGGACTAAATAGAAAAGAACAAAGTTTAAATAGCTATGGAAAAATTAATGGATGGGGTTAATGTGAGATTATCAACTTTCCTAATAATTTTTCTGATACTCGCATCTCTGCCAGTTTATGCTACAGATTTAAGATTTGTTTGGGATTTCAACAATCCCTCATATACAGTTTATAAGGGAAATTCTCAAAATATAGGGTTCAGTATCACAAGCCAAGAAGACGCCCAAATTTTATGTACTATATCTCCAAGTGGCTTAAATCAACAACAAGTAACAATCAATAGTAAAGGTCAATCTAATGGTTATTTTGTATATACTGCTGAAACAAAGATTAAAAACTTACAAAACCCTAAAAGCCTTCAAGTTGGAATATCTTGCAATGGAAATGTTCAAAGTTCTATAATAGGGTGTGGGACTCTTTTTTTAAGCCCATGTTATGAAAATAGACAATGGACTCTATCCAAATCAGTACAGATTTATTTTGCATTGACTGAACAAGACCAAATGAATTTAAATATTTTAGAAGATTATCGTAAAAATGTTGCCGATAAAATAACAGATATTGATAAAAAGAATCAAAAGTTAAATGAGTTAATATCAAAAACACCAAATCCAATTTTACCCAATAATGCCAAAAACGAAAATTCTCAAAATCAGAATCAAATTAATCAACTTAGTGGAACTTTCCAAACTATTGTTAAATCACTTGAGGACGAAAGCTATGATTTTGGTTCTAAAGTTAGTCTATCTTTAGATTTAAATCTAATATCCGTAACTGATAATAAAATAGATAAACTAACAACCTCAATAAACACAAATCTAGAGAGATACAATACTATTACAAATACTTTAAATGAGCTACTTAAAGAAGCAAAAGATAAAGCTTCAAAATTAAATTATAAATTCAATAATGATTTAATTAGCAAAGTTAATGAAATTGGAACAACAACAAACTCAAAAATAACTAATTACCAATTTTCTGATTTGGATGAGGCAGATAGTATAATTAAGACTTATTCTAAAGAGAAAGACGATTTACTTATTAGAATGGAAAATAATGTAAATGATTTTTCTAATAAAGGAATTCCTTATATAATAAGACAAGTGGAATTAATTTGTAATAATTTTCAATTATGTGAGACAAAAAACAAACTCAAATCATTGAATTTAGAGACTACTAAAAATTTTGATGATTTATGCAAATCATTTGATGGGTTATCTAGTGAAATTACAAAATTTAATGACAAAGAGACGATTAGATACCAATATGGATTAAAAGAGTTAAATAAAAAGAATCAAGAAATTAGAATAAGAATGAAGGAATACAAAAGGAGATAGAAACTCTACAAAAAAGAAATGATATTAAAGAGAACTTAAATTTGAAATTATCAACAATTGAAAAAGAAATAACTACATCGATTAAAAGACTAAATTCTTATGGCAAAACTGTAGACCTATCAAAATATTCAAATTCTGTAAAAAATTTCAATACTTTAAATTTAGACCAAAAGCTCAATAAAACAAAAGAACTGGAAGAAATTTCTAATGAAGTAAAGCTAAAAATTAATGATTTACTGAATGAAGAAAAAGGATTCGTTTCATTTTTTAAAAAAGTCTTCTATACAGTATTCGGAACAAAACAAGAGATAGAAAAATTAAAGCTGGAAGAAAAAGAAGGTTTACCTAAGCTCTTAGCAGAGATACCAAATAATATTAGCCCTGCTCGTATTGCTTCGATAGATGACGAATCTGCTAAATTTCTGAAAGAAATTTGTGCTATTTCAGATAAAGCTATATCAGATTTGAAAACTTCATCTTTAGATATTAAGATTTCTGATAAAGAATCTAATATAAAAACTGAGGCAAAAGAAGCAGAAAAATCGTGTTTTGATGAAAATAATCAAAGAACTACTAAGTGTTGTGATGGAGATGAATTCAAATCTAAAAAGGATTTATATCCTATAATTTTTGTACATGGACATTCCTTTGAAACTTCTAGAGGGGATATTCAAAATTCTCTAAGCACATTTAATTATATGTCAAAATATTTTTCACAAAACGGTTATATTGAGGAAAGTTTACTTTATCCTGAATCTTCAGAACAGTTATCGAAAGGAGTTTGGGCTTTCTGTGATAAACCAGTTGTTATAAGGCTAACATATTATGATGGATTGGTTTCAGGAACAACGCATAACTATAAGAACAGTATATCTGAATATTCTCCAACTTTAAAGAAGGAAATTGAAAATGTCTTATTAGCTACTAATAAAGATAAAGCCATAATTGTGGCGCATTCTATGGGTGGCATTTTATCAAGATATTACATTAAATTTGATAGTGGTTCTGATAAAGTATACAAACTAATAACTATTGGTTCTCCACATTATGGTATTAGAGCATGGGCTTCTTTTTGGAGTCCTTTTGGCTCTATTGAATCACAACAAATGAAACCAGATTCTGAATTTTTAAAATCATTAAATTACCCTATTGATTCGTTAGTACCCTCTTACACTATTAGTGGAAATAATAAAGGATGTTTTACAGGAGATTGTGATGGTGTTGTCTACGTCAACAGTAGTAAATTGAAAATGGCTACAAAAGCTATGGTTTTTGGTGGTAGTCAATACGAACATAGTTCAATGCTTCAACAACCTGAAGTTGCAAAACAAGTCTTAGATTATATTAAAACATAAGATGATAGATAATTACTCAAGATTTCCCTTATTCTTGTCTGCTACCGCAGAAATACATTAGCTAATTAATCTACAACTACAAAAAAGAAAACTTTATATATGTAGCCTACTAGATTTTACAAATAAAAGGGTTTAGTATGAATAAAATTTCTGAATCAGGAATAGAGAAAGTTACACCTGATGAACTTATAGGCCCATTGAATGACATTGAGAAGAAGTTTGCTCCACCTTACCTTTTTCTTAAAGGAAATCATAACCTTATAGATACTCATCCTAGGGTCTCAATTATTGGTACTAGGCATCCAAGCGAAGGCGGAATAAATAACGCAAGAATATTAACGAAGTTCCTTCTTAAAAATGAAGCAGTTATTGTAAGTGGTCTTGCTCTTGGTATAGATACCGTGGCACATAGAACTGCGATTGAAAACGGCGGTATGACCATAGCTGTATTAGGCACGCCTCTTGATAAATATTACCCAAAACAGAATAGTAATTTGCAGGATGAAATTGCAAGAGACAATTTAGTAATCTCACAATTTTCTTTAGGGTCAACCATACAAAGTAAGAATTTCCCTCTGCGTAATAGAACAATGGCATTGCTTTCTCATGTTTCAATTATTGTTGAAGCAGGAGAGGGTAGTGGAACAATTCACCAAGGATGGGAAGCACTTCGTTTGGGGCGACCATTATTTATTATTGAAGATATAATCAAAAATAAGAATCTAAAATGGCCACATAAATTAATTGGATATGGTGCTAAAATTCTTCCAATTTCTAAAGCCAAAGTTGTGCTTGAATCTTTACCAGTTCCCATACCAGAGGCGGGGAACTATGCTACTTTCTGAATTGGAATTTGGTTCTTACTTAACTTATAGCTCTCGGGGAAACTCTGACCTTGCTAAGAGGTCTAAGAATATTATGATTTATCTTAAATCTGAAGGAAATATTGGGAGTCCACCCAAGTTTATGTCACAATTTGTTGCAGAGAGAATAAAGGATAGTATTGACCAAATGCCCTTCAAAGATTTTTTTAGTCCAAATGTTTCATTAGTTCCTATACCAAAAAGTTCTCTGATGCAACCAAACACACTTTGGGTTTCTGAGAAAATTGCAAAGGAATTATCAAAACAAGCATTTGGAGATTTTTATCCTTGTTTAAAAAGAATAATACCATTACGAAAAGCAGCTTATTCAAATCCACCAAATAGGCCTAAACCTATTGAGCACTATAACAGTATAGAATGTCAACCGCTTGTTCATAGACCGAAAGAGATAGTTCTTATTGATGACATTATTACGCGTGGTTCCACTCTGCTTGGATGTGCAAGTAGATTAAAGGAAATTTTTCCCGACGTACCAATTCGGGCATTTGCGGTTATTAGAACTATCAGTGATCCTAATGACTTTACAAAGATAGAAGACCCATGTGTTGGAATGATAACTCTCTCTAACAATGATACATTTAGAAAACCTTAGTATAAAATAAGTGAATTAAAACTAATCGTAATTGAATTAAGGCTATTCTCCTCCCGAACCATTATAATAGTAAAAAACAAGTCCCGATTCCCCCAACGAACTCTACTCTGCTACCGCAGAAATACATTAACAAATTTATAATAAAAAACTACGACGGCGGAATAATTTTTGGAGACGAAAAACTTCTCCGTTCGCTTCGCTCACTCCGACCACGCTGCGCTCTCACTACGCTTCGCTCCGTTCGGGTCGGCAAACAAGAATTAGGCGTTTACGCCCTTGCAGGGCTTCACCCAAATTTTTGCCAACTCTGAAAAATTCTCCAGCTCTGAAGTTTGTGGGTTGCCTCAAACTTCGAGGGGAATTTTTCGAGGGCAAAAACTTCGCCTAATCCTATAAGTTATTTCAATTCTTTTGCAAACTCCTGAGCAGCTTTTTTCATGTCTTTTGCTTCGTAAATTGCCCTGCCTATTATAGCGTGCCATGAATCAAGCCTTTTTGCAAGGTCGCTTATATTTCCGCCTTGAGCAATTAATCCGGGAGAATAAAAAACAGGATTGCTAATATTTTTTTTTATAAGGCCGGCGTATTCAAGCGATTTTTCAAGCTTGTTTCCTGGAATCACAAAATCCGTCACACCCATTGACGCCGCAATTTCATACATTCTTTTCGGGGCATCATCTTCAATAAATCCACCTGAGCTGTTTAGATAAGCCTCGTGTGTCATCTCTCCCCCAACAATAATATCCATCTTTGTCTTTTGCGCGGCCTTTATCCACGCAATCTCTGTTTCTGGACCTGCCTGCGGGAAAATAATAACAGCATCTACCCAATTGCAGGCTTTCATGAACTTCCCACCCATGTCTGGAATATCTGTCCCAGCTTTCTGATGGTCGTAAATTATCGGCAATTTTGTATATTTCCTTATTGTTTTGACGACTTCTTTCATTCCGAAAGGAATTACAGTCTCAAAGCCAATTTTGTAAGCTCCAACGCCTTTTACAGAACAAGTTGCTTTGACTAATTTACCTAATTCCCCCAGGCTGTCAACATCGCAGCTCAGTATTATTGATTTTTTTAATTTTATTATTGGCATTTTATTCGAGTTTTTTTATTTTTATTTATGTTTTTTAATTATTATTTTAGGTTAATAGTTAATGGATTTTTCATTATTGAATTAGTTTATTTATTGGATTTTTTGTTTATTGTGATTCCCCATTTCTGTTTCAGCTCCACTTGCGCTGAACAATTTGGGCTATTCATTAAAAACAGATTCAATAATATTCAAAAATAACTTATACTGCAACCCAGCCTTCAGGATGCTTCTTCCAATCCATTATGTGGTTGAGCTGCACCTTGGTGATGTACTTGTTTTTCAATGCCATGCTTACAAAACTAGTAAAGTTTGTCAAAGTAATCAATTTCACTCCCGCATCTTGGAAATTGTTTGTTGATTTTTCCAGTTCATAGGTAAATATAGCAATGCAGTATTCAACAATTCCACCTTTACCTCTTACAGCGTTTATTGTATTAACAGAGCTGCTTCCTGTGCTAATCAAATCCTCAACTACAATGTAGTTTTTCCCTTCATCAACTTTCCCTTCAACAAGGTTTTCATGACCATGATCCTTTGCTGCACTTCTGGCATAAACCATCGGCTTCTGCATTTTGTATGCAAGCCACGCCGCCCATGGAATCCCTGCTGTAGCAGTCGCAGCAAACCCGTCAAATTTTATTTTATTTTTTTTTATTATTTTTATAAAAGAATTCACTATAAAATCCCTTTGCCTTGGATAGCTCATCAAAATCCGGTTGTCAGTATAAATCGGAGACAGAATTCCTGATGCCCACCTGAACGGCGGCTTTGTCCTTAGCATTACTGCATTCGCCTTAAGCAATAATTCTGAAATTTTATCTTCCATAATTGACCTCTTTGGCTTTAACGTCAAAAATTATTCCATTATCATAAACTACATTGCCATTTACCAAAGTTGTTACGGGCCAGCCTTTTAATATTTTGCCTTCATAAGGGGACCATTTGCATTTTGTAAGCAAGTCCTCGTTCCTTACTGACTGCCTTTTGTTCAAATCCACAATCACAAGATCTGCATCAAACCCTTCCTTTAAAAATCCCTTGTTTTTTATCCTGAATATTTTTGCAGGGTTTTCACAGCAAAGCTCGGTTATTTTCTGCAAAGTTATCATGTTTTCGTTGAATGCATTGAGCAATAACGGCAGCATTGTCTCGACTCCCGGAACGCCAAAAGGGTAGTTTGCCTTTTCTTTTTCTTCAATTAAATGAGGAGCATGATCTGTGGCAATTGCATCTACCATTCCATTTTGCACTCCGTCCCACAAAGCCCTTCGGTCTTCTTCCGTCTTAAGCCCGGGCTTCATCTCTGCAAAAGCGCCAAGAGTCTGCAAATCTTTATCGCTCATGAACAAATGATGGGGTGAAACTTCAACTGAAATTTGATTTTTCATTTTATTGTGTTTTGCATAATTTAATTCCTTTTTCGAGCTTACGTGAGCAACATGCAGCCTGTTTTTTGTTTTGCTTTTTTCCATAACATCAACAATGTTTTTTACATTTTCGCCTTCTGCATGCACAACGGTAAGATTTGAAGCCTTCAAAATATCGCTGATAAAATCGTAATCATCAATTTTCAAATCACCTGTGGTGTAGTCCATGTAAAGCTTTACGGCTGCAATGTTTTTTGCCTTTTGAATATCGGATAAATTGCCATTAGACACTCCAAAATGAAAGCCATAATTCACAATGCTTTTTGCAGCAAGCCTTCTTTTTTCTTCGAGTGCTTCAATAGTTATTGTAGGTGGAATTGTGTTCGGCATGTCCAGTATTGTTGTTATTCCTCCTTTGGCAGCGGCCATTGAGCCAGTTAAGAAATCCTCCTTATGCGTCAATCCCGGCTCGCGAAAATGAACATGGCAGTCGATTAATCCAGGCAGGACAAAATTGCTTCTTGCATCAATAATTTTGTCAGCATTGGGCTCCTTATTTGTTATTTTTGAAATTTTGCCATTTTTGATAAGAATATTTTTAGAATAAACTTTATTGTTTATCAATATCCTGCAGTTTTTCAGTAAGAGTGGCATTTTTATCCTTTTAAAAGAGTGTGATATTTTTAGGTTATGCGATTTTCCTTTGTGTTCTACACCTTATATAATACAACTAAGGGTATTTTACATTCCTATTATATTACTTTATCGTTTTCTTTTATATTTAAGGTTTCGGGTTTGATGTTATAAAGAATTATTTTATGACCTTCCAAAAGGCTTGCCCTGGGGAATCAATCCATACATTTTCCAGTGGCGTGTAATTGCTTGTCTTGAATAATGCAGGTCTTGAGTTGCCCGATTAGCAATTCCGTGATGTTTATAATAAGCTTCCTTAAATGCTGTTTCTTCACTTGGCTTAAATCGTTTTATAGTGTTGGTCCCTTTACCACCTTTCTGCCAATATCTCAAAATTTCTTTATGCCCATGGCCAAGTTGCCTTCCCACCAATCTAGCATTTGGGTTAGACGGATCATAGGCATCATTAATCCTTGTAATCTCTTCCTGTGGAAGTGTTGTTGGTGGAAGATTGAAAAGTTCCTTGACTTCAGGTATTGCAAGATGAAGTTGTTTGTGCCTCCCTAATGCCCTGTATAATCCTCCATCAAAATCACTTAGCGCCTTTCTCCCCATTCCAGAGTATACATCCAAATTGGCCATATAAAATGCAAGAGGATTTCCTTTATACGACCTCTGTCCAAATCTAATGTATAATTCAGGTTTTAAGTGAATATAAATGATTGGCCTTTTAGGTATGGTTAATTTTCCGCCTCTTTGATATTTTTCTGATAAAGTTTCAAGTCTTTCCAGAATTTTGGGAATTGATGATTGCACCTCATCTGAAGTCATATTTATTCTACCGTCAATTTTGACTAAACTGCTATTTCTCATTAATTGGTCAAATAATTGAACCGTAAGGTTGTCGGTGCGGCCTTTTATTAAGTCCAAAGCTTCATCAATCCTCATTCCTGCAGATTCGGTCTCATCCAATTCTGCATTTCCTGATAATATCCTCAAAGCAGGGTCATTAGTTCCTGTCACCTCATGAAGAGTCATGTCATCGTCAAAAGAAACAGTTTGATCTAAACTAACAGGAAGCCTGTTCACGAATGGAACTCTGAATTTTTCAATTAAACCATCGACGTACCGATACGCATTGTCAAATCCACTTATCCCTATCTCATTTAACCTTCTTGTTGCAATGCTAATTATTCTGCCTTCCAGCCGCTCAGTAAGTTCATATGTTCCAACTATTTCTCTCACAACACCTTCAGCTATCATAGCGATATATAGAACAAGTGCTATGTTTTTAAACCTTTGCAGTAGTAACTAATTTACTGAGTGATATTCCTTTATCGTAACTTTCCTGCCGCTTTTCAGCCTTGCAAAATTACCGAATTCCGGCATTTGGCTTAATTGCTTTGAATTAAAAATAGGCCCGTCAATGCAGCAAATTCTATCGTTTATCATGCACTTGCCGCAGATTCCGAAACCGCAGGCCATGTATCTTTCAAGCGAAGCCTCACATTCAACTTTATATTTTTTGCATATTTCAAAAACTTTCTTCATCATTATTTCAGGGCCGCAAGTATAAACCATCTTTATTTTATTATTCACTAAAAAATCCTTTGGATTTTTGGTGCCCAGAACATCTTTGATTTTCTTGGGTTTAGACAAAATTTCATTTAATAACTCTGTTGTAAACCCTTTACTTCCAAAGCTACCGTCGTCAGTTGTCATATTCATGTTCTTAAACCGCTTTAAGTAAATCAGATGATCCTTGCTTCTTGCACCATAGATTACAACAGGATTTTTTAATGCATCAATCAATGTGGAAACGGAAGACAACCCAACCCCCCCGGCAACAACGCATGAATTGGGTTTTATTGAAAAAGAATTTCCATAGGGGCCCCTTATGCCAAGCTTGCCGCCTTTTTTCAAATTTTCAAGGGCTTTTGTAAATCTTCCAATTGCCTGCGATGTGAAAGCAAACTCATTTTTGCTTATGTAAGAGACGGCCATGGGCTTCTCGTCAAATCCAGGAAGCCAGACCATGATGAATTGTCCAGGCTTGCAATCAATTGACTTTTTGAAGAAAAATGATTTTTGGTTTTTGCCTTCACTAACTACATCAGCAATTTCCATAACTTCAGGCATTTCTGTTTTGCAGGTTTCTTCGTGAGTCATTTTTTATTCCTTGCCAGAACCCAAAATTGATCTTCGTTTCCAAGATGTAATATTTTGTTCCAAATTATTTCAAATCCTTCATTTTCTATTATTTTTAGGGTTTTATTTGGATGGTAAAAACTCCAAAACATTGGAACTCCCATGTAATTTTCAGCAGTCCCTTCCCATTCGCAATTTCCAGCTGCATTCAAAATCATTACGGCATTTGGATTTAGAATTTTATGAAGGCTTCTATAAATTCTTGTATGCTTTTCACGAGGCACATGAATAATTGCATAAAAAGAAACTGCCCCGTCAAATGAATTTTGTTTGAAATTCATTTTTGTCATGTCCATTTTAAAGAATTTTGCTTTTGGAACATTTTTCTTTGCAAGTTTTAGCATTCCATCAGCAAAATCAATTCCAGTAACTTGGAATCCTTTATTGATGAGAAATTTGCTTATAGGGACTCCCGCTCCACATCCCAAATCAAGAACTTTAGCGCCTTTTTTTACGTATTTTTTAAATTTTATCAATAACGACTTGTTAGGATATAGGTGCCTTTGCTCATGATATTTTTTAGCAATTTTCGTGTAACTTTTTTTTACAATTTCTGAATTTTTCATCTATGCGCACATCCCCTTATATCTTCCAAATTTTTCACTTTGTTCTTTTTCATCCACTGCCCCATTTCATCGCAGACTTTTTTGAAAATGTCAATTCCCCGATAGTAAATCCCTGTCCCGATTCCAACCGCAGTTGCCCCTGCCATTATCATTTCAATAGCATCTTTCCCATAAGTAACCCCGCCTGTGCCGATGATTGGAATTTTTACAGATTCATAAATTTCATAAACACACCTTACTGCAATCGGCTTAAATGAAGGCCCTGAAATTCCTCCGATTTTGTGGGAAAGAATAGGCTTTCTGGCATCGATGTCAATTGCCATTCCCGAAACTGTGTTGATTGCAGTTATTGCATCTGCTCCTGCCTTTTCTGCTGCATGAGCCAGCTCCTTGATGTCATAAACATTCGGGCTTAATTTTATGCTTACGGGAATTTTTCCACAATTTCCCTTCACAGATTTTGTAACCTTTGCAATCAGCTCAGCGTCTGCATAATACGGCTTTCCATAGTCCATGTGCGGGCATGAAACATTTACTTCAATCATTGCAGGGTTTAAAGAAGCCATTTTTTTTGCAACTTCTCCAAACTGCCAAATCCTGTAGCCGTAAATACTCCCAATAACCGGCACGCTTAAGTCAGCAAGGCTTCCAAAATCCTTTATTGCGGAATCAATTCCCTGCCCAGGCAAGCCAACTGCATTAAGAAAAACATCTTCATAGCCAAACATAGAAGGATTTGAAAATCCATCCCTTTCCTCGTGGCACAAGGATTTAAGAGTCAATGCCCCAGCTCCCAACTTTCCAATCCTGTCAACGCTTTCTTTTGTCACACCAAGAATTCCTGAAGCCAGGATTGTGGGGTTTTTCAGCCTTATATTGCAGAGGTTTGTTTGCAGCATTTTAAAATTAATTGTGAGATAAATAATGTTAAATTTAACCGCCTTTGGCAAATTTTAGTGCTTCTGGCACACTATTCTACGTTCCATCGGAGATGGTACATTTTTGATGAAACTTTTTTCTAAAAAGTTTCCCGCCGTCAACTCGCGGAAGGGTTGTGTTATATTATCACCAAGTCCTCTTTTCCCATACCCCTCTCGCAGTAATGGCATTTTATCTTAAGCGGGTCTTTCTTGACGACATAAAACCTGGTGCTTATTTTTTCGCTGTTTGTCACGCAAACCGGGTTTGAGCACTTTACAACATCGTCTATCACATCCGGAGCTTTCACTTTTATCTTTTCCTTGACATTGTAATTCTTGATTATGTTGACTGTTGCGTCAGGAGCTACAATAGCTATTTTGTTGACTTCCTCCTGTGTAAGGCTTTTTCCACCAACCTTTACAATTCCCTTTTTCCCTATTCTCTTGCTTTGAAGGTTTGTTGCTATCGAGACAACCCCATTATGTTTTTCCAGCTGCAATATTTCGGCAACTTTGAAAGTTGCGTCTGTCGGAATATGGTCAATGACTGTGCCTTCGTCTATTGCGCTTATGTTAAGCTCCCTTTTCAGCTCTTCTTTTGGAGTTGCATCGGCCTTTTTAGGCCGGATTTTCTCAGAGCTTCTTCTTGTCTTTCTTTTTGATGTTTTCTTTGCCATTTTATTTTATTTTACCAAGCACTAAGGCAAGCAGCGCCTTCCTGATTGGAATTCCGTTTGCGGCCTGATCAAAGTAAATCGCATGCTCGGTTTTGTCAACGCTCTTGTCGATTTCATCAACTCTTGGAAGCGCGTGCATTATTTTTAATTCTTTCTTGACATGCAGAAGGAACTCCTCGTCAATTCTGTATACTCCTCTGAATTTCTCGTATTCCACGAGGTCAGGGAACCTTTCTTTTTGTATCCTTGTAACATAAAGCACGTCAATTTCCTTGCTGAACCTCATCAAGTCAGAAGTCTTGAAGTACTTGACTTTTTTCTGGAACAGCTCATCAAGATAATTCTCAGGCATCTGCAATTCGTCAGGGGCTATAAAATAGAATGTCGGGTTGAAATGAGCCAAAGCCATCACAAGAGAATGAACTGTCCTCCCGTACTTTAAATCACCGACAAATCCTACTTTTAGGTTTTCCAGCGTTCCTTTTATTTTTTGGATTGTGTACAGGTCAAGCATTGTCTGCGTTGGATGCTGGTTTGAGCCGTCACCGCCGTTAATTACTGGAATATTTGCAGCCTCTGCCGCCAGCCTTGCAGAGCCTTCGAGCGGGTTTCTTATTACAATAACATCGGCATATTGCTGAGTCATCTTTATCGTGTCCCATAAAGACTCTCCTTTTTGTATTGATGTGACATTTGCTGTTGAGAACCCTATGACTGTGCCTCCAAGCTGGCTCATAGATGAGGTAAAACTCAATCTTGTCCTTGTTGAAGGCTCAAAAAACAATGCTGCAAGGATTTTTCCCCTGAGAAGGTTATTCTTTTGCTTCTGCTCAATCTGCTTTGCTACCTTTAGAATGTACAAAAGCTCGTCCTTTGAGAAATCGTTGATTGAGATTATATCTCGGCCTTTGAAGTCCATCTTAAAAAAATTAAGGAATAATGATGGTATATAAATATTATGATTTTAGTATGGTAAAATGGTCAGAATCAGCCGTTTTTGAGAAAAATTAATGCCTAGGTATATAACTGATTATCTTAAAACTTATTTAAAGTTTGCGGTTTATGCCTGTTCCGCAGCGCATCTTTCGCAAAGTAAAGAGCCCTTCACTTTCTTAATATCCTCAACATAAGCTCCGCAGCCCTGGCAGATTGCTTCTCTTTCAATAATCCTGTCAACGGGCTTTCTTCCCGCTTCCCTTATCTCAAATTTTTCCACAACAAGCTCAAACAAACTTGGCTCGATTTTCAGAATGTCTTTTAATGTCAGCAGCCCGACCATCTTATTGTTGTCAAAAACAGGCAAATGCCTTATGTTTGAGTCTCTCATTTTAATCAGCGCATCGTAGATATCGTCATTTGAATTTATTGTAAGTAATTTTTTCTCCATGAAATCCTTTACTTTTTTTCCTACGGGGTTTATTCCCCTTGATATTACCTTTCTAACTATGTCTTGTTCTGTAATTAGCCCTTTTGATTCGTGGTTGTCTTTAACAACTAAAGCACCGACGTGATTTTTGTCCATGGCTTTGGCGCATTCCTCCAGAGTTGCATCCGAAGAAACAGAGATTGGCTTTGTAGTCATGCAGTCATGAACTTTGTAGCCGGTTTTCATAAAATAGGAATTGTCTTTCTTGTTTAAATTGTTTTCGGAATGAATATATCTTTAAGTATATAGTTTATAGGTTTAGATTAGTTTAGTTTATTTTCTAATGAATTTAATATTTTAGTTCCACTTGCGCTATTCAATTAGCGCAATCCATTAATCTAATACTCAACAATAATTGATATAAATTAACAAATTAAAATAATTTTGATAAAAATTTATTTTAATAGGTTATAAAAAAGAATAATTTTAAAAATAATTCAACAACCAGAATTTCTAATAACTCATCAAAATTTCAACGTCTTTGCCGAAAATATTTTTAAGGTCCTCGAAAATAGGCGCCTTGATTGAGGCTTTTTGAGAAGAGGAAACACTTACAAGCGCTTTTTCAAGCTCTTCGAGTGAGCTTTTTTCAAGAGGGCCGAGGCTTCCGTCGCCATTCAGCCTGGCCTTGCTCAATTCCTTTTCTTCATTGTCTATGTCTTGTGTTACAAAAGCATCATTGCCGAGCAGAATTACTTCGCCAAACTTGTTTCCGTATTTTACCCTTATTTTCAGCCTCTCTAGTTCCCTGCTCCTTTTCCTCTGCATGTACTCAACAAGGAATTTTATCAAAGAGCCTGAATCCGCATGAATTTTTTCAATCTCTACCTTTGACAGCTTTCCATCGTCATAATCCTTCTTTGCTTTCATGATTTCCTGCATGACTCTCAAAAATTTTGAAGGCATTTTTCCCTCTGAAATCAGCTTGTCTTCAACTAGATGGAGCATTTCGTTTTCTTTGACTTTTTCAATGCCCTCCAGCTTAAGCACATCCCTTACAACAGTCGTTAATGTATCGTATATGTTGAGCATCTCCTGCTGCTCCCTTATCTTTTCAATTTGGGTAAACAGCCTTTTTATTCTTTTCAGATATTTGTCGCCGTCGCTCATAAGCTCATCAAGCTCCCTGCCTGTCAGCTCTTTCTTCTCGCCGTGCTCTATGGCTTTTCTTAATTCAACAACCCTTTCCATTATTTTGACAAATTTTTCCTCGAGAAGCTTTTCCTTATGTACGAAAATTTCCCTCATAAGCTTGCCTGTTTCCTTAGGGGCAGGAGGGGCGACGCCATAAAGCATCAATGCAGCCTGGCTTGGAGTCAATAATGCATAATACACATCTTCCATTCCGATTTCATTGAGCTTGAGCTGTACTCTCCTAATCATCTGTTCGCCTGAACCCATGAACATGTCAATAGCCTCTGCGCTTGGCTTTATCTTGCCCATTTTGAGCAGCTGCTTCCATGGCATGAAGATTCCCCTGTCAAAAAATGGGACGCCATCTCTTAATAAGGTGAAAATTACGGGGTTTGCTTCCCTCAATGAATCCCAGAAATCCGTCAGGATGTAAACCTGAATGTTTAGCTTGTTTTTAATTCCAGTCAATTCACCTGCTTCAATTCCCATCCCAATTATGATTGCCCTCAACTTGTCTTTTAATTCCGTCCTTGTCATCTTCTTGACATCTGTGTCGTCAATTACAATCCACACATCAATGTCGCTTGTAGGAGTTGCTTTTCCCTGGACAAGAGAGCCTGCTAAAACATAAGAGACAATGTACTTCTCAAATTTTTTAAGCACCATTGTCTTGTGGACTTCCGCAATCTTAATTGCCTGAAGCATGCCTGTATCATAAATAGGAGCAGATAATGCAATCAACTGCAGCAACTCGTATTTTGCGTCAAAAACATTCTGCCAAAGCTCAGACAAAATCAATGTCTGCGGAGTTATATTAGGGTCTATTTCTGTTCCAATTGTGCTGATTATAGCAGTAAGCTTGTCCTTTAACTCAAGCTTAGACATGGTTTTGCTGTCAGAATCATCAACCAAAACAAGAACATGAATTTTGTCCTTGTCTTCAGGCTTTGGCTGCGGCGGCTGAGCTGGAATTTCCTGTGGAACCGACTGCTGCATCTGCTGCAATTGCTGCAATTCTTCAGGCTTTGGCGGAGGCATCAAAGCAACTCCAATAATATACTTGTCAAATTTCTCAATAATTCTTTTCTGGAATTTTTCAAGTTTTGACTTTATTGCCTTCAGCTTTTCCTGGACATCCTCGGGAAGCTTAGAGAGTGCTTCTGCCTCTTTAGAATCATCAGGCTTAGGGGCTTCGCTTAATTCCTTGCCTTGAGAATACTGCTTCTTATCTTTTTTAGACATTTTACCCCCAAATCCCGTAAATAAGAGTCTATTTATAAATCTTTCCTTACATTTGATATTTATTATTTACAATATTGAAAATAAATAAGAAGCACGTATCAAAACGAAAGATTTATATATAAGTGTTGTTATAAGTAAGTAGTAACAAATTAAATAGTTTCTGGGGTGGCTTAAATCAGATAAGATATAGATACTCCAGAAGCGAAAAGCTTAAATATAAGTGTTATCATTATAATGTAGTAACAAATCAAACGTTATGCAGCTAACACAAACAAAAAATTAATAAAAACTAAAAAAAACCAAAACAAGGGGGAAAAGAAAATGACAGGAAAATTAATTCAGGGGAATTTTGGAAAAGATAACCACTCGTTGCCTCTTAACGGAGTCAGCCTAGACGGTGCTATTAATGAATTTTACAATGCAAATGTAGTCGCAGAACATAATGGTATTCTGGAACTTCATGGAGACCACCCAATTATTGCAAGGCAGAGGAGGATTCAAGAAAATTCTAAGGGAATAGAAAAGTTAGTTGAATCGTCTTTAGAAGGAAAAGTAAAGCCATCTGAAAATAAAGCAAAGTATATAGTTAAATCATTGGCTTTTGAGTTAGCTAAAGCTGAAGGTGAGTTTCATGGTGAAATCAAAGACTTTTCAGAAGAACAGGTCAGAAAATATACCTCAAGAGCAGGCCAAGCTTTAGGCAATCCCAGAGTTTCCAGTTATGTTGAATTAATTAAAAGCATAAGAAACATGGCATCTGCAAAGCCGGGCGACGTTGCTTACGACACAAATTCTGCACTTGCGCAGTTAATTAATTATGTTGCAACAAGACAAGACAAGGAGTCACTTAGGCTTGAATACATACAATCGTTGTTCCAAGAACATGCAACTGATATGCCTTACATAAATTCAATGCAGAAAAAGTTTGGAGAGCTATTAGGAATAAAATTCGGTCCAACTGCAACCGTATCAGAAATAGTGGGACATGTTGCTGAGCATGGTAGGACACAAAGCCAAAAAGCTGCTACACAGACTGAAAAAACTTATTTGCAGCCAATGGAGAATAAACCAGCCCAATATCAAAAACATGCGGCCTAAAACCGCTTAATTTTTTCTTAATTTTTTTATTTTACTTCACAGGAGAATCTATAAAAAATTCAAATGGCAGATTACAAAATTTTGAGCCCAAGTTATGTCAGGCCCTTTTCTGGTAGTGCCAACAATACAACATTTCACAATGTTTCTGCTTCTGGAAGCACCAGCACAGTAAAAATTACGCCAGGACAAATAAATTCAGGCAAGAAATATATTGCCCCGACTGAAGGTGCTTATGATCATTTTAGAGGAACCGCTAAGCCTTTGCCTTATAATGGTGAAAGGATGCGAAGGACGAGCAACAATATCTGGACAGTTTCTGAGGCTAATTTCAAAAAATACGGAAATTTTTCCCCCCAGGTTGATGACGTAAAAGGATTCGGAAGCTGGAAAGCTACAGGTGAAGATTCTCAGGTGAGGGAATATGTAAAATTACCAAAAGAAACTTCATATTCCGGTGTTGTTGAAGCTTTTGAACCAAGAAAATTAAATCTTCATAAAAATGATACGCCTGTTGACCTTAATGTTCATGATACATGGGTCAATGATGTTCCAAACAATAAGATTGGAATTTATTTTCATAAGGTGAGTAATTTAAGGCAGTTACTTTCAGATTACCACGGAACTAGGCATGCACAAGATGTATCTTCTGACCTAAATGCCTCTGGAAATCCTCTTGAGGAAATAGGCTATTTGAGTGTAGGTAGAATGCCAGAAAATACTATCTATGGTATTTACCGTACAATAGACGGAAAAGTAGTATTTTCAGCATCTAAAGATGCAAATGAGTATATTGTTCAGGATGCAGAATTTTTTGGCGTAAGCCCTAAAGAGGTTAGAATGTATCATATTGATGAAGAAGAGTTTCATATTGGAAGAAAATCTTTCGATAAACGCGGAGATTCTATAAAAGAAGAGGTGGCTACAAAAGATATGCAAGGAGGGTTTTACCTAAGGCAGATAAAAAGAAAAGCAGGTGACCATCAACAACAAGAAATTTACAAAAAGCTTGCCGATATGAAGCAATGGGACATAGAATCAACTCCTGAAAGGTATTCAAATATCAATGATTCAGGCGAGGAAGGGCTGGAATCAATAGTTGCAAACGTAGAGAATTCATCTTCAGAATACACACAAACCTATTCGCAAAATTCGCAGCCTGCGGCAAGAAGCATTGGAAATATTTTGGTTAACATGCCAAATATTCCTGCTGAAAAATATTCAAAATCAGAAAAGAAAAATACAAATTACGGGGATGAAAAATCAGTTTATGGAGAAAGCAACAATAAAGGGGAATATTCAAGAAGCAACGGAAAAGTCGTTTCAATAAAAGACAGGAGAAAAACAGATAAAGACGAAAGCAGAAGTGATAGCACTAAATCAGAGGCATCCGATAATCCTGAAGCATCTCCGCAAGAAACTGATGGATCGCCTGCAGACACGGCAATTGCAGAAGCTGCATAAAATTGTTTCTTTTTGAACAACTTTTAATTAAATTCCTAAAGATATTTTTTAGATGATTAATTTTCACTTAATTTTTTTACTGAAGTAATCAAAAATATCCTTCCAAAAATAAAGCCGGAAATCATTAGAATAATGGAAAAAAATACAATAAAAAAGTTCCGGTCAATAAAATATGAAATTAAGTAAACTGAGATAATAAACAAAAAGATATTGATAAAGTAAATAACAAGCATATAATGAATTTTTCTTATTCCAATTCCTAAAGTTTTCTGGACAATATCTTTTAAATCTGTATTGTACGATAGTGATAGCGATATATACATGAAGTATGCTATAATTGGGGTGAATAAAACAAACAAGGCGTATTTGATGAATATTTTTGAAGTGTCATAAGCTGCTTCCAGTATTGAAATATTAAGCAAGAAATGAAATAGCGCAAAAATAATGGCAATATAAAACAGGACAACGGCCAAAATCCCAAATAAAATCTTTTTTGAGATTTTTAAATTTGACTTATTTATAAATTTAAATGTGAATATCCACGAAACTGATAAAAAGATTGCCAATAAAATAAATACGTAAGCAAAATAAATCCTAAAA
Source organism: uncultured Methanosarcinales archaeon (assembly GCA_964396095.1). Taxonomy (GTDB): domain Archaea; phylum Nanobdellota; class Nanobdellia; order Woesearchaeales; family GW2011-AR4. The sequence goes on from CAYNCK010000010.1 coordinate 22,646, forward strand.
TTTTTTGTTATTTCATTGAAATTTCTGGTTATTGCCAAAGGATCGTCTCCAAGAATGCTTTTCTGGTGCAAAATGTTTGATGCAACAGTCAAATCATCAAATTTCTGCTGATTCATGTAATCTGTCATTGCCTGCGCACTTTCCAGCATCTTTGGAATATAAGTAATGCTTACATAAAATAATGCACTTAGAAATATTACCTCCAATACAAACAAAAGTAAAAAAAATAATTTGTTTTTCCATATTGCTGAAAAAGACTCTGCAAGAGAATTCAGCAAAATATTTTTAGATTTCATAATCATGTTTGCTTTTTTAATTTGTATGTAACAGTTCGTGTTGATTTTTTCCCGTTATCACTTTCCGCGCTTATAGTTATTGCGTAATCGTCGCTTGGCTGCATTGATCCTGTGCTGAAAATAGCCGAATATGTGTCCCCTTCTTTTTGCATAGTTTGACTTATTGGATTTAGCAGCACAGGCGCGCTAAGCACGGCTATAGCGCCGCCCTGTTTGATTCCAGAAGCTTGTGTAATTTTTACAGAGACCTTAATAGGGCTGCCCACAAGCGCCTGAGACTGCGGCTCCAAAACGGGATTTTGTATTACCGGCTCAAGCTGGCTTGCATCAACGCCTTTGTCGCCTACAACAAAACTGTAAGATTTGTCATAAACCTTTTCATTGAGGCTGCAGTCGTCCGGGCTTAGGTAAGAGTCTGAGTTATCCTTTATGTTAAATATTTCTATTAACAGAGTTTTTTGCTGCGGCTGATTTTGGCTTCCCTGCTGAGGCGGGTTTATTTGTATCACACCAGTCATTTGAGGAATACCACCTTGCACAGATGTTGTATAAGCGACGTTATTAATTTCTATCTTTGCGCCATTTTGCTCTACTGTTATTTTAGAATTGATTACGCGATTTGAGGCTATAAGTGGCAATGATTCAACTTTAATTTTGGTTTTTCCATTTGCATATTCCTTTGAAACCAGATTGGTTACTCCGTTTGCATCCTTTTGCGATTCAAGCAATATTCCATCTATTGTAATCTTGTCATCATCGCTGTAAATACCTAGGTATTCTTTTTTTGAATTTTCCTGATTGTCAATAAAACTTACACTTATAGTAATAGATTCTTGCGGCTGCGCTAAAAGAGTATATGCGATGCCCGGAGCAAGTACATTCGCAATTCTGCCGGAAATCCTGAGGCTGTCTGTGACTCTTATGGCAGGCAATTCACTAAATCCATCCAATGATATTCCTGAATAAATAGGGTCAATTACATCAGGAGTCATAGATATTTTTACGCACTTGTCCTTCCCAGTCTTGATGACTTTTAGTCCAACATCAAGTGGGTTGCCAATTTTTAAGTTCTTGTTATCTTCTGCTTTCACGCTATTTATCGTTGTCTCAACAAGCTGTATAGTACCTTTCGGATTGAAAAAATTAATGCTGCTGCCGCAGGAGAATTGTCCTGACAACGGATTAACTGAGCAGTCAGCAATGTCTCTTGCTGTTTTATCAATTAATGGGAAATAAAACACTCCCTTGTCAAATCCTGTAGGAAAGCAGTTTGCCTGTATGTTGGCAGGTATCTTCCTGTCTGTCCTTAGAGTAAACTTTAAGTGATCAAACCTGAAATTTGAATCCGGAACAAGGTGCCTGTCTAGGTCAATAAGCTTATTCTGCGGAACCCTTGTGCCTGAATAAAATCCAAACAGCTGCTCCTGCGAAAGCTCTAGGCAATCACAATTATTATAAATTGAAGATGTGCCTGTGCTAATTGCATTGGCTAATGATGAACCGCCAACAGCGCCGCAGTTTATTGCATTTGGATATTCTGCTGCTTCTTTCCTGCTGACGCAGGCAAGCTGTATATTATAATTGTCCAAATCACAACCAGGATTAATAATCCATGATGCCCGGTATTCATATCTTGGCTTGCGGGTAACAGGATCCACAGTCAAAAATTCCCTTGACCTTGTTACAGCCTGAACTAATGTTGCAAAGGGTGTTGTGTATGCTGCATCAACCAAGTTTCTTGCAGTCAAGTCCCAGTCGTAGCCGAATGCTGCAAGGCAGACTTTTCTTGCAACACCCCCTTCTCCAACTCCAAGAAGGTTGCTTAATTTTGCATTCCCGTATTCATCATTAAATTCCTGCTGTGTCTGTGAGATGCCCTGAGAAATTCCTTTAAATCCGAGCTTTATTTTATCAGCTAGGCCCTCTTCAAGGACATCACTGTTTACTCCAAAATTGTTGGTATCACAGCCGCCTTGAAATAAATTAACAACCTGCCATATCAATCCGCAGACATGCTGCGTGAATAATTCCTTGCATACTCCTGCATCAGCATTGCCGTTTTTTCTAACTTCAATCAGGCAGCTGGATACAGCTCCCATAATATTGCTAAACAATTTCAGTCTTTGATTAATTCCAGTCAAGTGAGCGCATTGCAGTGCTGCAGTATGCTGTTTGAACGGGTTCACAACCAGAATTTCCTCTTTTCTTCCAAGAGCCTGGTAAAACAAATTGTCCTGTCCGAAGCAAGCAGGCAAATCCCTGCCGTCAATGTACCTGTTCGGATTGTATTTGTTGTGTATACCAGAATTTCCCTGCACATCTGTCCCTTTAGCTTCATATTTTATTTTTGAGTATCTATAACTCCATTTCATGTCGGAGAATTTTTCTTCCTGCCCTTCTTTGTTAGGAATTGCCTTTGGCTGAGGACCTGTTTTTGAATCTGATATTGATTTGGATTCATGTGCATAAGAACCATCACCATACCGCGTTTTGTCTTCAGGTAGGTAATAAAATTCAGGAACAGCGCCTTTTGAATTTATGCAGCAGCATTCTTCCCTTGTTGCTGGAGAAGTATCACTTACAACACTTACGTCTTTACCAGGCTCATAGAAACAATCATTCGTATAACCTTTGGCATAAGCACTTACAATAGTTTTTTCAAATCCATCTATTATAACTTTTTGTGTCGGCTCTGCTGCAATATCTCTGCATTTCTCCGAGGTGGTGCATAATCCTGATATCTCCGCAACAGGCTTGGAAGTACTTTGCTGTGAAGAGGTGGACTGGCTTTTGGGAACTATAGTGTGCTTTTGGCTTGATGATGATGACTTTACTCCGCAAACATCATTGCAACTTTGCGTCCTTTCTGTTATAAAATAATCATCGTTTCTCCTGTCCTTAATAGCATACTTGCTTTCACTTGTTAATTTATCAACAAGCTTTAGCTCATATAAACTTTCAGAGCCTGAAACTAACGGACCAATTTGGAAAAGCCCTTTTTTGTTTTTATCGGTCTGCACAAGAACGCATCTTTTATCTAGTCCAAGCTCTTTTGCTGCAGGATATTCATTTCCAAATTTAATACATTGATCTGCCTTCAATGGCTGCCCCTGCACACTTTGGTCCTTTTCACAAGTTGCCTGGCTATTGACTCTATTGAGCAAATCCTCATCCTTAACCGTTTCTGTCCATCTTGAAGGCGCTGCATGCCCGAAAATTCTGTCGCAGCTCCATCTTTCAAGCTGATAGAATTTTGCTTCTGTCTGCCATGCGCCATAAACCGATGGAAAGCATTTTTTCAAATCAGGGTCGCTGTAATATTTCAGCCTTGCATTTCCTATTCCATAAATTCCTTCAATTGATTTCTTTATAACATCACAATCCACATCACTTTGTGCAATACCTGTGCTGAAAACAAATCCTTTCAAATTGAATCCTTTCTCATTTGAAATCTCAACCCAGTTTCGGTAAATCCCGAAAACTGTATGTGCAAAATATGAAAAAAGACAGCCAATAGCAACATAATCAACAATCCTGTCAATCTGCTCCTGCGCTTTAGTCAATGCTTTTGTGGAGCTTTGCAAATAATCGACAAAATCATAAAGCAGCCAGTCAGGCAATACTTTTCTAGGGTCAAGCAGCGAACTGTCAACAACATAGGAAACCTGCTGGCATGTTGTCTGCACTTCTTTTATAGTCTTTGTCTGCCCAGTCTCGTCAAGAATGTCATGATTATAGACAATTGTCAGTTTAAGAGGAAATGTCATTTCATTATTTATGGCTTTCAAAAAGCTTTTCCAATCGCTTTCAACAAATTTGTCCATATTAGGCAGCCTGTTGAGGGGAATTGCTGAATATGACAATGTATTGTAAGGCTTGTTCAGCTGAATCGGGCTGTTGCCTGAAGGCAATATTTTACAGCTGATGTTGAACCTTGAGTCAGATAATTCATTACTTGAGCAAGCCTTTGCTATTCCAACGTTTACTATTTTCGCATTTGTTCCTCGTCCAATGTAAGAATAATTAAAAATGAATGATATTGTTTCTCCCCCTTCTGCAAGCCTTGATGTGCTAATAAGTATTGGATATTGCGCCTGTTGAATAGGAATTACGTCCCAGCTTTGGTTGCCGCTCCAGCAATTACCTATGCTTATGCTTTCACTAGAAACACCCCTTAGCCCATTGATATCTGTAGCAATTACAACAAGCGTTGTTTTTCTTGCCTGGTTGGCATTCTGATTCAATTGAACATCTCTTATCTCTGTCACCGGAACTTCAGTTACTCTAAAAGCACCTGCAATTGAAGCCGACAAATCAACATTCTCAAATTTGAAATTACCTTGGGAGTCTGCTGTTACCGACTTGTCTGCGCCGCTTCTGCAGGCTGAGATTATTCCACCTAGTTTACATTCTGCATCAAGATCTTTCTCTGAAATATTTACAATTTTATCAGGCAGATCCCTAAGCTCAATATCCAGCCTAGCTTGAGGAATATTTTGAACTTCGTTAGGAAATCCTGTAATTTCTGCTGAGATGTCAAAAGAGCTAAATGGCGTCCTGTCAATGAACAAATGAACTCTTGCATTTGGCTTTGTTTTTCCAACAACATTAACCTGATGGGCAACATTCTCGTATATGAATGCCCCCGATGGCGGACTTAAAATAGTAACCGCCGGCTTTTTTGTGTCGAGTATCACCTTTTTTTCTATGACGACAGAATTTTGGGCTTTGTCCTCAAATATCATCCTGATTCTGTAAATTGAATCACCTTTGTCAAGTTTAACACCAAATTCAAAATTGTTGCTTGCATTTAGAACTAATGAAGGGCTGCTCGATGTGTCAGAAACATCAATCGCATCAGGCTTTGCGTTTGACACGGAGCCACCTGCCAATGTGGTTGCCGCGACAGGCTCTGACTTTTGCCCTTCTTTTCCATAAATATTTACCTGCGATACCTCATAAGTGTAAGTTTTACCGCTGTCAACAAGCGCATCAATATATAGATTATAATTTGAAGGCTTTGTTACTGCAATTACCCCAACATCATCCCTATACACAATGTAATAACTGAATTTGCTGTCCTTTGATTCATCCCAATGAAACTCAATTGAATTTTGGCCAATTTTTGTAGAATTAAGATTTCTTACTTTATCAGGAATTGCGGAATCATTAACATTTTTGTCTACAAAAACTTTGACAGTAACAGGCTTGCTTACAGTTCCGCTGATTGTAACATTGAGCTTTGAAGTTATTGAAGTTACATTGTTTAGCTGAACTGCTGGCTCTTCAATGTCAACCCCAACTTCAAATATTTTTTCATTCTTGTTTCCTGCTTTGTCAGATATGGAAAGCTTAATTATATTATTTTGGTCAAGCTGGATTTGAGCAAATGAAAATTTTCCCGAGCTTCCAATCTCGCTGCCGCTTAAGCTTCTTTTTGGAATATTCATGTCATTGGCATATAAAGCAACAGAAGAAAACGGCTCAGTTGTTCCTGTAACATCGATCACTCTTCTGTTAATGTATCTTGGAATTGAGACATTGATGAAGGGGGGTGTCGTATCAGTTCCTGCATTGAATGTCTGGTTTTTGGAGCTTGCGCAGTTGTTTGATGAATCACATGATTTTACGGAAAATGTATAAACAGTTCCTTTTAGCAACCCATCAATTAAAACAGAATGATTTGTCTGCAAGTCATTTGAGCTTTTGATTTTGTCTGTCAAATTTATCCCATAAAGGACAGTAGATGTTGAATTTTCATTTGTAAACCATTTTATCCTTGCTGTAGCGTCTGAAGGAGTTGTGATGTCAATATTGCTTACCTCAGGAGCTGTCGAGTCAAACGAGCCGGTTGCTGCTATCAAAGTGTCTGATTGTATGCCTTCGTTGCCGCTTGTGTCAACAGCTGAAACCTTGTAATTGTAGCTTTTTCCCGGCTGCAAGGACGTATCGTTAAAGCTGTTAGTTGTTGAATTAGCCATTGCAACCCTGTCTCTGTAAACAGTGTAGTGGTGCAAATCAGGAACAGCAGTTAAATTAGTCCAAGAAATGAATATTGAATTTGATGTTGCTGATAAGATTTTCAATCCCGTTACCTGGGAAGGGGGGGTGATGTCTGCTGTCCTGAAAGTATAAAACTTGTCTGAATTATTATTGACCTGAGTTACACCATTTGAATCTGTTGATTGGACTGAAAAATAGTATGTTGTTTCACTGTTTATGCCGTTAAATACAGTTACAGAATGTTTCTGAAGGAAATCATCCTGCTTCTGATTGAATCCGAGGGCATCTGTCTTGCCGTAATTTACTTTTGAGTTTGAAGAAGCATCAGTGTCCCATTCTACTGTAGCGGAGTTTGAGGCAATTTTTGTAACCTTTACATTAGAAACCGTCAATGCATTTGCGTCAGCAATATAAAACGGAAGAGTTAAAACTAGCTGAATTAAAAATACAGCCATGAAATCCATAATCTTTTTTTTCATTTTTATATTATATTTATTTTTTACTATTCAATGCGTGTTTATTTTATGTTATTAGTAAATGGATTTTTTAATTATTGTCATATTTTTTTATTTCAATTCCGGAGCAGGAACATTTTTTGAATAAGAGCTAAGGCCTGAAACAAAAAGTATCTGGGAATCTTCTGATGCTGAATCAGACTCTATGGCATGAAACACAATTTCGTTTGAGCTCTGCAAAGCATCCTTTGAGACTTTCCACTGGCCTATATAGCCGCCGACAACATTTTCATCATTTGCAACATAAATGCTTACATCATACGTTGCATCTTTTCCTGAGGGAAGCACAAGGGGGTAATCTGCTTCTTTTGGATAAACAGAAAATGTTTCATAGCCAGTATCGTTTCCGCTTATTATTATTGTAGCTTTTTCATTTGGCGCAAGATCTTCTGCAACAGCCGGGTTTGAAAGAGAATGCTTCACAACTTTGTAATTCTGGAATTCCTTTGTGGGATTCATTGTCAGCAAATAGGATCTGCCGTCAACATCAGTCTGAACAAACTCCTGAGCATCAGAATAGCCATCCTTCGTTCCTTTCACAATCCCGTTGACGCAATATGGGAGTTTTTTTGTAAGTCCGGCTGAAGCCCCGAAGCTGAGCCAGTCGCTTTTTCCAATGTCACAATAATATCTTCCGCAGACAAATGTTAAATTTACATCTTTAATGTCATCTGCAGTTGCATTGTCAGCAGTAAATATGGTGATTTCATTCTGCACGCCGTTGCAGTACTCGTCAGTGCTCAAGTCCGGGACAATTTCAAACAGGGTTGTTCCCCGATTTACCCTGCTTGGTATGTTGTGATTAATTGAAACCTTGAACGCAAAATTAAACTGGTAAGCATTGTTGTCTTTTGTTTCCTGGTCAAGCACGCTGGCTGAAACAGGATAATTTATGTCATAAGTAAAGTGCCATATCTGCATGCACAAAAATTTCAGCAATTGAGTTCCTTTCTCTGCATTTGACTTCAAAATTCCATTTTCGCTCGGCCTTGCATAAATATCCATTGGCCAGTTTTCATACGCAAAAGAAACCTTCATATTGCCGTACTTGTCAGGGCTTGTATCAGTTTCCCAGATGTAATGCTGCTGGTAATACGTGTCAGAGTAAATCTGCCGGCCGTCGGGGTTCGGAACAAAAAGGTTTGGATTATAGTCAGTGCCTTTTATCCTGATATACGGAAGGTTAACTCTTAGCAATGTTTTTAGCTTGTTTTTTATGCTGCCCATCTGCCATTGCCTTGATGAGCACCTTATTTCAAAATCTGTTGTAGGTATTTCTGTGTCCATTGAGTACAAGTCTATTGTTTTTCTTTCAAGAAAATAATCTATGTTTTCCCTCTCCATTATTTGTTTTGCAAGCGCGTAAACTTTTTTGAACCTTATCGGAACAGTATATTCAAAATTTTCCCTTGTTGCTTTGAAATTCCCGTTTTTTAACGAAATGTCAATTGGATATTTTAGGTTGACATTGACATCGCTGTCATCAAATTTTATTTCAACAATTGGAACTGCAAGCTGCCTTATGTCATAACGGCCTTTGAAAGGCTCAAAATTATTGATGCAGTTCTTTATTTCATTCTCAACATGTGTTCTTAATTGCACGTTTATAAAATCCTCGCTTGGAATTGCGTCAATGCCGTCATGCCACCAATAAGGAATTTTGAATGCTGTTCCAGTCAGCGGAGTTATATAAGCCCTCGGGTCAAGGCTTATCTTTGCAGGAATATTTATGTATCCCCCGGTCAGTCCAATCTGCTGCAGGCCGTCTTCTACCGTTGACTTCAGGCAGTCCTCTACATATTGTTTTATCGGAGCAACTTCCGGCTGCACAAGTTCAGCTTCCTTTACACCGGCCTGCTTTTGATAAAAAAAGTAGACCATTCCCATTAAGATTATAACTGCAGCTACCATCATGAAAATTGATACCTGCGCCCTCGAGCTTATCAAAAGCGCATCTACACCTCTTTTTTTATCTGGCATTTTATAATATTATTTTTTATTTCTTTTTTGCAAACATTCTTGCATCTATCCTGTTCAGGTCAATTTCAACGTAATCCTTTTCTGTAAGATTGAGAAGCTTTACAATATCAGAAGGAACCCTAACAACTAACCCCCCAGATGTCCTGATTACCTTCTTAATGTATTTCATCTTATATATGAAACATAGTTGTTTTATATATTTTTTATATGTGAAAAAGATAGATTTATATATAAATTATATATAGTCTTTATAAAGATTTCGTTTTTAATCTTGGCACATCATATTTTGCCTGCTGGTTTTGAAGCTCGGCAACAATCGTGGAAAAATAGCTTCTTCCAAAAGCGACAAGCAAAAGAACAACAGGATTTGAAAATCTTATGACAACTCCTATAACAAAGTTCATCAATGGGTTTATTAGTGCAAATTTGGTTTCAATTCCAAATAGTGAATATAATTTTGATATAAGGAAGTATGATGCAAAATCAAGCTTGACAAGTATGCTTAGGTTTGCAATAATAAAGAAAATCCCGAAGAATATAAGATAAGGAAGCAAAAACAAATGGATTTTTTTGGCATTTAATTTTATGGCATCAACTATTGAGCTGAATTTCTGCTTTTTCATAAGCATTGTGTAAAGTGTGTTTGTTCCATATATTGATAGGACAAAAGCCGCAAACATGAAGATAGGAGCTGATGAAAGCTGAACCATGAAAATAATCACAAAGAATACAGCAAACCAGAATCCCATCCATGCCAAATTAATTAAAGTAAATTTTGACAGGAATTTAAGTGTTATTTTTGTTTTTGTTGTTCGCGCCCATATAATTCCCTTAATTATACCTGCCAAAAAAATTATAACAATCATCACCAAAATAAATGACAATATCATAAGATAATAAAATGCCTTTGTTTCGCTTGCCAATTGCTGCGCCTGCGCGTAGCCAAGCGATGTGATGTCACTTGGCAAATTAAAGCTTGCCATTCTGTCCAGTATCCTTTGCAGCCAGAGTATCAGGAAAAATCCGGATGCATAATAAAACAAGGCATCCAGAACCACAGCCAAGACTATATTTAGGTTAATTTTCTTAAAAGTGGAAATGAGCATTTCATTATTCCAGTGCAGGAAATTAAATTTTATCGCTTTTTTTGGATTTTTCATTTTAATTAAAAATCATTAAATTCTGATCCTGAGGGCTTGCTTCCTGTTCCAGGAGATGATGTTGAAGGAATATTTAATACTGTGGGCTCTCCTGAGATTTCCTGCACATTGTTGCATAATTCCTTGTCATTAATTTTCCATTTTTCGGGAATCTTGTCAAATTTAATGCAGATTTGAGTATAAAGTGATTTGCTATTCTTTACAATTGCTGTTTTTCCAGATTTTGAGAAGATTGTGCCCCTCTTGACTGCTTGGTCCTGTTTGAATATGTTGACATTTGTTTCGAAAACAGTTTTTTCAAATAAATTAAAAGGTTCTTGTTTTATTTGTTGACTTTTTCCGCCTTTTAATATGACATTTATATTCATCTGCTCAGGAGCCCTCAAATCTTTGTCCGTGTCGCCGTTCTTGACGCTGAATGTGATTTTGTAAATGTATTCTGTGCCGTTTTCAGTTGTGATTGGCTGAGTTCTTACTGCCTCAACATGCGCTCCAATCTGCGCCAATCCCTGCGGAGTTTCAGCGTAAGCAACACCTTCCTGCTGCCCGTCAATTTCTTTTGAGCAGATTGCGCTTGTCCAGTACTCGGTTCCAAGGTAAAACTTGTTGAAATAAAAATCAACATCCTCCCTCCATTTCAATAAAGAATCCTCATCAAAGAAAAATGTTGCGTAATATCCCAAGCCCCTGAATTCTGTAAGAACTTTTTCTACATTTGCGAAGAATTGCCTAGTTTTGAACTGGGAAAAAGCTGTTCTTGCTTTGGAAATTATTACCTGATCATCTTTTGCATTTACATCTGTAATCTCACCCTTATTATTTAAAACAATAAATTTATCACCTTTTATGAAAACATATCCCTCCCTGTCGAAAGTATTTTGATTTATTCTTGTAGCTTCTCCATACCTGACAGGCGTGCCATCCTCATTTTTTACATAATAATTAAATGTTGCTATTACAATATTACCATTTGTATTTGTTGTCCGTTCTTCGGCTAGCTCTTGTTGCGGAGGTGGAATTTTCTGCCCATTTTTCAACAATTTTTTTATATCATCCTGAGTCAAAGCTTTTCCAGTTTCTGGATCCAAGTGAACTGTAGTATAAATATTCAAAGCTTCTGGAATTGGATTTGAATTACCACTACTATCTTTGCCAAAAGTTATTTTTTGATTTTC
>CAYNCK010000011.1:0-2094 GCA_964396095.1 uncultured Methanosarcinales archaeon
CTATTATATCCTGTCTATTTACCAGTTCGCCCCCTACCGTTATCACGCCAACGGAAGTGCGGGGAGGAGCTTCAACGACTCGCTGTGGTGCTGCTGTGGAACTTTTTTCACCTTCCTGTTCTGCAGGAATTATTTTAGCACTTTCAGGATATTTTTTCAACATGAATACCATGCCCATCTACCCGAAACCTAGTGCGACTGCACTAGGTTTTGTTGAATGGTCTTTTAAGGACTATTCCAGGCAAAAGTTATACCGGCAAAAGGGAGTATATAAAAAGCGAAAATCCCGCCTTTGGGGCGGGACCGCACAATTAGTAGAAGTAATTCTACTAATTAAAAATAGCATAAATAGGAATAAAAAATCAAGGGGTTATACACAGATAATAAAGCTCTATATAAAGCCCTGGCCTATGCAAACTTTAAAAGATGAAATAGGAGATTTTGTGCGACCGGATAGTTGGAAGTAAAATAAAAAACCCCTCACGAATGTGGGGTTTTACTTTTTAACCAACTGTATGGGGAGGTACGTAACTTCCGCATCTCTCCACTATTTTTTATTATCAGAAAACCTCACCACGAGATGTTTTTGGGTGTGGGTTCCTTTACCTTGACATTCTTTGTTATCGCCATATCGAAGACTCTTTCCTCAACATACCTTGGTGAATTAGGATCCCCTTCCACGCGATACATACCATTTCCATAGGAAATTGACCATCCAAGCCATCTTTTTACATTCCCAAAGAATTCTTTATGAAACCAAATAATTTGATTTTCATCCTCATGTACCACATCATCACTATAGGAGTCTTTCCCCTCATCATAGATAACTTTTTCAGTCGAAAAGGCTATTTGTTGTCCCATGACACCTTCCTCCCCTTTTTTCATTTCATTCATGAGGGCAAAAGTAAACATAAGACTGTGTTCATTACTCTGGGCAGACTGTGTGCCTGTTATTATATATTGTCCATTTCTTATCATTTCTGGCATGAAAGAAAATAGTTTCGTCTTTTCAATATTCATTTTCCCTGAGACCCAGCCCTTATCTTCCTCAGACAACCGCTTATATAAAATCTCATTATTATCATTAAGCGGATTTTTTAGTTTGATACTCTTAATCATGGCAACTGCCGAAGGTATCTTTCCATCCTTATTTATGAACTCTAGTACCCTAATGCCGTCTGGCACTAATACATAGGTTTCATCATCATACTCCAACATCACGCTGGTAATTTGTTCTGTCGTAACTGTGCTATAATTTGCACTAGCAATGACATGAGATGATCGGACAACATCCCATACGTCCTTAAAGAGAGAGTAATCCATCTCTACTACCTTAATAGGAGCCTTTTCAAGATCAACTAGTGGCCACACCTTATCTATTATTTCCTGTCTATTTTCCATTTCTCCCCCTTCCTTTTTCTCTCCAACGGAATTGCTGGGAGTTTCTTCAACGACTGGCTTTGGTGCTTCTGTGGAACTTTTTTCACCTTCCTGTTCTGCAGGAATTATTTTTTTATTATTAGTTGGTAGTTCTGGATTCATAGATTTAATTTTATTATTTATTTTATATTTAAAGTATAGCAAAATAGTATATTGTTTGTCAAATAAAATTTCCAAAATTCTGGCTAAAAGTCTCGGAATTGCCTGAAAAAGGCTTATATAACAAAGCTAATTTCTCCTCCATAATTTTTAGGGAGGCCACACAAAATTTCGTTTTATGAGACGGTTGCGACGGGCGACTCGTATTCTGGATTGCTTCGCGAAGCTCGCAAAGACGCGGCATTCCAGCATAGTCTATCAGTTCATCTGGTTAATCATTGTTCAAGATAATCATTTCAGGGTTGACTCAAAATACTACCTATACCTATCGAACCTGTAACAAATCTCCTGCTTTTATATTCTCAAAGACATCTATTTTTCCATTATTCGGTTCAAAAATTGAGACTTTTTTATGATCTCATCTTTGCCAAGTCCAAAAATTAATTCCGGACTAACATCAGTTAAAAGACCAATACCACCAATTATTTGTTTAGATAAAATGGTCCCGTCTATTTTTTCTATATCAACCCTTGTTCCTAAAGAGGTCGCGTTGTC
>CAYNCK010000012.1:0-8584 GCA_964396095.1 uncultured Methanosarcinales archaeon
AGTCATTATTTTCTGCCTTGAAAAGATTATTTGGAAACCACTTGCGTGGTTTAACTGCCCGCACACAGCGGGCAGAAATATATATGCGGTTGATAGCCTACAACTTAGGGGCTATTTTGATGGAGATTTTCTACTAAGCCAGTATAATAGAAAGATTTATATACAATTTACACTTATAAGGTTATGAATTAAAAATGCAATTGCCTAATTTTTTGAGAAGGAGTAAGGGTTCAAGTTCTGTGGAGTTATCTGACATATTAACAGAAAAAAAATTGCAAGGTAAATTAGTCAAATTTGTTGGAATAGTAACTTCTCTTGGGCAAAATTTAGACGAAGCTGCACATGTGCGCAGGTATAATGCTCAAATAACCGGCTTAAACTGGGAGGCCCATCATGTCAGGATAGTTGGAACTCCCGGTTATTCAACTTTGATATCTGAATATGCCGCATTAGAAGAGTCATTGAAGTCAGCAGGAGAAGTTGAGGTCAGCGGAGTAGTCATAAGGGAGGGGTTAGTTGACGTACATTCCGTAAAACCATATCAACCTTAGTCCTTCAGTCTTTTCTTCAAATTCTCGATTACAGTAACAGGAGTCGGGTCAACTTTATGCTCCATTGCAAGATAATAAGAGGCAAAATCCCCATAATAAATTCCGGAGAAAATTCTTGAAAGCAGAAAATTAGCTTTTGTTTTTATCTCCTCAACATCAACCCGGCTTGAGATTATTTCTTTTGTTATATCCATTCTTTTTTTGATTCTTTCATTGTCATCAATATCCCTTATGAAAATTGAAATGAACTTTTCCTTTGTCATGGAATGGTAGCCGACAATCTCGTTGTGGTTCATTTCAGAAAATACATGTGAAAATGCTGCAGACTTGCTGTTTTCGTTAAACTGGGTTTTCCACCTGTATGCTACAGGACCAAACAAATCGCTTGAATAAATTATAGGAGTCCTGTTTCCGATTTTTTTAGCCAGTTTTTCTCCATATGACCTAAATTCATCTGTGTTTGACAAAACGTCAAGCATCTCCGTGATTTCATCTTTTTGAACATTTATAATATTTGAATTGTTCAAAACTCCGAGCATCGGAAAAAACAGATATCCTAATGATGCCCTTGGCTGCAGCCCTGGCGGAATTTTTATGGATTTTTTTGCTTTGTAGGCCAATTCACCGCCGCTTGTGACTGAAACAATATTGGCTTTTTTCTTTTGTGCATCTTCAAATGCAGCCAAAGTTTCCTCTGTATTTCCGGAATAGGAAACGGCAAAAACCAATGTGTTTTCATCAACAAAATTTGGGACTTTATAGTCCCTGACAACAAAAACAGGAATTTTTGAATCGTGCATGTAAATTTTCAATAAGTCGCCGCCAACAGCCGAACCCCCCATTCCGCAAACCAAAATTTTATTTATTTTTCCCGAAACAGAAATTCCTTTCGTCAGCTCCAAAGCAGTCCTGCACTGGTGAGGGAATTCCTCAATAACTTTCAGCATATTGGAATTGTCGGTTGTCATTTTAAGCTTAAATTTAATTGGGATGCATAAAAATGTTTGTGTTATATAAGTCTGCTGTACAGACCTTCTTTTCTTGGAGATACTAACTCCTCACGGGTTAGTGGGGGTATTTTAACAATTTCTTGCGCAACTATGGAGTATACTCCTTTTGAATGGCGTCTTTGAACAAATGCATATGAATCATCCTTTGGTTTTATACTGCTGACTGCGCTCTTAATTTTAGAATTTAGAGTTTCTTCAGAAATACCAAGATAGGTTCGTTTTTCATGCTCCTCGGATTTTTTCCTTGTTTTATTTTTTTCTATTATTTCTTGGATGAAATCTAGAAAAACTCGTACTTTATCGTTCAGGCTCCTTGCAAGTTCATGGCTCATTCCATTTTTTTTATCTGCAACAAATTCAATTTCATTATTATAGATTGCAGTAACACCCTCAATAACCTTACCATATTCGTAATTGACTGATTTGCCGTCGTAGAAAAGATTATCCCTTAAGATTGCAGCTGTAACGGCAATACCCAAAAATTTCAATTGTTGGTATCTTGGTTTATTGCTTGTCCCATAATCCGCCAAATATACTTCAACGACTTTAAGAAGCCCGCTTTTGATAGTTTCTAAATCACCTAAAGGTTCAAATTTAGCTCTGTAAACCTCAGTTGTCTTCAATTCTAACGGATTCATTGCCAAGAATAATGGTGTACATCATTTAAATTTAACTGTAAGATAAATTACATCAGCCAATACCTTTATAAATCGCTAAAAATTCCAAAAAATAAGGGAATGTGGGTAGTTGCTTACCTGAACCCAATAAATATAATTTAATTTTGGAAGCTAAAATGGGAATGTACAAGTATATTAGAGAGGCTTGGAAAAAGCCAAATGAAATTCTTGATAATATTCGGCACGAGCGCCTAATAAAGTGGAGGCGGGAGCCTACAACAGTCAGGGTAGAAAATCCCACACGAATTGACAGGGCCAGGTCATTGGGTTATAAAGCAAAGCAGGGATATATTGTTGTAAGGCAAAGGGTCAACAGGGGAGGGAGGCAGAATCCCCAATACAGGCACCCAAGAAGGCCGAAGGCAATGTCCAGAAGAAAGGACCTGACAATGAATTACCAGGTTGTTGCTGAAAGCAGGGCTGCAAGAAAATATCCGAACTGCGAGGTTCTAAACAGCTATTATGTTGCAGAAGACGGGCTGAATTATTGGTATGAAATAATTTTAGTTGACAGAAACAGCCCTTCAATCATGGCAGATGATAAGATTAACTGGATAATGAAAATGAAAGGCCGTTCAGAAAGGGGCCTGACAAGCGCAGGAAGAAGAGGAAGAGGCCTGCTCAGAAAAGGCAAAGGCGCAGAGAAGATGAGGCCTAGTTTAAGGGCGCATCACAGGGCTGGGAATTAAAATATTTATTTTAATGTTTTTGGTTGCGCTCTTCCAGTTAATATTAAATATTCTAAACTTGAGGCAATAGCCCTTACGCTTGCATCGACTACTGAATGAGATATATGTGGCATTCTGAAATAAGTTAAATCTCCATTTTTTGTGCTGTAAGACACTTCTGCACAGACTCTTTTTGAGGTACTATATCCACTGACATCAGGTGCGTTATACCCAATTAATTGCAGTTCAGGTAGATTATAATGATTTGAAAGAATTTCTATTAGGATCCTATTAGAAGCATCAACTTCTCCTTCATTTCCTTTGATGCTCCTCTTATATATTTTGCCCTGAACATCTACTTCCAATATAGATTTATCATCAAGTCCAGTTCCAGTTGACTTTTCTCTAACATCAATTTCAACAATTTGAAATGGGGGCTTATATCCGTCACTTAGGCGAGCAGAAGTTAAAGTTAAGAAATCGGGAAATTCATTAAAATCGTATCCTTCTTGCATTAGGTTAATAGCAGCCTTATAAACTCTTTCCACTAATGGATCTCTTTTGTCTAAACCTAAAATTCTAGCAAAATTTGCTCTGCCTGCTTGCAATGACAAATGGAAATATTGTTTATTCCCAAATTCTTCTGGTCTACGACCATTGTAGGCGTTAGGGTCTTTTAAGTCACCGTCGCTATGCATTCCTCCAGTATGTTTAAAAGCATCCTTTCCAACAAAAGGCGTATCAGGTGGTAACTCTTTGCCTGTTAAAAGCCTATAGACAATCTGAGCACTTGTTGTTAGACCTCTTAAATCCAATTCAAATTTATTGTACCTATACGGAGAAGTCAAGTTTCCCAACATTACTATTCCGCTTGCATTTCCAATTCTTTCTCCTGTCCCAGCAAAAGACGTTTGCAAATGGCCAAGTCCTGCGTCAAATGCCATATCAGTAAGGGCGTCTCCCATCGAGTGGTCTTGATGTAGATGTATACCTAACATTAAACGATTGCCAATAGCATCAATTGCTCCGCCGATAAAATTATTAAAATGTTGTGGAAGTAATATACCGCGCGTATCACATAAAACAAGTTTGCTTGCGCCGGCATCTGCAGCAACTTTCATTGTTCTTAAAAGATATCCAAAGTTATTTGGTATTTTATCGTAGGGGTCACCAAGAAATGCAGAAGAGGCAAACTCAGCATCAACTATAACCTTTCTGTCTTGTGCTACAAAAAATTTAACAGTATCTTTCAGCATTCTAATATTTTCTTCCAAATCTGTGCGCAATACACTATTAACTTGATGGTCCCATGATTTATAAACCAATACAACAACTGGAGTATTCAGCCCCAACAAACTCTTAATTCCTGGATTGGCATCATAGTCTTCAACTCTTGTATATGGTTTTCTAGTCTGCCCGAAAGCGGCAATCTTTGCTTTGAGCCCCATTTTAGATATTTCCCTTATAATCCTGTCATTTATAGTATTTGAACCTGCAAAACCCGCTTCAATGTAATCTGCGTAGCCTAATTCATCGACTATTCGAGCAACTTCTAATGCCTTATCAACATCACTTGGTTTATTCAGATTTACTTTTGGACTTTGAAGCCCATCTCTAAGTATTGTTTCCAAAACTTCAACTCCGTTTAACGGCATTCTAATCTTCCTCCATGATTTATAATCATTTTAATATTCCAGAATCAAGCTCAAAATGCTCAGGCCCATCCAGAATATTTATTTTGGGCCCTTAAATAATAATGATAATGCTAGCTATAATAGAAGCGATTGCAATTATTTTTATGTTATTGTTTGCTATCATGTACTTGTTGAAAATAATGTTTGTTTTTAAATGTTGCGGTTTTTAGTTTTTAAGTGTTGTATATTTATTTTGTTATTGTGCTTCGCACTTTCTGTTAAAGTTTTTCTTGCGCTGGACAATGAGCGCAAAACATTAAACTCTACAGCTAGAACATATTCTAAAAATTTTAAAATTCTTACGCTGTTCTTTAATTTTTTAATTCAAATCCCGCAAAATTTATATACTTCCTACTCAAAAGTAGCATTATGATGGATTTAGAGTGCCGCAGCTGCGGATTCAAATTTAAGAACGTGAAAGTTCCTCCCAGATGCCCTTATTGTTCTAAGGAAAACTCAGTAGGAACTTTAAAAATGGCACAGGATTTGCTTGATGAAACTTTAAGTGAAACAAGCGTTATGGATGAGGAAAGAAAAAAAAGAAGCTAATGCTTCTCTTCATCATTTTTTTTCTTGAATAATTTCATTATCGGCTTTCTTCCGTACCTTACAACAATAATCAGTATTATTGCGCCAAGAAGCAGTGGAGCAACAATTGGGTTTTTTGAAAGAATTCCGTCTGCACCGACTAATGTGCCTGTGATTGAACTTATTCCGCTTGCAATTTTCTTGTAAATTGGCCTGTTATCATGGATTGTTACTTCTGAGGCAAGCACGCTTTCATTGCCCAAGAACAAACCAATTGTTTCATTTAATTTGTCTTTTAATGGAGCAAGCCCATCCTTTAAAGGCGCTAGAATATTATAAATTCCAAGAGGAACCTCTTTTGACAAGTCAATGCCCAGAATCTTTCCAGCTTCAATCTTTAATTTTTTAGTTATGGGGTATTTTTTTGCCTCGTTTTCAAGGATAAATGTGAAGTCATCTTCAAACGGAATGTTGCCGATGTTTTCAATAAATACATTTTCATTTTCATAATTTATCTTTACTTCCCTGACAGTTGAAATATTAATTGAGGATTCGGTAATTAGCCCATTGTATGTGCTGTGGAGCAGATAAATTCCGGGCTCCGCATACTGGCTGAATTCGTATTGGAGCTTTTGATTGCTTTGCGCTGTCTTTCTGAAAATCTTATCGGACTTAGGACCTTTCAATTCCAGATCAAGAGTCGCATTTATCAACTCATCTGCCTGGTCATATAATGAGCTTGTTATTTCAATCTTTGAGCCAGGCAATATGCTATCCGAGCTCAAATCATTCTTTATGTAGCTTGGAACAGCCGTTATTTCAAGCTCAATTGTTCCGTAGCCTCTATTGCTTTTTGAGTCAGAAGCGCTTATATCTATTGAGTGCTTGCCAGATTTTATGTTTTTTGCTATGTCGATGGTTACATTGAATTTGCCGTCAGTAGCCTCAATTAAATGGGATTCGTTGTCCAGTTCAATCTTCACAGAAGATTTTATCACATTGCTGCCAAATGCCCCGTTCACAACTCCGGCAATAAGTATCTTTGTGTCCGGCAATGAAGTTATTTTGGTTTTTATCGGCAGCACTATCAATTGCTTTGTAATCTCGAAGTTATTTGAGGATTTTTCCTCGACAGCCAGGTTATCATTTGTTGTCAGGTCTCCTGTGATTGCGCAGTTGCCGAGCATTGATGAAGTTGCAGTCAATTGCGGAACCTCAACAGCGCTCCTGAAATTAGCTTCCAGGCTCACCGGAGTCAGAAAATACTGCAGATTGTAAGTTCCGCATGAAAGTGCAAGCTTGAATAAACCGTCAAAATTCTTGCCGCTTAATACAGATGCAGAGACAGCCATCTTGTCTCCAAGGTTGTAGATGTCTTGGTCTGTTGTTATTGTTATGTCAGCAAAAACAGCCGGAATCATTAGCAAAACAATCAAGAACAACAGTATTTTTTTCATTAGTAAAACTCCGATTACTTGTTTATATAATTTACTATTATGAAATTAAAACACTATAAGCCAAGCCTTTCATCAATCTCTTTTGCAACTTCTTTCAAATCATCGCATGCTCTCTTGATGTCTTTTTCAACTTCCTCAATCAAAGATTTCAAATTGTCCACTCTTAAAGTATATGTGTTGCCCTCATGAATTACAATTCCCGACTCCATGAGCCTGTTAATATGATGTATGATTGTGCCTCTTGACAAATCCAATTTTGCAGCGAGCTCATCGCTTGTCAGAGTGTGGTGGGATTTTGATGATTTTAACAGTTCTATAAATAGCCGAAAGCAGCTTTTATCCTTATCCCTGAGGTTGAATAAGCCAAGCGAAGAACCAAACCACTGCAGCTCATGATTTACATTATGCTCTGCAGGCTTCCTTATGTTCACTATAGTTATTCTCTGCCTGACATATACCATATAACCCTTTAAATTTCCCTTATTTATAAATGTTTGCCGAAATCTTTATATACTAGTTTAGATTACCTACCTTTAGTTGACTTTAAGTCAACATAATAACTACATTTTGAAAAGTCAAAGTATGATTTGAACTATAACTGAGTATAACTAAAAAAACCATTAACGATTTACATTTAATAAAAAATCAATATAAAGCTTAAAATAAAAAATCTTAAAAACAGATAGAATAATAAAAATGGAACAGGAAAAAAAGGAATCAATTAAGCATGACGCAAAGGAAAATGCTAAAGGTACCAATGAAAGTGATAACTTAAAAAAACATCTTGAAGAAAAACAAAAGCAAATCGAAGAATTAACAGATACTTTGAAAAGGCTTCAGGCAGAGTTTGAAAATTACAAAAAAAGGGTTGATAAGGAGAAAACAGAATTTGCAAAATATGCTAATGCAGGAATGATTGCAGGGATTTTGCCTGCGCTTGACAGCTTTGGAATTGCATTGAAAAACACAAGCGACAGGGAAAAGTTTGTTGAGGGGATGAAGTTAATTTATGCTCAGCTTTATTCTGCGCTTGAGTCAGAAGGATTAAAGCCGATAAAGGCAGACGGTCAGTTTGACCCTTACAGGCACGAAGTTTTGATGAAGGAAGAGTCAGAAAAGCCAGAAGGAACCATTTTAGAAGAATTCCAGAAAGGATACATGCTAAACGATAAAGTACTAAGGTTCAGCAAAGTCAAGATTAGTGGAAAGTAAAAAGTTACTTTTATTTTTTGAAGACGTTTAATGGCAAAAGATGATAATGCGTTAAGAAATAAAGCAAAACGTAAAAAAACATTAATTTCACATTAACAAAAACATTTTGAAAATATAATAAAATCAAAATAACAACGGAGGCAGCGGCAAAATAAGTTTTGTCTGGCCTCCTAGTTAAAAACTCGGAGGACAATTAAAATGGCAAAGGAAAAAATAATCGGAATTGACTTGGGAACTAGCAACAGCGCAGCATCTGCACTGCAGGCAGGAAAGCCTATAATAATCCCAAGCGCCGAAGGAACAACAGCATACGGCAAGGCATTTCCGAGCGTAGTTGCATTTACAAAAGACGGGCAGGTTTTAGTCGGAGAGCCGGCAAGAAGGCAGGCAGTTTCAAATCCTGAAAACACCATCATGGCTGCAAAAAGAAAGATGGGAACTAATTATAAATATAATATTAACGGAAAGGAGTATACGCCGCAGCAGATTTCAGCATTCATTCTTCAGAAAATCAAGAAAGATGCAGAGGAATTTCTCGGAGAAAAAATCAGCAAGGCAGTTATAACTGTTCCTGCTTACTTTGATGACAATCAAAGGCAGGCAACAAAAGATGCAGGAACAATTGCAGGCCTTGAAGTTGTTAGAATAGTAAACGAGCCAACGGCAGCTTCCATGGCATATGGAGTTGACAAGCAGGATAAAGAGCAGAAGATTCTTGTTTTTGATTTGGGCGGCGGAACTTTAGACGTTACAATAATGGAATTTGGCGGCGGAGTTTTCCAGGTGC
>CAYNCK010000013.1:0-4565 GCA_964396095.1 uncultured Methanosarcinales archaeon
AGCTTCCAAGATTGCCAGATGCTTAACCTTGATGATCACAAAATGCTGAAGATTAATCTATTGTTTAAATTTTTTGCTATTTTCCTTAGGCGTTTCAGATAATGTTACCACTATAAAATCATCATTGAAACAAAAAATTTAAATTGAAGAGAAAAATTGCTCCTGCAATGAACAGCAATTCAAGATTTTTTTTCGCGCTTTGCTCTGCTGCTTCAGCAATTGGCATAGGAAGCGTGTTTGTTTATCAGCAGTTTTCTTTTAGGATTACGGGATTATTTTTTATTCCTTACCTTATAGCGTTAATTATGCTTGGGGCCCCTTTGCTTTTGCTTGAATTCTCCATAGGGCAGTATTTTGACAGGAACGTTGTTGACCTGTTTGCTTCCATAAAAAAACCAATGAGCGGAATAGGATGGCTCGCAGTATTCAACGCATTTATTGCAATGTGCTATTACTCAGTTATCCTTTCATGGCACATAATTTATATTTTCGTGTCTTTAGGAATGCAGTGGAAAAATGACGCAAATAATTATTTCATGAAGAACGTTCTGCAGTCTTCAAATGGATTTAATGGTTTTGCGCAGTTCTCGCTTCCTGTTTTCATAGCGCTGATTATTTCATGGATCATCGTATTTTTTTACATCAGAAAAGGATTTGACGGAATGAAAAAAATGTTCGTTATAACTTCATTTCTGTTTGTCATGCTTTTGCTTTTCTTTTTTGCATATTCGCTGAGCCTTGAAAATGCCCTGAAGGGAATTTACTCCTTTTTCAAGCCGGATTTTAAGGCATTGCTAAGGCCCGATACATGGCTGGAAGCTTTTTTATTGGCTGCAGTTTCTCTCGGGCTTTCTTTCGGAGTAATGCCCGCAATTGCAAGAAAAAGCGAAAAAGGCTTTGCTGTCGGAAATTCTTTTTTCGTTGTTGTTTTTAAGCTTTTGATAAGCATATCAGCTGGTTTTGTAATATTTGGAATTTTAGGATTCTTAAGCGCGAAAAATGGAATGAATTTTGACAAAATTGATTTTACCGCAATAAGCCTGCCGTTTACATCAGTTGCGCAGGCTTTGCCGTTTTTTTACAAGCCCACACTGATTAGCATATTGTTTTTCATGCTTTTGTCAATTATTATCCTGATGGGAACATGTGCCCTTGCTTACTCCATATCCCATGTGCTTGTGCATAAATTCAAGACAAGGCACAGGAATGCTGCCGTCATAGTTGTTGGCATGGGATTCTTATTTGGACTTGCATTTATCATAAAGCCAGGGTATTATATTATGGGCATTGTGAATCATTTTTTCTATTACAATATTTTAATTGCGCTTCTGCTTGAATCACTTGCTATCGGGTGGTTTTTTGATGCCGAAAAGATTTCTGATTTCATAAACAAGAATTCAACATTGAAAATCGGGAATTTTTGGAGATATTGGCTGAAGTATTTTGTTCCATTGATGTTGATTTTTCTTTTGGCATTTCAAATAAAAAAAGACCATCTCCTGAATTATAATAATTACCCGTTGTTTGCAGTATTGGCTTTTGGGATAGGGGCTGTTGCTGTTCCTTTGATTGCCGCATTCCTGATGCCGCAAAAACTGCTTGATAGGAGATAGCATTGCAAAAAACAATAAGATTAAAAAGAAAAGATTAAAAATGGGTTATAGTGCAGTAAAAGTTTATGTTAAATTATTATCCAATTAGATTTTATTTAAAAATAGTTTATTAGTGAAATTAAGTATACTTTAAAATAATTTATTATTAAAATTGTTTATTGGGATACTAGTTATTGGATTGCGCCAATTGGCCAGCGCAAGAAGAACAAAAACAGAAAATGTGAAGCACAATAGACAAAAAATCCAATAACGGATAACATAAAAATAAAATCCAATATCACTCAAAGTCAGATTCGAACGATGAGTTAGAATAAAAATAAATTAAAAAAATACCAATTAAAAATGGAAAAGCCAAAATTAACAATTGATGAAATGGCAGCTTTCTGCAAGAGGAAGGGGTTTGTCTATATGAACTCCGAGATTTACGGCGGCATTGCGGGATTTTATGACTTCGGGCATCTTGGTGTTGAGCTGAAAAACAATATAAAGAAAGAATGGTGGAAGTCTTTTGTAGCGCAAAGGGATGATATTGTTGGAATTGACGGAAGCATCGTAAACCACCCTATGATTTGGAAAGCCTCAGGGCATGTTGACGGCTTCACGGATGTTCTTGTTGACTGCAAAAAATGCGGCTCAAGGTTTCGCGCAGACACTTTGATTGAGGACAAATTGAAAATATCAACAGCAGGAATGAAGATAGATGAGCTTGCAAATAAACTAAAAGAAAACAAGATTAAATGCCAGAAATGCGGCAGCGAATTAGGAGAGCCGAAGCAGTTTAATCTGATGTTCACAACTCATGTAGGGCCCGTGCAAACTTCAAGCTCTCTTGCTTACCTGAGGCCGGAGACTGCGCAGATTATTTTTGCGAATTTCAGGCTAGTGCAGGAAAATGCAAGGCTGAAACTGCCTTTCGGGATTGCACAGATTGGAAAATCCTTCAGGAATGAAATTTCCCCAAGGGAATTTCTTTTCCGGATGAGGGAGTTTGAGCAGATGGAAATAGAATATTTTGTCCATCCTGAAAAGTATGATGAATGCGTGTTTATCGATGATGTTATTGATTATGAGCTGAATGTCTTTTCAGCAGAGATGCAGAAGGATAACAAGAAAATGCAGAAACTTTCAATAAAGGAATGCCTTTCGAAAAAAATAATAAAAACAAAGTGGCATGGGTATTGGCTTGCAATGATGCACAGGTGGTTTATTGACCTTGGAGCTTCTGCAGAGCATTTCAGGATACGGCAGCATGTAAAGGATGAACTATCGCATTATGCTTTGGATACCTGGGATTTGGAGTTCGAATTTCCTTTCGGATGGAAAGAGCTTCAAGGGCTTTCAAACAGGACGGATTTTGACCTTAAGCAGCACATGGAGCATTCCAAGACAGACCTGAGCATTTTTGACGAGGAAACAAAGAAAAAGATAATCCCCCATGTCATCTGCGAGCCGTCGCAGGGGGTTGAAAGGGCTTTTCTCGTATTCATGTTTGATGCCTATCATTACGACAAGTCAAGGGAAAATGCAGTCCTGAAGCTGCATCCTAACTTATGCCCTGTCAAGATTGGGGTTTTTCCCCTTGTCTCAAACAAGGCAGATGTTGTTAAGAAGGCAAGAGATGTCTATGACAGCATCAGGAAAGAATGGGCATGCATATTTGACTTAAGCGGAAGCATTGGGAGAAGGTATGCAAGGGCAGATGAGACTGGAATTTATGCAACAGTAACAGCCGACTTTGAAAGCTTGGATGATGAATCTGTAACAATAAGAAGCAGGGACACAACAGAGCAGGTCAGAGTAAAAATTTCTGAATTAAAGGAAATTCTTGGAAAGTTTTTGAGCGGAGAGAAATTAAGCAAGTTGGGGAAAGAAGTAAGTGATTAATCCAAAGGGCTTTTTACGTTTCTTATAGAATCTTTGCTTAACCTAAGGTAAGTTTGAGTAGTGCTGATGTTTGCGTGGCCTAAAAGCTTTTGCACGTAGCTTATGTCAATTCCGTTTTCTATCAAATGTGTTGCATAGCTTGTCCTAAAAGTGTGAGGGTGGGCTTTCTTCTGAATTCTTGTTTTAGCTAAAGCATGCTTAACAATCAGCTGCGCAGTCCTGCTGCTTATGTGGCTTCCAATTTTCTGAGAAGATTCAAACAAATAGCCTGAATTTTTTCCAACAATGAATTTTAAAAAATCACTAATAAATCTGCTGGATAAGTTTACTAGCCTGTCTTTATTTCCCTTTCCGCTTTTGACATGCAAAACTTTTTGATTTACATCAAAGTCCTCAATTTTAGAATTTATTGCTTCTCCAACTCTTAATCCAGAGCCATACATCAGCTCAAGCAGGAGCCTGTGCTTATTGTTTTCAATTGAATCAATCATTCTTAATATTTCATCTCTGCTCAGCACAACAGGCAGATTGCTTGATTGTTTTGGATACTTCAGGCCAAACTTCCTTTGCAAAACATCTTCGTAATAGAATTTCAATGCAGCACAAACTAGATGCCTTGTTGCTGATGAAAGATTTTTGTCATAGAGATTGACAAGGTAGCTTTCAACATCTGCCCTGCTGATTTCTTTGGAGGATTTTTTAATGAAGTAAAGAAACCTTTGGTTTATGTACAGGTACCTTGAAATTGTTTTCCTGCTAAAACCCCTTACTTTCATCTCGTCCACAAGCACCTTTAAATCATTCATACAATGCTTCTGATTGGTTTTAGTTTATATAGTATACGGCAGCAGATGTCCAGTGTCCAGTGGTTATTTTCATATGTAAAACAAGCATAACATCCGTTTCCCGCAATTAAAACTGCGTGAAACAACTGTTAGTTGCAATTATTTTCAAGGGCTACGGACGGATAGGGACAATTTTACGACGAACTAAATCAAACGAAAACGACTGGGGAGGGGGCGTACTAAAAGAAGAATATTTAAATATCATTCAATAAATACATATATT
>CAYNCK010000014.1:0-1878 GCA_964396095.1 uncultured Methanosarcinales archaeon
CTGGAACTCAACATCAACACCAGAATCATTTCCAATATCATCGCAATAATCCATATACATATCCCTGCTCTTGATGCAAAAATCCATGAAATCTTCATATTGGTCAAATTCTGACTGCGCAGCAAGCATTCCTGCAGCTGCATAAGAGGCTTCCATGCCGGCTTTATTTTTTTCAATAATAGTTATGTCAAAAGAGCCTGGATTATTCTTCTTGAGGCAATAAGAAATGCTTAAGCCTATAATCCCTGCGCCTATAACAATAACTTCCTCCATAGGAGAGAGTGTTCTTTATGCTTTTTAAAGTTTATTGGTTCCTTTCTTCAGTAAAATATTTAAAGTAATATCAACTGCGAATTGATTAATTAATGGAAGGTGCTAAAAATGAAAAAAAGCTTAGTATTAACGGTGTTATTAACTTTGGCAGCTTTGATGGTTTTTGGCTGCGCAAGAGGCGGCAACGACTACCAGACAGGCTACGCAGCTGGGCAGCCCGCATATCAAGGCCAGCAACAGGGCTATGTAGGCGGCGGATGCGCGGTAGCAGGACCAGAGAATGTTGAAGCTCCTTCATTTGAGCCATCCTTGGATGCTTAAGTAAAATGGCTTTGAGCAAAGATGAGTCTAGCAGCATTAATAAAGTGGCTAAAGAGATTCATAAGCCTTTAGAACTGCAGCCTAAAAAGGGGAAAAAAGTTTTTCTTATTTCTTTTACAATCATTTCTATAGTTATTATTGCAGGAATTGGATTTGGATATGCAAACTCAAAAAAGCCCGCTGCTTTGGATAATTTCGCAAAATGCCTAAGTGAGAAAGATGCAGTCATGTATGGCGCTTCCTGGTGCAAATACACCCAGGCGCAAAAAAGGATGTTCGGCAATTCCATAAAATTCATCAATTATAAAGACTTCACTGAGAACAAAGAAGTAAGGAAAACACCGACTTGGTTTATCAATGGAGAAAAATATGAAGATGTGCAGTCTTTGGACAAGCTGGCTGCTTTGACTGGATGCTCAATTTCCTGATAGAGTTATTTTTTGATTCTTGTGGACTACAATAATGTAAAATACAATAAAAATTAAATAATTGAGTTATTTTTTAATGAATTATGCAAATTTCTCAGATAAAGTGCCCAAGATGCGAAGTATTGCTTTTAGAGCGGCACTGCAAATTAGTCTGCCTAAAATGCGGCTTCATGGAAGACTGCTCGGACCATCAATAGATTTTTAAAACAGCAAATTAAACTTGTTCTTGTGCCAAGGTGGCGGAGCCCGGCCTAACGCGTTCGCCTCGAATTTAATACAGAAAGCGAATATCTGAAAGGATACCCAGGTTCAAATCCTGGCCTTGGCGTTTTCTTATTCGAATTTCATAAATATTTATAAAAAGAATCTGATTATTCAAGAAAATAATGAGAAAAATAGTGTTTAATACATTGCTTATAGCATTATTAATCTTAACCCTGATCTTATTCACACTATATTACGTTCTGAATTCCATAGAGTCAAAACAGAAGATTGGAGGCTTCAAGGAGATAACCGGGACAAGCCTGGTATTTGAGATTCCTCATGCGCAAAACTATCACGCTTTCAGGCATTTTAAGACGACAGAAAAATACGATGATAAATTCTTTGCTTATCTTGGAAGCATGCAAAATGCAAGGGATAAGACTTTTATGAGGGGAAGGGTTTTTCTTAAAGAAGAATAATGCCGGAGGCGGGCTTTGAACCCACGACCTTAATCCATGTTCAATACAATTGAACACTCTAGATGGCCCGGTTTGAGGTATATCATCAGCTTAAAGCTTCATAACTCAAATATATGAGTGTCGCTAAAATTGTTTCTTGCGCTCTAACCAGGCTGAGCTACTCCGGCAAAGGG
>CAYNCK010000015.1:0-7595 GCA_964396095.1 uncultured Methanosarcinales archaeon
ATCTCTGGCAGGAATTGGGATTGGCAAACAGAATAAAGGAATTAGAAGCAAAGAAATCAAAATTGGATGCAGAAATCCAATTTGTCAATTGGTCAACTGAAATATGATCCTTGTGTATTCAAGGCAGCAGATAATACACGCCGAATAACTTAGGTTATTTGGACAGTTGAAGACGGTGCGCCCCAATCCGCAAAGGTTGTTTAGAAATTTAATGTGTTTTGTCACATTAAAGATTAAAAGTCTTGCACCTTAAAGATTATCGGGCTTTTGAGTCCTTGACAGGATTAAAGATTGTATGTGTATTATTTGCTGAACTTTCTATACAATTCAAGTAAGCCAAAATGTCATTACATATGCTAAAAATAACAAAGACTATATTTACAACTCCACCCCCTCTAAGCAGGGGTGGCGGTTGCTTTAATCATTTTTGTACATTCAACTTGATAAACGGTACGAGATAAAAAACTCAAGATTGGGTAATCAAAGCCTAATAAGTTAGTATAGATAAATTAAAGCATAAAGAAACCTTTTAATGCTAAAAAAGAGCAAAATTGAACTTATTTAGAGCAAAGAAGACAAGTTTTTATTAATTTATATCAAATTTACAGGTGATTTTTGTACATAAAGCTTGAAGAACGCCTATACACCTAGATACGAATTTTCTTATTTCAGCCACTCAATGGGTTACAGCGTTGCACATAAATTATTAAAGAAATTTATCCTTTCAAATACTGAAATATTTACAACACAAGATATTTTGGATGAGACAGCTGAGGTGCTTGAAAGAGATTTTGAATACAACAAAAATGAGATTAAGAATATAATTGAAAAAATATTGCTTTTTGCTAAGCTGATAGAACCGAAACACAAAGTAGCTATCATAAAAGATGATCCTGATGATAATAAAGTGATAGAATGTGCCATTGAATCTTCTTCTGATTATATCATAACTTATGACAAGCATTTGTTAAAATTGAAAGAGTACAAAGGAATTAAGATTGTTAAACCAGAGGGAATTTTGAAATAAGTTTTTGTAATCAAACTATTTGTCTTTGTTGGGGAATACTGCCACTATTTTACTTAATAAAGAGTGTGGCAAGCACTTGATTAAAAAAGATTCTTGCGGAAAACCGTCAAGCTGTTTTGGGTAATAGTGAGCACCTTGAACATGCCTAGAAACCATTAAAGTTCTATCTTCGCCTAACGGGCGTTAGGCTGTTTTTACATATGAAAATAACCACTGGACACTGGACATTTGCTGGCGAATACTATTTAAATTAAAATCGTTCATGAATGAGTTATGAATTAATTTTTATCCAAATACTTTTATAAATCACGATAGGCTACATAAAGACAATTTATTTTACGATAATTTATTTTCAATATAGAACAAAATGATAACCTACGCCGAAGAGCCGTATAAGCCTGAACAAATACGCCATATATTGAATCCTATTATAGATAGTTGGTTCTTCACAAGGTTCAAGGAGTTTTCTTTGCCGCAGTTGTTTGGAGTTATGGAAATCCATTCAAGAAATAATATTTTAGTAAGCGCTCCGACAGGCGCAACAAAAACTTTGACTGCATTTCTTTCAATTTTAAATGAGTTGATTGATTCAAGTGAAAAGGGAATTCTTGAAAACAGAGTTTACTGCGTTTATGTTTCGCCGCTTAAAGCTTTGAGCAATGATATCCATATTAACCTTGTTGAGCCGCTGAAGGAAATGGAAAAGATGTCAGGAAAAAAACTTAACATCAGGGTGTCAACTAGGACAGGAGACACAACACCATCTGAAAAAGCGAAAATGCTCAAGTATCCGCCGCATATATTGGTTACAACTCCTGAAAGCCTCGCAATCATGCTGTCCTCAATAAAATTCAGCGAGCTGTTGAAAAATGTTGACTGGTTTATTGCAGATGAAGTACATGCGTTGGCTGAAAACAAAAGAGGAGTCCACATGTCATTGTCAATTGAAAGATTAAACAGGATTTCTCCTGCTATGACCAGAATTGGATTAAGCGCGACAATTGCTCCGCTGGAGGAAATTGCAAAATTTCTTGTGGGCTATGAAAAAGGAAAATTAAGGGACTGCAAGATTGTTGACGTGCAGTTCATTAAGAACATGGATTTAAAAGTTTTAAGCCCTGTTCCGGATTTGGTAGGCACACAGCATATGATGATGCACAACGCTATGTACGGGCTTATTGATGATTTGATACAAAGCCACAGGACAACTTTGATTTTTACAAATACAAGGTCAGCAACTGAAAGAGTGGTGCATTTCCTGAAAGAAAAATATCCGAAAAAATATGCTGAAAATATCGGTGCCCATCATGGCTCATTGTCAAAAACTTTCAGGCACAACATTGAAAACAGGTTAAGAAAAGGTGAATTAAAAGTAATTGTTTCAAGCACATCGCTTGAGCTCGGGATTGACATCGGTTTTATTGACTTGGTCATCTGTCTTGGTTCTCCTAAATCGGTTGCACGATTTTTGCAGAGGGCAGGGCGTTCAGGCCATAAACTGCACAGCACAGTCAAGGCAAGAATTATTGTGCTCGACAGGGATGATTTAGTTGAATGCGCTGTTTTATTAAAATCAGCAATTGAAAAAAAGATTGACAGGATCCACATACCAACAGGCTGCCTCGATGTGCTTGCACAGCAGATTCATGGGATTTCCCTTGAGCAAAAATGGAAAATAAAAGAACTGTTTGAACTGATTAAGCAAAGCTACTGCTATAATAATTTAGAATGGAAGGATTTCATTGAAGTGGTTGACTACCTTGCAGGAAAATATATTTCTTTGGAAGATAGGCATATCTATGCCAAGATTTGGTATGATGAAGATTCAGGAGAGCTTGGAAAAAAAGGCAAGATGTCGAGAGTTATCCACATGACAAACATCGGAACAATTCCTGATGAGTCATTTGTTACTGTAAAGGTCGGCGAGCAGCCTATTGGCCATATTGACGAAGGTTTTCTTGAAAGATTGAAAAGAGGCGATGTCTTTGTTCTTGGAGGGGAAAAATACGAATTTTTGTATGCGAAAGGGATGGTTGCGTATGCAAATGCGTCCGTCAACAGGCCGCCAACAATTCCATCATGGTTTTCTGAAATGCTGCCTTTGAGCTTTGACCTTGCCCTTGAGATTGGAAGATTCAGGAAGCTTATGAATGAATTGTTTTGCGCAAATAAAACAAAAAATGAAATTTTAGAATTCATAAACGCCTATCTTTACGTTGATTCAAATTCCGCTGAATCAGTTTACCAGTATTTTTACGAGCAGTTCAATTATGCTGAAATTCCGTCTCATTCAAGGATCATTGTCGAGCATTATTCCGATGACAAGAGCAAAAGGAAATACGCAGTTTTCCATACGCTTTACGGAAGAAGAGTCAATGACTGCCTGTCAAGGGCAGTTGCGTTTGCAATCGGAAGAACGCAGCACAGAGATGTTGAGATTGGAATAAATGACAATGGGTTTTATGTCGGCTCTGACAAGGCTGTTAATGTTGTGCAGGCATTCAATCTTGTAAAATCAAAAGAAATGAGGAAAGTAATGGACATGGCAATTGAGCAGACAGAAATTTTGAGGAGAAGGTTCAGGCACTGCGCCACAAGGGGCATGATGATCTTAAGAAACTATATGGGCCACGAGAAAAGAGTCGGCAGGCAGCAGGTTACTTCAATGATTTTGCTAACTGCAGTGAAAAGAATAAATCCTGATTTCTGCATTTTGAAAGAAGCAAGAAGGGAAGTTCTCGAGGATTTGATGGACATTGACAACACAACAAAAGTTGTGCAGGGCATTGAAGAGAAAAAGATTTTGGTCAAGGAAATCAAGACAAGCATTCCATCGCCTTTTGCTTTCAACATTGTATTGCAGGGCTTTACAGACTTAATGAAGATTGAAGACAAAGTTGAGTTTGTCAGGAGAATGCACGAGCAGATTATGGCGAAGATAAAATTTGAGAAAAAAAATTAAAAATAAAAAAATCAAAAGAATTCTTTTCCGAAAACCATTTTTTCAAGACTGGCTTTTCCTGAACCATATGCAAAAGTTAACAGAAATGCAAGCATAAACAAAATTGCAGGCGCTCCCTGGTTTACCATTGGATTCCAGCCAGCCATTGAAACGAGTATGAAATACGCTACAATCATTTCTATTACGCCAAAAAAAGAGGAAAGCCTTACCAAAACACCTGTAATTAAAGAAAGTCCAATTAGCAGCTCAGCCGCCCCTGCATACCATATCAGAGTATTAAACACTGCAGGACCGCCTGGCATGCCCCATAATCCGAATATTTTCTGCACGCCATAAGCAAAAAATAATGCCCCTGTGCATATTCTAAAGAACACATAAATATAATCATTGTATTTTGTTTCAAAATAAGCCATGATTTTTACCTCCTTATTTATTTGGCATTCTCATCAGGTTCATGTATCCCAAATGTATTTCCTTCCATGTCAAGGAAATACCCCTGCCAGGCCATGCCCGGAATAGCGAACTTCGGCATTGCTACAATGCCTCCGGCTTTTTTTATCTTTTTTGCAGTTTCATCGAAGCTTTTGACCTGGACAGTGCAGACATATGCGTTTGTGCCGCACTCATGAGGTGGTGTCTTGGCAGGTCGCTTGAGCAGGCCGCCATTTATGCCCGGCTCTTTACTATCCTTTTCTGCAGTCATAATCATCCAGTATTCCATGCTGCCCCCTTCCCATTTTTCAATATTCCAGCCAAATACTTCTTTGTAAAATTTAGAAGCTCTCTCAAGATTATCTGCCTGTATTTCAAAATGCACGACCCTGTCCATTTTTTTCACCTCATTCTTTGCTTGGAAATTTTTCCATATCCATGTAGAATACTTCCCAAATGTGCCCGTCAAGGTCCTCAAAAGCTCGCCCGTACATCCACGGATACTCTTGCGGCTCCTTGGGCTCCTTGGCTCCGGCAGCTATTGCTTTTTTAATAATATCATCAACTTCCTGCCTGCTTCCAGCAGAAAGGGCTAATAAAACTTCTGTGCTCTTTTTGGCATCGCAGATTTCCTTTTTTATGAAAGTTTTGAAAAACTTTTCAACCAAAAGCATTGCAAAAATGTTATCAGAAATAATCATGCATGTCGCATTCTCATCAGTGAATTGGGGATTAAATTTGAACCCGAGTTTTGTAAAAAACTCTACTGTCTTGTTGAGGTCTTCCACCGGAAGGTTCACAAAAATTTGCTTAAGCATTGCAATGTAGCATGCAATTAAGTTTATAATTCTTTCTAAAAAATTGCCTGGCTGTAACTTAAGACGGGGTGATGAATATTTGAGAGATAAATTATTCTGGCACTTAAAACTTTCAGAGGATGCAGAAAAGTTATTATATCGGGGCAAAATAGATGCCAATTATGAAATTAAGCGTAAATTATTTGTTTCTTGGGCTTGTTCTTGCAATTATTCTAATCATAGGCTGCACTCAAAAAGATAACATTGAAGCCGGGAAATTTTCCAGCATAGTGCAAAAATGCGCCGGAAATGGCACTGTTATGCTTTCCAGCCCTATGAAGTTCGAGGATATTGGAATTGTCCTGCCAATGGGCGCAATGGTAGGTGGCCATGTAACTCCAATTGACCATATGTATTTTTCCCCGGCCGTATTCAATTCAAAACCTGATACTTACGAAGTTTATGCAAACGCTAACGGCACCATCACAGACATAGGCTTGGAGCAGGCAAATCCCGACAACAAGTACAAGAAATTTCGTGTTATAATTAAGCACACCTGCGACTTTTACAGCATTTACAACCTGATTACAAGCCTGTCACCTGAAATAACGAATGTGGTGGGAAACATGTCACCGGGCGACTATTGGGGAGGTTCAATTAAAGTGAAGAAAGGCGATCTGATAGGAAAGATAGGGGGCCAGACCTTAGATTTAAGCGTCAACTATGACAAGGTAATATTAAAAGGCTTTATTTTCCCGGAACATTATTCAGGTGAAGAGTGGAAAATACATACAGTTGATCCGTTTGACTATTTTGAAGAGCCGTTTAGAACACAGCTCCTTGAAAAAAATCCCAGGACAGTTCCGCCTTTAGGCGGAAAAATAGATTATGACATTGACGGAAGGCTGGCTGGAAATTGGTTTGAAGAGAACACAGGAGGCTATCAAGGCGGAGGCGCAAGGCCTGAGTACTGGTCAACCCACCTGTCATTTGTATACGACCACATTGATACTGGGCATATTGTTGTATCTATTGGAAACTATGGGGGTGAAACAAAACAGGCTGCAGTAAAAAATAATTCTCCTGATCCAAAGGATGTCAGCGTATCTTCAGGACTTGTTAAATATGAATTGGTTCGCTATGAGCTTTATCTGGAGAACGGCCGTCCATGGGACAGGATGAGCCCAGCCAAGAATCTAAAGGCAAAAAATAATGATTTTGTTGAGGGAACAGTGCTGGTGCAGATGATTTCTGACAGAAAAATAAAATTCGAAGCTTTTCCCGGCAAAACTGCTTCTAAAGTGGCAGGATTTACTGAAAAATCCAAGACATATGAAAGGTGAGCATGATAATCGGCATTACGGGTTCAATCGGCTCAGGAAAGACGACAATTGCAAAATTATTCTGCAAATATCATTTCAACAGAATTGATGCGGATGAAATAGGGCACAAACTAATTGATAATTGGGAAATTAAAAATAAGATTGTAAAAAGTTTTGGAAATGATATTCTGTATAAGGATAATAAAATTAATAGAAAATTATTGGGAGATATTGTTTTTGCAGATAAATTAAAATTAAAAAAACTGAATTCAATAATGCTTCCAGGCATAATT
This sequence comes from uncultured Methanosarcinales archaeon, assembly GCA_964396095.1. Classification (GTDB taxonomy): domain Archaea; phylum Nanobdellota; class Nanobdellia; order Woesearchaeales; family GW2011-AR4. The sequence continues at coordinate 6,834 of CAYNCK010000015.1, forward strand.
GATGAAATAAAAACCCAAATTAAAAAAATAAAAATTAATGAAGGCAATAATGCAAAAATTGCAATTGACGCCCCTTTGCTGCTTGAAACAAAAGCAAAAGATTTGGTTGATAAGGTTGTTGTTGCCAAATGCAATAAAAATAATGCAATAAAAAGATTAAAGACAAGGTATGCCAAACAAAAAATTGATAAAATCTTAAAAACGCAGATGCCACTGGGGAAAAAATTGAAATACGCTAATTTTGTGATTGATAATAATCATGATTTAAAGTTTTTGGAAAAAGAAGTAAAGAAAATAATTAATAGATTATGAACCTGATTCTGATTTTTACTTCAGCGTTGTTTACGGAGCGGCAACTTTTAAAGCCAAAGTTTGTACTACAATCGCGGCATCAATTCTTGATTTCGTTTTTGCATCTTTAATGAGTGATTCCAGATTCAAGTTATGCTCGCTGCAAGCTGCGATGCTTAAGCTGGTTAGGCTATCCACAACTTTTAACCCGTAACCTCTTAACATTTTGACAAGTTCTTTTATTGATGCTGTTGATGAGAAAATTTGGTAATAGTCTTTATTTCCAAAAAAACTTTCACAGACATAACATGGAATTGCGGCAGTTTGATGAATGCCTTCCGCTGGGTTTCCGATGTAAGGGTATGGGCCTTTTACAGTGACATTAATTTGAGACATATTAATTCATCTTTACCCATTAGTAGTCAATGAGTATATTTAAATCTTTCAAACTGACCTAAAATAGTATTGTTT
>CAYNCK010000016.1:0-1667 GCA_964396095.1 uncultured Methanosarcinales archaeon
TTCAAAAGGCTGGGCTGCGCCCCTTTCCTCGCTTCCGGACGTTGCATACCTTACATGGCCAATTCCCTTGTTTCCGGCATATTTCTTAAAAATTTCGAAGCTTTTTTGCCGGTTGCTTGTCCTAAAAACCTCGTTTACATGGCCGAGGTCTTTGTAGGTGTTAAGTATCTGGGGCCTGTGCTCATTATAGGTGGTTATGCCTGCGCTTAGCTGGCCCCGATTTTGCAGGTTCAGCATCAGCTTATATAAGTAGAATAAGGCTTTGTTTGCAGAATCGCCATCATCTTTCAGATAAACAGCGCATATACCGCATTCTTCATGAACATCGTCAATCAAGTTGCAACCCCCGGATAATCACATATATCGTTTTGGTTATTTAAATATTTGCTTTTAAGGATTTTTATAAAATATATGGATCAAATGGCTCTGTCCCGAATCTACGCTTCCCTTCGGGTTAGCAGCTTCAAAGTTCTTTATGTTTTTATTTCTAACTGACATTTCCCGTAGGGAGCTTCCCCTTTGTCAGTTTAATGTTTGGTTTAAAGGAACTTTGACCTTATGCTGCTAACCACATTCGGGACAGAGCCGGATCAAATAAGTAAACCGGTTAGTTTTTTGAAGAGAGGTTTTAATTCAGGAAGAGTGTGAAATCGAAGCGGTACATTTTCTACCAAATAACCGCAAAGAATTTAAACCATATTCAACTCATAAGCAGAGGGTGGTTGTGCGAGTATGACAAATGTGATGCTTATTGGTCATGGGGCAAGAGAGCACGCGATTGCTGAGGCTTTTACCAGAAATAAGGCAGTAAATCTCTACTCCTACATGAAGTCAAAAAATCCAGGGGTACTTTCACTGTCCAAAAAAGCGGAAATCGGCTCTTATTCTGATTTGGAGAATATAAAGAAATTTGCATTAAGCAGCAATATTGATTTTGTGTTTATAGGTCCAGAAGACCCGCTGAGTTTTGGAGTGGTTGATGTGTTGGAAGAAGAGGGAATAAATGCTATAGGGCCTACAAGGCTTATGGCAAGGCTTGAAACATCCAAATCATTTACCCGGGAGCTGCTTGAAAAATATAATATAGAAGGAAATCCAAAATTCCAGATTTTCACAAATGAAAAATTTGATGAGATAAAAGGATTTATGGATGAAATGGATGAAGTTGTCATAAAGCCCGATGGGCTTACTGCTGGTAAGGGTGTAAGGGTGCAAGGTGACCATTTCAGCACAAAGGAAGATGCGTTGGATTACTGCAAGGAAGTTCTGGAGACGCATCCCGCCGTTATTGTAGAGGAAAAGTTAGATGGAGAAGAATTTTCCCTGCAATGCCTGACTGACGGAAGGACAGTTGTAGCTACTCCGCCTGTCCAGGACCATAAAAGAGCTTTTGACGGAGATAAAGGCCCAAATACAGGGGGCATGGGGTCATATTCATGCGAGAATCATTTATTGCCGTTCTTGAGGAAAGAGCATGTCGACAAAGCTATTGAAATAACAAAAAAAGTAGCGAGGGCAATAAATGAAGAGACTGAGCAGTTTTACAAAGGAGTAATGTATGGTGGGTTTATCCTAACAAAAAAAGGAGTAAAGCTTATCGAATATAATGCAAGATTTGGAGACCCGGAAACAATGAATGTGCTGCCTATCTTAAAAACAGACCTAGC
>CAYNCK010000017.1:0-57357 GCA_964396095.1 uncultured Methanosarcinales archaeon
TTGGGTTAAGACCAGGCGCGAGAACTACTTCAAGAACGCTTGTTGCAAATTCAGGATGATAAATCAAATCACTTGGGGTGTAAGTTCCTCTTAATACTGCACGAGGATCCAATTCCACACCGTGAGCTCCCAAGTGACCTATATGCCCATAAATAGGAGACGCAAAACCATCCAGCCACGAATCATGTTTCTTCTCAACCCTTGTACCCTTGTAAATTTCACCATTAAACAGAACTGCAACTTCTGCCAATCTTGATTTAGCCAATGCCAATGCGCCTGTTAGATTAGCAATTACATCAGTTCCGTCAGCTTCCAAAATCATTTGCGCCCCAGTAAAAATAATCGGTATGTACAGATTTCTTACTGCAAAAGCCATTGCTGCAGCAGAATATGCCAATGTATCCGTACCATGCGCAACTACCACGCCGTCAAATTCCTCATAATGCTTGTTTACAAGATGAGACAAATTTTTCCAGACTTTAACATTGATTTCTGTGCTGTCTATATGAGAAACTTTGTAGCCAAGTATGTTATAGCGCTCTTTGATATTGCAAATGTAATCGCATTTTTCCAGCAATTCCTCAAGAGTTAATTTTGGAACGTTTTCTTTTTCTCCTGTAACTGGGTTAACTTCATGCTTCATACCTAAAGTTCCGCCAGTATACAAAACTAGAATTCTTGGCTTCTTTTCTTTACCCATCCAATCCACTACAACTTTTGGTTCAGGTATCTGCTCATCGACAAATCTTTTGTAGATTTCACTAGATTCTACAGAGGTATCTATGTGGCCCCCTGTAAAGGAAGACTGTGATAGTTCAGCTTCTATTGTTGTCATTTTATTTTCCAATTTTCATTTTATCATTGATTACGTAACTACTGAGTGATGAAGAAATAGATTTAGCTATTTAAATATAATTCGTTGTAAATACAACGAAAACTTTAAATAGTGGAAACAATTATTTCAAAACATGCACGAAGATATATTATCTGAAATAGGGTTGAGCCTGAACGAATCCAGAATATATGAAAAACTGATAGAACTTGGTGAAGCCTCTGCAAATACAATTTCAGTCAAGACAAAAATTAACAGGAGCAATGTTTATGATGCAATGGAAAGGCTGTGTGAAAAAGGGCTTGCTACAGAAATGTTTTTGAAAAATCAAAAGCATTACAAGGCTATCCATCCGAGAAGATTATTGGAGTTATTAAAAGAAAAAGAAGAAAAAATTAATTCTTTTATGCCGGAATTTGTAAAAAAATTTGAATCAAACAAACAGGAAGAGGAGGCTTATTTTTACCGGGGAGTTGAAGCATACAAGAATTATATGTTTGACATATTAAAAGAAAAGAAGCCTTATTACTGCATTGGGGCAAAGGGAATGTGGTTTGATCCAAGGCTGAAATATTTCAGGTTAAAATTCGACCGCGAAAGGAAAAAAGCAAAAATACCATACAGCCATATTTTTGATGAAGGAATGCCAAAAGTTATTACAGACCCGCTAAAGTTTGAGCATGGCAACTTTAAATTTTTGCCAAAAAAATACTGCAGTAAATTGACAATGGAATTTTTCGGAGATTATGTTGTAATCTATTCAGGAGAAGAGTTTGGAAAATTAAAAGAAGAGCCTACGGTCTTTGTTATTAAAAGCAAGGATATAGCAGAAGGGTTCAAGAAGTTGTATCAGTTTGTTTGGGACAAATTATAATAATTGTGCCGGTAAAGTGTGAACTTTGCCATGTAACTGAATAAATGGCACAGAATGAACATTTAATTGGGTGCCGTAAGCTTCCTTTGATGTCATTGCGCCTCCCCTGATACCACAGTTCCACATTTCATCTCTTAGGTAGATTACTGTGCCAATACCTTTTCTTTGATAAGCTTTATTTAAAACAGCTGACATTAAATTGCAAAGCGGTGCTCCTGTTTCGGTGGATGCAATTTGTCTCTCTGCGTCGGAATTCGCAAGGTCATATGAAAATCCCGCACCACGTTTCTTTAAATTAACTCTTAATTCATCGCCCTTTAAATCCTGCCTTGCTTCAAAATTTAAACTTCCTTCAAAATGACACATAAATATATCTCTCATTTGTTCTCTTCCAATTCCGTAACCGTCAAGTATTTGTCTATAAGCTTGTTCCAGAAAATAATGAGTCCCTCTATTTTTGACTTGCTTCCTTAAAAATTCAACATCCCTTCTTGATTGTTTTCCTGCAATGGAATACATATGCATGTCATTGAATAGAACACCCAATTTAACTTCATTATTGCCTTTTAATTTAAGATATTTCATTAAGACAATTCCCTGCTCTAAAGTTTGTGCATCAAGTGGATTCGGATACATGCTTTTTGAATCTATGTGGCCGCAATCAACAACAATGGGTCCACTTTTATTTGTCAAAGAATCTGCTAGCGTCCTTAATTCGGGCTTCAATAACAATTCAATAAATTCAGGTTTATCATAAAAATCATGTCTATCAAATATTTGTAAACTTCTAGCAGAAATATTTTGATAAGTCTCATTTTTGCTAAGTCCTTTGCTTTTTTCACATTCAACTATGCTTTCTAAACCCCTAATAAATCCCCAATTTTGGTCTGGATGGATAGGCAGAGGGATTGCCCCTGTACTTTGGGTCTTTGCCTTTGATTGAGATTCAATTAACCCGCCCGTAGAAATAAAAACGGGAACGCCAATTTCTTGAAATTTTGCAAAATATGGAATAGCAGAATTTGGAAAAAATCCGTCAGTCCTTATTACCAGAGCATCAATTCCACTATTTAGAGCCGCATCTAATTGTGACTCTGGACTGAAAGGCCCAAAGGTTATAGTTTGGATATTTGCATCATTATTCATGCTCATTTTCATTTATATAATCTTCCTTAATATAATCTAAATTATTTCTCTTGACAGGTTTAGCTTGGATTGTCTTCTCATAGAATAAATCTTAAGATTTTCCCCATTTATAAACCTTTCTATTATTAACTACTAGAAAGTAACTAATTTAATACAAAAAACTCCCTTCATCACTTCTATCTGTAATCTCCCCTGCATAATTCGTCAGCACCATTTTCCTGACTTCTTCAGGCTCGTTAGTATGCCCAAGAACCCATCCTAATTTGATATAAGCAACTTCAGGCAGCATATCCTCTGCAAAAATGCAGTTGAGCTGGATTGACAGCCTTCTTAAGTTCGTATAAACATAAGGATGGACTCTTCCGTAAATTGTCTGGCTTGCTATAACAATAGAAAGCTTGTCTTTCAGTTCTTTTAGCTTGTCAAAAACAGAATATTTCTTATGAATTATTGTATCGCCGAGCCCTGATACATGCCCAAGGCCTGTTGCAGCAACAACAAGCCCCTTGAATTTTTTCTCAAGATAATAATCCAAAATATCCGGATTCATGCCCGGATGGACATAAATCAGTCCTGTTTTTTCTTCAAACTTGTCATCAACAGAAACATTTTGATTATTTTTCTTGTTGTAATTAGAATTAACAATCTCTATCTTTCCGTTTTCAAAAACTTTTGCAAGAGGCAATTCATTTATCGGCCTGAAAGCGTCCCTCCTGCTTGTATGCATCTTCCTTACTTTTGTTCCCCTGTTTAAAATGCAATAATCATCATTAGATGTTCCATGCAAACACGTTACAACAGCAGCCCCGTCAAATTTCGATGCTGCATGAACTGCGCATAATAAATTTGAAAACGCATCAGACGAACCTCTGTCAATGCTCCTCTGTGCTGCGGTAAAAACAACAGGCTTGTGCAAATGCTTCAGAAAAAATGACATTGCTGCTGTCGAGAAATGTAAGGTATCAGTTCCCTGGGTCACAACAACTCCTGCAACATCATCTTCATTCAGCTCTTTTGCGATTTTTCTCGCCATGTGCTGCCAGTCTTCAGGAGTCATGTCCTCGCTCATTATTCCCATGACTTTCTCGGCCTTGATGTTTGCAACATCCTTAAGCTCGGGAACCATTGCAACAAAATCTTCTGCAGTATAGTCAGCATTGGCTCCGCCTGTTTTGTAGTCAACTCTTGAGGAAATCGTTCCTCCAAAAGATAAAATCGGAACTAAGGGCAATCCTTTTCTCTGCTCAATCTTATGCCTTGTCTCTTTTTTCTTCTCGTATTTCTTTATAACTTCAATTTTTTCAATATTCTTGTTTTCAATTCCTATATTATAGCCGTTATCCAGCTTTATAATTGTAAATCCCTCTTCAAGAATTTCAGGCCTTGGCAGCATTATGCCTTCATAAGCCTGCTCTTTAGTTTGAACTTTTACACTATCTCCATATTCAGGTATCATATTGAAATTTGTAGAAAGAGTTTATTTAAAGGTTTTTGTTTGGATTGTATTAAAAATTCCGGGTGAGAATTGAGTGCAGAACAAAAATCAGCTACAAAGTTCTGATTTTTGTTTTGCGAATAGCATTTACTCAAAAATCAGAGATTTTTGAGTTCCCAAAAATGCAAAGCATTTTTTAGGATCACAAAGAAAATGCGTGTTCGAACCCAATGTTATTAAAATTTTTATTAAAGAATAAAATGTAGAAATAAAAAAGGATTATCCCATATATCCGGGCTTGTCGTCGAGCATCTGCTTTGCCCTTGCTGATGTCAGCTGTTCCTGCAGTTCCTCATAATATTTCTCAACATCCTTTGTGACAGAAGGCCTCACTTTGTCAAGCGCCTTTTCAAAATGCCTTGGCAGGATTTCCCTGGAATTTATGTCTTCCCTTAATGTAAGAATTGCAGATTCGCGGCATACAGCCTCAATGTCCGCACCAACATATCCTTCTGTTTTCTTTGCAAGCTGTTTCAGCAAATCTTCTTTTGTTTTTATTTCATCAATATTTAATATAGGCTTAAATTGATTTTTTAAATCGCTTTCGGCAACGGGCTCACCACCGGCCATTCTGCTTCTGATTTTATTAGATTTTCTTGAATTGGTGTCAAATTCACTGGAAGTCCCATTTACTGATTTAACAGCAACCATCTTCTTCTGCCTTACAGTCTCTTCAACAGCAATCGGCATTCCCTTCGTATGAACTTGGAATATGTCGAGCCTGCCTTTCTCATCCGGAATTGGCGTTAAAATCATTCTGTCAAACCTTCCGGGCCTTAATAATGCAGTGTCAACAATATCCGGCCTGTTAGTTGCTGCAATCACAACTACATCGTGCAGGTCTTCCAGTCCATCAATTTCTGTCAATAACTGGTTGACAACTCTTTCGCTTACATGGCTGTCAGATGATGCCCCTCTTCTTGGAGCAAGCGAATCAATCTCATCGAAGAAAATGATGCAGGGGCTTACTTGCCTTGCTTTCTTGAAAACTTCCCTTACAGCCTTTTCTGACTCACCAACCCATTTTGACAATAATTCAGGCCCTTTTACAGAGATGAAATTTGCTTCGCTTTCATTGGCAACAGCTTTTGCAAGCAAAGTTTTTCCGGAGCCAGGAGATCCGTAAAGCAAAATTCCCCTTGGAGGCCTTACACCCAATCTCTTGAACGCTTCAGGATGCTTCAATGGCCATTCAACAGCCTCAATCAATTCCTGCTTTATGCTTTCCAAACCCCCAATGTCCATCCACCTCACATTCGGGATTTCAACAAGGACCTCCCTTAGTGCAGATGGCCTTACAACTTTTAATGCGTCCTTAAAATCAGGCTGTGTTAATACAAGTTTTTCTAGCAGCTCCTTTGGCAATGGCTCATCTGCCTTTAATTTAATATCAGGCAACACCTTTCTCAATAAAATCATTGCGGCTTCCTTTGCCAATGAAGCCAAATCAGCTCCGACAAATCCGTGGGTGATTTCAGCAAGCTCTTTTAGATGCACAATTTTTGGATCATAATTTATTTTCTCCATGAATTTTTTTAATTTTGAAATATCAATTTTCTTGAAGAGCTCATTTTTCTCAGGATTTTCAACAACATACTTGTTGATTGTCTTTTCAAGGCTTCTTGAATTTCCATCTTTGTATCTCAGCAAGTTCAAAATTGCTTCTTTGTATTCCGGCTCAAAATCACTCTCCTTGACAAGATTTTCCCTGTTGTACAATGGCATGTTTCTTGTGTGAATCTTCAGAATGTTAAGCCTCCCTTCCTTGCCAGGCACTCCAATGTCAATTTCCCTGTCAAATCTCCCGGGCCTTCTTAGTGCAGGGTCAAGAATATTTGGAACGTTAGTCGCCGCTATAACAACAACCTTGCCTCTTGACTGCAGCCCATCCATCAAAGCAAGCAATTGCGCAACAACTCTTCTCTCAACTTCCCCTCTTGTCTCTTCCCTTTTTGATGCAATTGCATCAATCTCGTCAATAAAAATAATCGAAGGGGCATTTTTTTCAGCTTCCTCAAATTTCTTTCTTAAGTTCTCTTCAGACTGCCCGTAATATTTTGACATTATTTCAGGCCCGTTAATAAGGATAAAATGCGAATTTGTTTCATTTGCAACAGCCTTTGCAAGAAGAGTCTTTCCGGTTCCAGGGGGCCCATGCAATAAAACTCCTTTAGGAGCCTCTATTCCGAGTCTTTCAAAAATTTCAGGATGCTTTAATGGCAGCTCCACCATTTCCCTTACTTTCTTTATTTCATCTTCTAATCCGCCAACATCCTCATAAGTTATGTCAGGAACTCTTTCCTCTTCAATCTCAACTGCTTCTGACCTGAATTCAATTTCAGTTGAATCAAGAATTATTACAGCCTGCTTTGGGTTTGTGTCTACCACAACAAATTTTATATCCCCGAAGCCGATGCCCATCATGCTTTCATCAAGAATGCTGAAAATATCTTCGTCAAAGAAAGGATTATTCATCATTGTTGTTTTTCTTCTTCTTGCCCCGCCCAGTGAAACAATGTCACCCTTGACAACAGCCCTCCCTAAAAGCCCTTGCTTGAAAATGTCTGCAGACGCCCTTATTACGATTCCTTTTCTTGCAGGGGCAATTATAACTTTTTTTGCTTCCTTAACCTGAGCCTTCCTTATTCTTACCTGTTCCCCTATGCCTGTTTTTGCGTTCTTTCTTATGATGCCATCCATTCTTATGATATTCAACCCTATATCGCCGGGGTAAGACCTGTCTGCAATCGCAACTGTCTTTCTTTCTCCTTCAATTTCAACAATATCTCCTGATTTTATGTCTACTTCAGAAAGATATCCAGAGTCTATTCTAACAATGCCCTTGTTTACATCATCCTGGATTGCTTCCGCAACCTTAAGTTTTAGCTCTTTGTCCGCCATTTTTACGATTGATAGATAGGCATAAAGTTATATAAATCTTTTGTTTCAACAAAAAGAAAGGATCATCCGATATAGCTCTTTTCCTGAGAATTCATCTGCACTTTGGGCATAGGAATTGGCGGAGGCAAGTTAACATTCTGGCTTAAAATCAATGCCTGCACGTTGCATTTAGAGAGAACAGCATTCAGCAGCATTCCCATAATTTCCTTCGGAATCTGCTTGTCCTTCTTCCAAGAACTCAAAATTTCTTTCACTTTCTTTGGCTCATCAAGGTAAAGAACCTCGCCTTCAAACAAAATTGCGCCAACATTGGGCTCATAATTGGAAGTAAACTCGAACAGGAATTTTATTACATTCTGCTTGTCCTTGCCAAAAGAAAGATTGTCTTCCTTGGCATCTTTTATGCTGACATTGTTGTTTATGTCAATCTTTCCAGCAGCCGGGTCTTTCTTCTCAGCGCTTAATTTTGTGAATCCAAAGCCTACTATCATTTTAACTTGTAGAATTTTTGATGGTATATAAAGGTTTTTAATGGATATCTAATAAAATACGTCTAAATCTCGGCCGGTTTGGACCCGTGAACAAAAAGTTTTTAATAAAAATCCCAGCCGCCCCAAGGGGCGGGGTATTTTTAATGTTATGAATTCCAATAAAATTAATGATATTGGTTTGACAAACCCAATCATCTCAAGAGAGGGGGAATTCCTAACAATTAAATTACCTGTAAGGTGGAGGGCTTAAATATGCAGATACAAAAATATTATAGAGTTGAAAGACCAGGAATAGAGGGACCACATGGCCATTATGGAAAATTTGAGTGCAGCCAAATAGGTGAAAGAGAAAATAATCTTGTTGCTGGATTTGCAGAAGGTGTTTGGATGCTTGAAGGAGGAAGAGATTATGCTGTCTCATTTGTTCCATCACCATCTAACTTATCATTTTGGGTAAATGGTGAGTCAGAAAGGATTGTTCGCGGTGTTATTGATGAGGCAATAGCAAAACTCCATGAGGGTTTCAAAAAATCCGGATTGCCAAGAGCAACAGTCCTAAGTGTTTCTAGATAATTAAGCAGCCAATCTCATTGCTATACTTTCGTTATAGGAGCTTGGCAGAGTAATGCATGAAATATTGGTCTTTGAATTATAATTTCCATTGTAAATTATCGGCATATGAAATTCATGGGCTTTTGAGTGCAGGTTGCTTCTATTAAGTTCATTTATTAATTTCCTTAACGGCTCATCATAATTAAACGCAAAATCGCCAAATCTTCTTTGGGTTTCCTGCCAGGTTAAAACTTGGCTCTGCCCTTCAGCCAATGAGGAATTTTTTACTATATTCCATTCTTTAACAGAATCAACATTGATCAGGAATATGTCAGTTTCATACTTTACTCCATGCACAACTTCAACTATAGTATGATAATGAGAGCCAAGCTGATTTACTTTGCCTATTAATATTTCCTGGGCTTTTTTATTTACAACCTCTTCTCCTATTTCCCTGATTAATGCAGCTAGCGAGTCTTTGTCAAAATGCTCTACTTTTCCGCCGACAAGGGCTAATTTTCCCGGGGCCAAAGAATATGTTAACGGCTTTAATTCAAAGTAGAACTCTCCTGTTTCCTTGTTGTATATTATTGCTGCTGAGGCCTTGTTCGTGCCTTTGCCATTATGTGCTTCTTCTTTCCCATGTTCTGAATAATATTCCGCGAACCTTGCGGATGAGCCCATAATATCTGATAATTCGATTGATTTATTTTTTGTTTTTCCGGAAAGCGGTTTGTGATTTTCTTTTTTATTCGATTCTTCAGTCTCGGTTCTTCTTTCTTGATAATTGTCATCACCTGAATAATCTAAAGCAATAATCCTGCCATCATAGCCTTCTGTTATGTCTGTTTCATTCTCACATGCTTCAACCGCTGATTCAAGCCCGCTATCACTTTCCATAGTGATAAAGGAAGAAAAAGAATTGTTTTAAAGGTTTCTATAGAACTTAGCTCTTCTTCTGTCCTGCATACAGCTTCTTAACATAATCCAAAGTTGATGCATCATTTGGACCTTTCTCAATTCTGAGATTTTGTACTCTAGGAAACCTTAGCGCAAACCCGGATTCGTATGTAGGTGATTTTTGTATTTCCTCATATTCAACTTCAATCACAATCTTAGGTTTGACTCTCACTTCTTTGCCTTTATCAGAAATTATCAATGGCTTCAGCAGTCTTGTCATTTCCATAAAGCTTAGCCCTTCCTCTTCTTTTTCTTTTAATCCTGTGCTTGCCCTTCCAACCTCAACAAAATTGCCGTTTTCATCAATGCATGCAATCACATAGCTTGAAAGCCATTTTGACCTTTTTCCCTCTCCCCATTCAGCGCCTACAATAACCAAGTCAAGAGTTTCCATAATTGCCTTGAATTTAATCATATGGCCGACTCTTGCCCCGGGCTTGTAAGGCGCATTCAGGGCTTTAAACATCAGCCCTTCATTTCCGGCATTTACAGCTTCCTTGAAGAATTTCTCAACTTCTTTCTCGCTGTCTGTTATCTTGCTTTTTGACAGTACAATTTTCTTCGGCTCCTGCCTGACAATTTTTTCAAGAATTTTTCTTCTTTTTTCAAATCCTTCATTTATCAGGCTTTTTCCTTCAAAATAGATTATGTCAAAAACATTAAGCTCTACAGGAAAATCAGATGACATTTTTTCAATGTCATGCTTTCTCTTGATTCTTTGTGAAATGCTCTGGAAAGGAAGATATTTTCCACTTTTTCGGCTGTATCCTACTGCCTCTGAATCAATGATGAAGCTTTTTGCCCTTACATTTTTCCTGACGAATTCAGCAACATCAGGAAACTGCTTTGTGACATCTTCCAGCCTTCTTGTAAATAATCTTACATTCCCTTTTTCGTCTTTATGTGCCTGTATCCTGAAACCGTCATACTTGAACTCAACTGCAGCAGGCTTGCCGACAGTTTCAAAAGCCTCTTCAATTGCGTCAACCTTCAGCGCAAGCATAACCTGTATAGGAATTCCAACCTGCATTTCTATGTTTTCAAGATTCTGCAGCCCTTTTTTTGCAGCCTTTGCAACAACTGCAAATTCATTTGTCATGTCATACGCATTCTGCACCGCATCAAGATATTTGTTGTAAATTTCTCTGTTTTCAACTTCAATATCATTCCCTTCCCTAGTATATTTCACTCCATTTTTGTCGCTGAAGAAAGCCCAGACTATTGCATCGCGCATCGCACCTTGACCGACGCCCATCCTCATTTCCCCTAAAATTGTTTTTACAATATACTTCGACTCGAGAGGCTTTGCTGATGTCAGAAGCTCTGCAATCAGCTGGGTTTTTCTTTCAACAGTTCCCTGCCCTTCAAGCTCTGCAAGCTTCCTTATGTTATCAAAAACTTTTTTAACTGTTAATTTTGTTGACTGCAATGTTGATTGTTTTTTTGTTTTTATAATTAATTCTGCGACTAAACCCAAATCTCCCTGTTTTTTCCATTCACTTTCAATCTTTTCAATAGAGATTCCCGTTGCAGTGCTTAATGATTTAAGCATCAGTCTTGCAGCAACTCCGATTTCCCTAGCATCATAATTTGAGAAAACTCTTCCTTCAAGAAGAAGCATGACATGCTCAATGTCATCAAGGCTTACATCTTTTAGGAATTCTGAAATAATGTGGGTTTTTTCCAGCCTTTTTGTAGTCGTGTTTAATTCCTCATAAACTTCAACAAGATTGGAGTACTCCATAAGGCATTGATAATTTCTGCTGTTTATTAAGTTTTTTGAATGTCTTGCAATTGCCTTATTTCGTTAACTATTTAAATGTCCTAATGAAAAATATCCTGGATGGGAGAAAAAGAGGATGAGATAGACGAAGAGCACCATGAGAATGGGCATCATATGGATGTCTTTGAATGCATACGTACAAGACGCTCAGTTAGAAAATATCAGATCCGGCAGGTTCCATGGGATAATATTGTTGAAATTCTTCAGGCAGGAAAATATGCGCCTTTTGCAGGAAACATTTTCAACGCAAAATTTATTGTAGTTAAAAATGAGGATAAAAGAAGGGCAATTGCAGAGGCAAGCGCTCAGCAGTACTGGATGCAGGATGCTCCAATACATATTGTTGTAATAGGGGAGCCTGAAAAAGCAGAAAGGTATTACGGGACAAGAGGCACAAGGCTTTACACAATACAAGGTGTTGCGGCTGCAATTGAAAACATGCTTTTGACTGCACATTCTCTGAGCCTTGGCTCATGCTGGGTTGGAGCTTTTGATGAGTCAGAGATGAGAAGGCTTTGCAATCTTCCTGAGAATGTTGATGTCCACGGAATTGTTACAATTGGGTTTGCAGCAGAGCAGCCCCAAATGCCGCCAAAGCACAGGATAGAGCACGTCATGTTTTTTGAAAAATGGTGGGGCAGAGTTGAGCCTCCTAAGACAGGAATTGGCATGTGGAGCCCTTACATAAAGAAAGCTGTGACAGAAACTCACAAGAATATTAAAAAGCACAGCAAGAGATTAGTAGAAAAAATGAAGGAAAAATTAAAGAATAAGTAAAATATGTTTTATAACTCTTTAAATAATTATTATATCAACATTTTGAAACCGTTTGTTTTTTCATAAAAAATACATAACTTTTGAATCATAACCCAATGAATTGCACTAAATTCATCATTTCTTGAAGAAAATTCCACCACAACTGGCAGGCGACGGTCAAATCTCACTTTGTTCGATTTGCCCTGCTCGGCACCCAGTAATGGAGAACCCCCGCTTCGCCCCCACCAATTGTGGAATTTTTGAACTAATCGTAGAAAATTATTTAAAGTTGATTTCTTTTCTTTAAAATATGGCAATTGTTTTAATGTCTTACCACCCTCCTTATGGAGAGCTAGACGCAGTTATTAATTATACTTCTCAAATAAAAATCCCAGCCGCCCCAAGGGGCGGGGTATTTTTAATGTTATGAATTCCAATAAAATTAATGATATTGATTTGACAAACCCAATCATCTCAAGAGAGGGGGAATTCCTAACAATTAAAAATAATCCCAATAACAGCACTGGATATCTCCGCCTAAGATATATAAAGCATGACAACCATTAATTCTGACTAGTTGTGAAAAAGAGTATACGCAAAACTGCCAAATTAAGTCTTTTGGTCTTCGACACAAAAATCCTTTTACGCAGTTTCGCTTCAAATTCTCTTTTTCGTAAGACTCCAAAGTCTTTGTAAAAACAAAAAACTTTGGAAGTTGATTAAGATGAAAAATAGAGAAATAAATTACAAGAATTTCGAAATAACACCGGAATTTGCTAGATTGCATGCGCACATTTGTGGTGATGGGTGCTTATTCAAAGTCAAGACTAACAGAAGTAAAAAAGAGTTAATAAAGCATCCCAGAAAGAATACAGTTAGAAATAGGTTCCATTTAAGCTACTGCAATACTAACAAAGTTCTCATTGAATCATTCATACAAGACCTAAAGATAGCTTTTGATAGAGTTGGAGTTTTTGTTCCAAGTAAAAATCAAGTTGATGTGCAAGCCAAATGGTTATATGGATTATTCAAATTTTTTGGTGCTGGTAAATCAAAAGAGTGGTTTATTCCGAATAAGATAATATCAGCTTCTAATAAGGTAAAAGCACAATGGCTGAAAGCATTTTTTGACGATGAGGCTTATATTTCACTGTCTCGAAAAAGGATTGTCTTGAATGTAGTTAACAATAATGGGTTAAAGCAAATTCAATCTTTGCTAAAAGATTTGAATATTGTGTCAAGATTAAACGTACCTTATTATTGCAGAGAATTCTATTCTTATCATTTAACTATTTACAAAAATTCTTTGGTTACGTATTCAAATTTAATAGGATTTAATCATCCAAAAAAGAAAAATCATTTGTTCAAGATTGTAAAAAATATGGGGACGTAGGGAATCTCGTCAGCTACAAGCTGTTTCGAACCCTAATTTCGGCTCTTAGTAATTTCTTACTAAAATCCACCGGTATCACCTTTAGTAATTCATCGTCTTCCGACTCATCGCTCCAACGCTGGAGCCGGTGATAATGGCCAGGCTGTACGGATTGCTCCTTTATACGACGCCCCCATACAAAACAAAAGAAATATTCTCGTTATTTAAAAGTTGTTGTTTTGAAAATTTTAGAAATCATGGCAGGTATTCATAAATAAATTTTATTTTTTATCTGGAACTATGCTCATTTCTTCCGCATACATATTAACCAATGCAGTCAAATCATTCAGGAGCGGCTTGGAAGTTTCAGGCACTTTTTTGCCTTTGTGAATGTCGTCATGTTCTTCCATTATTGTTTCCGCTGATCTTGAAATCCATTCCTGTATATATTGCATTGAAACCCTGCAAAACTCTGATGCCTGTTTTCTGTATTCAGCTTTATTCATTATTGCTTCTATTTTTCCTTCTGATGATGAATAATTTTCTGCTCCAGACTGAATCATATGCGCAATATGAACCCGAGGTGAGGCAACTGCTGCAATCCCGAATCGGGAAAATTCCTTATCAACCTCTGAACGCGCTTTATTAATAGTTTCCAATTCATGATCAGGCACAAGGTAAATAACTCTATCTGATAATTCGGGACGATTCATTCCTACAGCAATAAATTTGTCACCAAGGCTAAAAACAGACCATTTGTGATAATCGCCCGCATCTTTTGGAATGAAAAAAGAATTTGGCAAGTCGCTGTCAATTCCAACTCCCGTTTCTCCTCTTGAAGACAACCTTAAAAAAATTCTTTGCTGAGGGTCTTCAGCTAAATTCACAATCTCATATCCGAGCCTGGCTTTTGAAGCGGCTTCCAATATAGAATATCCGGTGCTATGTATCCTGTCTAAATTTTTAAAATCCGCCATAAGCATAAATATCAAAAATATCCCTATCAAAAATTTAAAATTTAGTAATACGCTTCAACGTCGTCTGCAGCATCGCCGATGTATTGCTCAGTTGGCTCGCCGTTGCCTTTCTGCATGTATTTCCTGACACCGAAAAACAATCCAAACGCAACAAGGAATATTGTAGCAGCTATCAATGTGAATTCCAAAATATTCTTCAATATTTCCCCCAGCGTTCCTTTTCCTGAATTTGCCGCATTTCCCTTTAGCGGAACCTGCTTTAGGATTGTATCGCCGGACTTGACGGAAACCAAAAATATCTGCTCGCCTGAAGAAGTGCCCTTTGAGGAGGCGTAAATGTTTATGGTTTTTGATTCTTTTGGCTTGAGCACAAAAGTGTTTGGCTCAGCAAGCCTTAAGTTTGCCCATCCAGCGCCGTCAAGCATCAATGTGTAACGGTTTGCCAAAGGCCCTTGGTTTGCTAAAGTTATTGGATATGAAACTTCCCTGTCCTCATAAACATCCTGCTTTGCCACCCCTATGCTGATTATAAGCTTGTCATTCAAATTCTGGATAGGCTGCTCATCTGTTCCCCTCACTGAAATTGGAATTTCCCTTACTTCACTTTCTCCGCTGAATTGAGAAACTATTTCGCCCCTTACAGTATAAGTTCCTGTCTGGGCATTATCCGGAATTTTCAAAATAAAATCGCTCCTGACTTCAGGAGAGCTTGAGTCTTTAAGCTGGTCCACATATTTTATTGAGGATATTCCAAGCTCGGGAATGCTTACTTTTGCGATGATTCCTTCAAGAGGAACAACTCCGCTGTTCTTGAAGCTAAAGGTTGCAATTAAATTCTTGCCTGCATCAATGCTGTTATCAGGATTTAATGCAATGCTTGTCACAACAAACGGGAATTTCTGCTGGCTGATTTTCAGCCCGTATATTTTTTCAATTGAGTCCCCGTCGGCATTAACAACCCTAATCTTAAGCTTGAAGTTATTCTGCTCGAAGCTGCTTACTAGAGGCAGCTGAAGCCCCTGGACTCTTGTAACATCTTTAGCAATGTCAAAAACAGATGTAGCATCTGAAACGACATCGCCGTTTTCAAACGCAAGAACTGCATCAACATGCGCCTTTTGAATATTCTCAAGAGAGGTTATCCTAACATTAACTCCCAGATTTTTCTTGCCTGGGGTTATAGTAATAAAATTGTTTTCATTTTCAGCCACAAAATCGTTGTCTACTTCGACACTGTCAATTGACAAATCAAGAGCCCTTCCGTCTGAACCACCATTGGAATTTTTCATTCTAAGCCCGTATGACTTCTCTTTTGAATGCCCTTCTGCATCAATAATTTTTACAGTTAGATCAAAAGAGTCGCTATGCCTCATATTATTTAACAAAGTAATTGAAAGAGATTTTGAAGAGCTTGCATCCTGAGCAAGATTGAAATTTGGAGAAGCGTCTGCAACAATTGTTCCGCTGTTCAAGTCCTTTATAACTGCCTCGACATGGGCATTTGTCAAATCCTCAAGCGCGGTGAACTCAACTACGGTTGAGAATTTTGTATTCTTGTCTATGAAATTTGATCCTGATGCGACAACGTTGTTGTTTACCTTTACCCTGTCAATTGAAACATCCAGCCCGCCGTTTGATGTAAAAGCAGAACGCTGGTTTGTAATGCCATAAGTTTTTTGAGTTGACCTGCCTCTTGCATCAAAAATCTTAACTGTCAAATCAAAATCTTTTTCCCTTTTAAGCCCGTCCGTCAATGTTAAAGTAAGTGATTTTGAGCCGCTTTCGTTTCTAACAACATCAAAAACATCTGTTGCGTCAGATACTACGTCGCTGCTTGCCCTTCCCCTCAAAGTAGCCTGTACATGAGCATTTTCAAGGGTCTGCACAGCAGTAAAGTCAACAATTAGCGAATATACATCAGCATCAGGCAAAAGATTTTTATTGGATTCTGCAAGAACCTTGCTATTTGCCCTAACTCTGTCTATTGAAACGTCAAAAGATGTGAAAGAAGACCCACCTGATCCAAGTGAGGATGTTCCAGCATAGGAAATGCTGCTGAATAAGACTGCAAATATAGCAAATACCGACATCAAAGCAATAATTTTTCTGTTCATTTACCCCCAACTCCATTCATATATCATATGTGATTATAAGTGGGAATACGCAGCTGTTTTTAAACTTTTCGTTATTGGACAGTAGATACAAAAGCCAGTATCCTTATAAGCTGCTAATAACTACCTGCAATTACCTATATATATAGGCGAAAACTACCAAAAGCTATGATAAGCATAATAGGGGGTGGGCCCGCAGGAAGCTATTTGGCTTTCCTGCTTTCAAAACAAGGCAAAGAAGTCTCCTTGTTTGAGGAGCATGAAACCATTGGAAACCCTGTACAATGCACAGGCATAGTAACACATTCTATTGAGAAATTCTTCAGGCTCAAGAAGGAAGTGATAGCAAAAAGGCTCGACAAGGTTGTTGTTGTAAGCAAGAACAGAAGAATCTCCGTTAACGTTGACGAAATAGTAATGTGGCGCAACAAGTTCGACCAATTTGTGGCTGAAATGGCAGAAAAAGAAGGCGCTAAAATTTTTCTCGGGCATAAATTCATGGGCATTTACGGGAAAAATACAATAAAAATAAAAGACAGGAAAAGCGATAAAATTAAAGAAATTAAAACAGAGATTATTGTGGGCGCTGACGGGCCGTATTCTGCTGTAGCAAAAGCAGCCGGAATGAATTCCGACTCAAGCAATTATATAGGAATGCAGGCAAAAGTGAGGCTAAAAATGGATACTTCTTCTTTCGAGACGTATTTTGGCTCTGATTTTCCGAATTTTTTTGGATGGTGCGTTCCTGAATCAGAAGATACCGCAAGGATTGGAATAGGCTGCGTTGAAAATGCCCAGCATTATTTCTACAAGTTTCTGGAAAGCAGAACCGGAAAAAAGGGAGTTATTTGCTGGGAATCCGGATTGATACCCATTTACAATCCAAAAAAAATCCTGCAAAAAGGCAATGTCTTTTTGATTGGGGATGCTGCGACACAGGTAAAGGCAACCACAGGAGGAGGAATAATTCCGTCATTAAAGGCAGCAAATTCTTTGTGCAACTCCATCATAAACAAAAAAAATTACAATAAAGAATTCAAAAAAAATTCCGGAAAGGAGCTGCTGATGCACTTGAGAATTAGAAAAATTTTGAACAAATTTTCCGACAATGATTATAACGCGCTCCTTAACCTAATGAGCCAGGAAAAAATCAGGAAAATTCTCAAAAAATACGACAGGGACACCCCGATACCATTGGTGACAAATCTTTTGCTAAAAGAACCGAGATTTCTGCTGTTCGCAAAGATGATTTTTAGATAGCAACTAAGCCTAGCAAAACCTTTTTAAAAGAATATCTTTACCTTAAGGCTGGTGGTTGAAGTAAATGGATGAAAAAGGCGATGATGAAATATCTATAGACTTTGGCAAGGTAAAAAATTTCTTCAAGAGCGGTGAAAAAAAGGAGGATACTCCTGTCAATAATCTAAATGAAACTGCTGCAAAAAAAGACGAGCTCAATATAGACTTCAGCAAATTCAAGAAATTCTTTAAGAGCGGTGAAAAAGAGATTAAAGAGCATGCACATTCTCCTGAAGCCAAAACAGGCGAAGATGAATTGTCTTTTGATTTCAGCAAGGTAAAAAATTTCTTCAAAACTGGCGAGAAAGAACAAAACAAAGAAGATGATATTTCTATCAATTTTGAAACTTTAAGCGGATTTTTCAAAAAATATGGAGTCATATTTATTGTTTTGATTCCAATACTGCTTTCAATTTATATCAGGATGCAAGCCGGTGCTTTGCCTTTTGCCGGCACATGGGCTGCATCCACAGTCATAAACGACTTAAGGTCGCAGATAGCCTCCGGAGTGGACCAAACTTATCCAAACCTGCCGCAGGCAAACAAAAACGAGATTATAAGCACTAAATTGCAGGAGGCTCTCAATACAAACAGGCGGCAGATAGACCAGAGAATTCTTGCAACATCAGCATATATAAAATCTTTTTTCCAGGACGAGCAGGGAAAGAACTACATGCCCGACATTGATCCTTATTACTGGTACAGGTATTCAAAGAATATTATTGACCATGGGTATCCCGGAGACATTTTAAAAGATGGAATGTCTTATGATAACCACCAAGTAGCTCCGATTGGAAGGCCAGTATCTGGTGATACATTTCATGTTTATTTTCTTGCATATTTCTATAAATTCATTCACTTTTTTGCCCCTAATTTGACATTAATGCGCTCTATGTTTTATTATCCTGTTTTTGTATCAGCCTTATGCGTGCTTCTTGTCTTCTTAATCGCAAGAAAGATTGCCGGCAATACAGGGGGATTTTTTGCAGGGCTGATGATGGCTACAAATTTTGCGTTTTTAGGAAGAACCTTATTTGGGCATGCAGACAGCGACGCATGGGTCGTGTTTTTCCCATTAGTTATCACATGGCTGTTTATAGAGATTATAGACGTAAAAAGCCCATTGAAAACCATAATCATTACACTCCTCGCTGGATTTTTTACCGGAGTATATACAAATGCCTGGACTGGATGGTGGTACATATTTGACTTTATTCTGGCGACAATCGGAATAACTTTTATTTACCTGATTTTAATTAATTTTAACAGCATTAGAAAGAATTTCATCTCAATATTTTCAAACCATCAGATTAAGAATCTTGTAATCATTGGCGCGGTTTATTTCATATCAACTTTGTTTTTTGTAACGCTAATTTCAGGATGGGGCGCATTTGCGAACAGCTTTCTCGGCCCTTTGAGCTTCTCGTCCATAAAAGCGCCGACAGGGGCTTCTTACTGGCCGAATGTCCTGACAACTGTTGCAGAGCTTAACGAAGGCTCAGTTGGTCAGGTAATAAATTCTGTGGGCGGGGTATTTTTGTTTTTTATTGGATTAGTTGGCATAATACTGGCTGTATCCATAGCCGAGGGTTCAATGCTATTTGACTATATTTACATAGCAGCCTCAACCATTTTTTATGCGTTATTATTTTTCCAACTCGGACAAAACTCTGCACCTTTATACCAGAGCTTTAGCGTAAACACATTGCTGATTTTGCTCGTGCTTCCGGTGATTCTAAAAATGGGAATTTCAATTGCAAAGAAAGACCATTCGCATGATTACAGGATGTCCATCTTGCTGGCTTTGTGGTTTGTTTCAACCATTTTTGCAAGCATCAAGGGAATAAGGTTTACACTTCTTCTTGCGCCTGCACTCAGCGTTGCATTTGGTGTTGCGCTCGGAAAAATATATAATTTTGGAACAAAGTTCATGAGCAAGGAATTAAAAGTACACAAGCTTATTGGGGGCAGCATTTTGATAATACTTATGATGCTTGTTTATATTAATCCAATCAAAGGAGCTTTATCGTCTGCAGGATCAGATTTGCCGATTGTCAATGACGCATGGTACAACTCCATGGCAAAAATAAAGCAAAACTCTAATGAAACTGCCATCATAACGTCATGGTGGGATTTTGGCCATCATTTTAAGGCACTGGCTGACAGGCCTGTAAGCTTTGACGGGACAACACAAGCTCACCCTACTGCACATTGGGTTGGAAAGCTGACAATGACAAATAATGAGCGGCAGGCAGTGGGAATACTAAGAATGCTTGACTGCGGAAGCAACAAGGCATTCATAGAACTGGAAAAAATAAACAACGACACCCATTTGTCACTGAAAATAATAAATGAAATAATTTTGCTTGACAGGGAAAAAGCAAGGAAAAAAATTCTGTCTTACGGGCTGAATGAAATGCAGGCCGATACAATCTTGAAATACAGCCACTGCAATCCCCCCGAAGCTTTTTACATTGCATCAAACGATATGATTGGAAAGAGCGGAGTCTGGGCGCATTTCGGAAGCTGGAATTTTGAAAGGGCGGATATATGGCAGAATATTAGAAGCATGAGGGATGAAGATGCCGTTTCATACATGATAAAAAAATTTAATTATACAAAAGAGAGCGCAGAGGATATTTATTCTCAAGTTCAGGATATAAACAATGAGCCTAACTCAAACACCAGGGACTCAAGAGCCAATGGATGGATTGCTCCATGGCCGGGATACGGCGGAGTAATGAGCTGCAGCAAAAATGAAAATGAAACTTATTCGTGCTCTGCGGTAAGCGTCGGCAAAAATCAGGCTGGAAATGACATTGCTGTTAATTTCCAGATTGACATGAAAAAATATGACATATACGCAAATTTGCAGGGAAACATTCTGAAGCCGAATTCTGCAGCTTTCACTACTGATGATGGAATGTTAAAAAAAGACTTTAACGGGACAACAATAGGATTGGGGATGACTGTGATTCCTTCAGGCGAAAATGATCTCAAAGTTGTTTTGTCAAGCAGGGAGCTTGTGGGCTCGATGTTCACAAGAATGTTTTACACTAGCGGCCATGGATTAAAGTATTTCAAGCCTTTCGGCCACGAAAGAGTTTTCCCAGGCTCATCAATCGAAACTGACGTATATACCTATAAAATAGACTGGGAAGGAAATAACGCAACAATAGTTCAAGATTTTGTAAAAAAACCCAAGACGCAGGAAAATGCAACCAATATGAAAGAAATAACAATCGAAAATAAAAACATTTCAGCAGTTAAAGGTATTACAAAAATAAACTCGAGCAATAATTCATAAATGGAAAAAAAAGATTTCTGGGCTGTGATTCCGGCCTATAATGAAGAGAAAAACATTTCTTCAATAATCAAAAGAGCCAAAAAATATGCAGGCAATATAGTGCTTGTTGATGACGGCTCAAAGGACAGGACGCTAAAGCTTGCGCAAAATGCAGGAGCAATTGTGCTAAAGCATATTGTAAACCTTGGAAAAGGCTCTGCGCTCAAGACAGGATGCGATTTTGCAGTAAAAAATGGCGCAAAGTATATTGTTGCGCTTGATGCTGATGCGCAGCACAACCCGGAAGACATACCCAGGTTTCTTGAGAAGCTAGATAATTACGACATCGTGTTCAGCTACAGGAAATTAAGCAAAAAGATGCCTTTTGTGCTGAGGTTCGGCAACTGGTTCATATCCGTCATTGTTAAAGTTTTATATGGAGTAAATCTTAATGACACGCAATGCGGATTCCGCGCATTCACAAGGGAAGCATACAAGAAAATAAGGTGGAATGCCTCAGACTATTCAATGGAATCCGAGATGATTTCAAGGGTTGGAAAGCAAAGATTAAAATATGCGCAGATACCCATTGAGACAATATATTCAGACAAATACAAGGGCACAACAGTCATTGACGGCATGAAGATTGTAATTAGCATGGTGTGGTGGAAATTACTTAATGGAAATAGATTTTAGGTGAAACAATGGTTTTGGGAATACAAATTGCCGGATTTTTATTCGGGCTGTTCATGATTTACTACTCTTTTCTTAATTACAAAAGAAAGGAGTTTACAGGAAAGGAATTTTCTTTCTGGATTGCCATTTGGATTATTTTTATTGCAGTAACTTTGTTTCCTTTTGTATTGGACCCGGTTGTAAAGACTTTCGGATTTTTCAGGACGCTGGACTTGCTTGTCATAAGCGCGTTTCTGTTCCTGATAATTTCAATGTTTTACATCTACACGTTAACAAGGAAAACCCAAAAACAGGTTGAGAAGGTTGTCAGGGAAATAGCAATCAATAGCAGCAAAAGAAAATAATTAATTAAAATATAAAAATAATAAAATTCTAAAAGTTACATGCATAAATTAATTCAATCTATAGATTTAAAAAGCCCAAAAAATTACTTGCTTCATGATACTTGCTATAAAGCTTGCTGACAAATATATAGGAAATTTCATGTGCAATTTCTTCGGCATTTTCAGCAAAAAGCCAAAAAATGAAATTGAATATAAAAAAATCCTGATTATTCAGCTCTGGGGCATCGGAGAGACAATCCTGACACTGCCTGCTATCTGTGCATTGAGGAAGAAATTTCCTGAAAGCGAGATAAATATTTTAGCAACTTCAAGAAACAAGGATGTTTACTTTAACAATTCAAATATCAGCAAAGTCATCACACTGAAGCTCAATCCTTTCTCAATAATTAATTTCATTTTCAAAAATATAAAAAAATATGATGCTGCAATAGACATGGAGGAATACCTTAACATATCTGCAATAATTTCATTTTTTACAGGAAAAAGAAGAATAGGCTATTCTCACAGCTCAAGGGCAAAATTATATGACTTAAAGGTAAAATATAACGACAAGCAGCATGCAGTTCAGACTTTTTTGGATTTAGCAAGGGCATTGGAAATTGTTTTTGATGCTGAGAAGCTGCCTAAGCTAAGCTATTCCAAAAGCGACAAAAATTTTGTTGATAAGTTTTTGAAAAACAATAAAATAAAAAAATCTGATTTTCTGGTTTGTGTCGCGCCAGGTGCTGCGGAATCCGCAAAATCCCGAATGTGGCCTCTTGACAGGTATGCCGAGGTTTGCGACGAGATAATCGCAAAACACAATGCAAGGATTATTTTTGTGGGAAGCCCTGATGAGAAAGTTTTGATTGAAACTATACAGAAAAGCATGGAAGACAAAAATACCGTAAATGCTGCAGGCTCAACTTCATTGACCCAATTATTTTATTTGATTTCAAAGTCAGGATTGTTTATAGGGAATGATGCTGGCCCAATGCATATTGCTGCAGCGCAAGGAGTTAAAACGCTTGGATTGTTCGGGCCAAACCTGCCTTTGAGGTTCGGGCCTTACGGAAAAGGAAATGCCGGGCTGTACAAGGGATACAATTGCGAATTCTCCCCATGCATCAACGTCCATAAAGGTCAGGTTCCCGACTGCCTGTACCCGAGAAACTCGAATGACTACCAGAAATGCATGAAGAACATAAGCGTTGATGATGTGTTGAAAGAAGTTGAGAAGATTATTGATACTACTAAAAAGTAAAGATTTATAAATATATTCTTATTCCGATTAGAGTATGCCAACCACACTTGATGATAAAGTTATGAATGGTTTTCTGATCGGATTAGGTTTTAATAATGTCAAATCATCCCAAGAAATACCCACATCAGAATTGCATTTGGATTTATTGTCTGATGGAGCCTCTAGTAGCGGTGATTACCATACTATCAGAGATTTTTATGAAGCAAACAAAAAGAAAGTGAGCCTATTAAGAGACAGAACATGTTCTGGAAACAATGTTTATGTAGACTCATTTACTTTCTCAAAAAAAGGAGCCGAAGCAGGATTAACATTTTTTATGAATGAAAAAAAACTAGAATATACGGCACATTCAGATCAAGCAGAATTAGAAAAATCCATTCAAAGAACATTATCAAAAATGCCAAAAAATCAAAAAATTCAACTATATTTACATCAAGTTTATCTTCAATTGTTAGATTACACACCACCTAACCCGCATTGAAAGACTTGGAGAAGATTTTTTGATGAAGACGAGCGATAGTTTTTTATATATTCATAGCCTTAAGCAATTACTATGGCAGAACTTGATTTTCAAAAACAAATTTTAGGCACGCTTTCAGAGATGAAAAACAGCATAGAAACCTTGAAAAAAGATATTGGTTACATAATGGAATACATAGAAGATACAAAACTTACTGACGAAGAAAGAAAACAATTAGGTGAAAGCATATCAAAAATAAAATCAGGCAATACTTCTGATTTTGTTTCCTGGAAAACAGCAAAAAAAGAACTAGAAATGTAAAATGTTCTCGGCTGAATTAAAAAAGCCAGCACTTAAATTTTTCAAATCCATTTAAGATAAAACACTCCTGAAAAGAATAGCTGACAGGATTGACAAGAGGGGAAGGGTTTATTAGAAGAATTTTGACAACCATAAACTTTAAAAGAAAAAATATTTATATTTACTAACATTTTTATTCTATTATGAGGGACTTATTTGGAAATTTAATAAATGTTAATCCTCTAAGCAAAGAGAAAAGGAAAAAAGGATATCATGCTTTTTTTGCAAGTATTGTTCCAAGCTTTTACGTTTATCTTATTTTTTTATATTTATTTTTGGATTTAAAGAATCCTACTAAATCAGGATACGGATTTCCTTTTTTAGTTGCAATGATAATTTTTATTTATTGGTTTTATCACAAATCCGATAGTGTTAGGAGAATCTGGGGGAGAATGCTCATAAGTTCTGCTATACTTTCTTTTTTTCTTCCAGTAGCTATATTTATTGGTGGGGTTAAAGAAACCATTAAGCAAAACAATACTTTGAGTGCCATTGGCACAGGAATAGGAACTGGTGTAGCAACGATTTTCTTTGGATTTTTGTTCTTATTAATTGGGCTTGCTTTTGCTGTTTCAGCCTATTTTGTTAATAGGTCCTTGAAAAAATAGAATTATATAATTGCTAAAATTTTCTAACATTTTATATTAATGAAAACAATTAGCGTATCAATCCCCGACATGAACATATTCCCCGTAAGTAAAAAATCCAACCAGCTGCTTTATTCTTGCCAGTTTTGGAAACAAATCTTTCTCGAGTGAATTCGTGTTTTCAAACATTTCAAATACTTCCGGCTTGAAGATATAAATTCCTGCGTTGACAATGTTTGTTGAATAATGCTTCGGCTTTTCCTGAAAATCAACAACCAAGTCGCCATCTAAAATTGCTGTGCCATAGCTTGATGCTTTTTCTCTTGTCATTAATCCCATTGTTGCCATTTTGCCTGAATCAGTATGTTTCTTTACCATCTTCAACAAATCAAAATTATTATAGATATCTCCGGACATTACAATAAAGCTATTGTTGACTTTTCCTTTTATTGCCTTCAATGCCTCTGCATTGCCCCTTGCTTGTTTTTCAATAATTTCAACTTTTATTTTAGAATCGGATATCTCATTCAATAATAGATTCATACTCTTGCTATGCTGCGTCACGACGTACAAAGTATTAATTCCGTGGTTTGAGAAAAATTCAATTTGTTGTTTAATTAATGAAGTTCCGTTTATTTTCCTCAATGCAGATTCCTGGTGCTCTCCCTTTAACAGCAAAACAGCAACATTTACAGATTGCTCATTCAGACCTCTTTTAAGAAAAAATTCTATTGCCTGGGATCTGCTTCTTATTACACTCCCATCCACTTTGGAATCTACTAATTTCAATAATGAAATGTCAACTGATATTGCAATCTTGGATTTGGCCATGGTATCAAAAACTATAGGTTTTGGACCTACCCGATGCAATGCATTTCGTAGGTATGATAAAGTAGTAGAAAGTATTACCTTATATAGATTTATATTCTAGAGTATATAGTTCAAAAGCGAAAAGCTTATAAATAAGGTATGTAAAGTTCATACTAATGGTGATAAAATGTTAGAAGGGAAAAAATTCAAAGTAGACCGCATCCGGTTTTTAGCAGGATTTAATGGAGAAAGGCATGACCATATCTGGGGATATGAGCTTTGGATTGAGAACAACGAAAAGTACTGCAGCAAGCTTTTGGTTCTGCATAAAGGATTTGAATCAAGCTGGCATTATCATGAGCGAAAAGATGAGACATTTGCAGTTCTTGAAGGGCAGGTTTCACTTACTTATGCAAACGGATTAGATGCACCTTCTCAAATAATCATTTTGAATGAAGGAGATAAGTTCAGGCTGAAGCCGGGAGTTGTTCATACGTTTAAATCATTGATTCCCAAGAGCACAGTTATGGAAATATCAACAACAGAAGATAATGATAATGTAAAGCTGCGCCCTGCAAGAAAATTAATAGAGGAATGAAATGCTAGACTTCAGCAAGATAAAAACAATCCCTATAAAAAACAGGAAGAATAAAGTTAAGCTAAGTGATTTGGTTAAGCCTGATAATTCTAAAATTCTCATGGATTCTGTTGAGTTAAATGATTTGGTTTACAGATTAATAAATGCCAAGGTACGAAGCAAGCAAATTATTCTGATGATGGGCGCGCATGTGATAAAAACCGGAATGAGCTTGCTTGTAATAGATTTAATGAAAAAAGGAGTTATAAAGCATGTTGCAATGAACGGCGCAGGCCCCATACATGATTTTGAGCTGGCTTTAATCGGAGAAACTTCAGAGTATGTTGAAAAAACAATTGAAGACGGCACTTTCGGGATGGTTGAAGAGACCGGAAAAATTTTGAATGATGCAATAAAAGAAGGCGCTAAAAACAATCTTGGTTACGGATATTCAATCGGGAAAAAAATAGATGAATTGAATCTTAAAAACAAGGAATACTCAATATTATACAATGCATATAAGCTAAACATTCCCGTGACAGTCCATGTTGCGATTGGCACTGATATAATCCACCAGCACCCTTCCTGTGATGGCGCTTCCATTGGTAAAACTTCATACCGAGACTTCAGGACTTTTGCAGAAAGCGTAAGCAAGCTTGAAGACGGGATACTACTGAATGTCGGATGCGCAGTTATACTGCCTGAGGTTTTTCTGAAAGCCTTGACAATTGCTAGAAATCTGGGCTATAAAGTGGAAAAAATAACAGCAGCTAATTTTGACATGAGCAACCACTACAGGCCAAGGGAAAATGTTGTAACTAGGCCGACTTCACTTGGAGGAAAAGGATTTATCATAATAGGCAGGCATGAAGTTACAATTCCGACACTTCACAGACTGATTGTTGATAAAATGCTATAGGTGAAATCATGAAACAAAAACTATTGAAAATTTTGGAAAACTTCAGGAACAAAAAAATTCTTGTAATAGGCGATATAATGCTTGACAAGTACATCTGGGGTGAGGTTTCAAGAATATCTCCGGAAGCCCCTGTGCAGGTAGTGAATGCAATTAAAGAAACTTTTGATGCGGGCGGAGCTGCAAACGTCGCAAACAATGTGTCTGCGCTAAGCGGAAAGGCATTCATGGTCGGAATTGCAGGAAACGATGAATCCAAGAATATTCTTCTTGATGAGCTTAAGAAAAAGGAGGTAAATACAGACGGAATTTTTATTGATAATGAAAAGCCTACAATTCAAAAAATCAGGATAATGGGAAGGGGGCAGCAATTGTTGAGAGTTGACTATGAAAAAAAGGAGCATGTACATCAAAGCATTGAAAGCTCAATAATAAAATTCCTGCAGCAGAATATAAAGAAAATTGATGTTGTTGTTATTTCGGATTATGCAAAGGGGGTCATTACAGAAGAAATTGTGAATGCCATAGTCAAGTCAGCAAAAGATCAAAACAAGCCGGTTATTGTTGACCCAAAGCCAAAGCACATGGGCATTTATTCCAATGTGACGCTGATAACCCCAAATAATGCGGAAGCCAGCGAGATGTCCGGAATAGAGGACGAAAGCGATGAAAGCGTTGTCGAGATGGGAAAGAAATTAATGAAATACCTTAACACTAATGTCCTTGTGACAAGAGGGGAGAAAGGTATGTCATTGTTTGAGAAAAATGGCAGCATTACAAGCGTTCCTGCAAAGGCAAAGGAAGTTTACAGCATAATTGGAGCAGGCGACACAGTTGTTGCAACAATCGCGCTTGCATTGGCTTCGGGCGCAGATTTTAAGGAAGCTTCAATGCTTGCGAACATCGCAGCAGGAATTAAAGTCGGCAAGATAGGCACAGCTTCAGTCAGCATTGATGAAATCAAAAAAGAAATTGAAAGCATATGACTAAGGCAGTATTTTTGGACAGGGACGGCGTTATAGTCGAGGATGTAGGTTATCATTACAAAATTGAAGATTTCAAATTGATCCCAAATGCAGTTGAAGGTTTAAAGCTGTTGAAAGATTTTAAATTATTTTTTGTGACAAACCAGTCCGGCATCGGCAGGGGATATTATACAATAAAAGATTTTAAAAATTTCAACAATCATCTGATAAAAGAATTAAAAAAGCACGGAATTAAAATAGACAAAACATATTACTGCCCTCACACGCCGGATGACAACTGCGATTGCAGGAAGCCAAAGACAAAATTAATTAAAGACGCAGAAAAAGAATTCGGAATTGACCTGAAAAAATCTTTTGTTATTGGCGACAGAAAAAAAGACATTGAGATGGGCAAAAACGCAGGCTGCAAGACAATATTGGTTTTGACTGGAAAAGAGAAATCAGGAGACGGAATTAATGCTGATTATACTGCAAAGGATTTGGTGGATGCTGCAAAATGGGTTTTAAATATTGGAAATAATTGAATTAATGATTAAATGATTTCATTTAAAAATTTTATTGGAATGCGCCTATTGTCCAGCGCAAGAAGAAATAAATAAAATAACAGATGGAACAGTAACTAATAAAATCATTAACTATTAACATAAAATCAAAAATACAATAAATAATATCAACAAAAATAATTAAAATATAAAACAAAATGCCATTAAGCGACAAAATCAAAACATTGAAAGAACTGATTCCGATAGCTGAAAGGCTGAAAAAGCAAAACAAAAAAATAGTTACGACGAATGGTGTGTTTGACATTCTGCATCTTGGGCACGTGAAATATCTTGAGCATGCAAAAAGCCTTGGAGATGTTTTGATTGTGGGCGTCAATACAGACAAGTCTGTGAAGCAAAATAAAGGCGACAAGCGCCCTATTAATGGGGAAAATTCAAGATTATCTGTTTTGGCTGCATTGGAAAGAGTTGATTTTGTTTTTTTATTTGATGAAAAAGATCCAAGCCAATGGATTTCAAAAATCAAGCCAAACATTCATGTCAAAGCAGGTGATTACAAGCTAAGCCAAATTATTGAGAAAGGTGCTGTTGAAAAAAACAAAGGAAAAATTGTGATTGCAAAAATTGAGAAAGGATATTCAACTTCACTTTTAATAAAAAAAATTCTTAAGCTGTATAAATAATTTATACTGCAATTAGAAAAGCAAAAAACAATCCAAGAACGGCTGCTAGGGATAAGATTCCCGCCGTCATTTCTTTTGGAAGCAGTGAGTATTCAAGAGTTATTTGACTGCCGTTTATTGTCTTTATCAGCATCATGCGGTTGTTAGTTGCAAGCAAAGGAACTTCCTTGCCATCCATATAAGCTTTCCATCTCGGGAAAAGCTCTTCCTTGAAAACAACCCAGCCGCTGTCATCAAAATTCCCGTAAATCTCGACTTTTTCAGGAGATAATCTTTTGAGCTGCAGCGGCTCCGGAACTCTCGGTTCATTTACAAAATAATTCGAATATTGCCCAATATCAAAATTATAAACCTTTTTGTTTCTGCTTATTGTCATATATTTATACCCATCGGAGCTGTTATAATTTTTCTCGTCAACTTCTTTTACCAAATCAACCTTTTCAGAGTAACTGCTGTTCGTAACCGATAATATCACCATGCATCTTTCGTTTTGGTTTTGGTATATTCCAACAGAATTTGCAGGGAATATTTTTCCTACAACAATCGCGCCGCTCGGATGGCATATGTTTGCAAAAACATATTTGTAGCCTCCAAGCCTTAAATAATTTGCAAGCTCATTTCCTTCAAGGGGCTGCAAGGCATCCATTGCGCCAAAAGAATTTAAATGCGTCAGCCTGTAATAGATGTTATCCTCGAGGTTCCACTGCAAAAACCCGTATCTTGAAAAATAATGGTTTGTCAGGGAAGCCATAGCCATGTCAACCGCATTCGAGTACATTCCAAATGTCATTATTCTGCCGTCATTTGGCAAACGGCTTATTAATGAAATCTCGTCCTTGAAAGTTTCTCCTGCAATTATTGATTCCGAATGTATGCCTTCAAGATTCTGCCTGACATAAACTGAGGCATGAATAAATGCCGTAAGGAAAACCAGGCACATTGCATATTTTATTGATTTTGATGAAAAGCTGCATATTGCAGATGCAATGCACGCAACAAGCATGACAAGCATGAAAGGAAGAACAGTCCTGTAGCCATATTCTGCTGCAGCTACAAAAGTAAAAATCACCAAGAAGCCAGATACAAGAAAATGTGCAAGATAGGCCATTGAAAATGCAGCAGTTTTCCTGAATGAATTTTTCCTTAAATTAAAGAGCACAAAAGCCAGTGATGCAATTCCGGCAAAAGTGAAGAAAAAGCCGAATTTTCTCTCGTCTATTCTTCTCGGATCCGGGTATTTTACTGACAACGGGTTTGTATTTTTATCAAAAAACAGACCCCCGTATAGGTATTCGGGAATTACAATTTTTGCATTTGAAAAGTCTGCCTTGAAGCTTGGTGATTCTCTCATGTAGCTCCTGAACATCTGCTGAGGAGCCAGATAGAAGTAAGGCACTAGCAGGAAAAATATGAAGATTAAAACAAGCTTGAATTTATTTCTCTTAAAATAATTCCATGATTGATTGATTTGCTCTTTGGGATTATGCCATAAAAATAATATTAAAAATGAGAAAAATGCCAGCATGATGAAGCCTACAAATTGGGTTCCGTGAATGAGAAAAGACAGGATGAGCAATGCGCCTATAGGAATCAAATGCTTGGCTTTTTTTGGCATTGAGAAAATTATAGCTAAAATGAGAAAATTTATTGGATATGTTGAGGACTGCTTGAAGCTCTCAAAAAGCTGGATAAACATGAAGCTCAAGACTATTGACAAAGCGCCGATTGCCGCAATTAAATCTTGCAGGTAATCAGATTTGGATGGAAGAAGCTCATGCAGGAAAAGCCATGCTCCCAAGATCGAAAGCCAAATTATGAATACTGTAACTGAATTAAAAAAAAGCACCGGGTTTATCCAGTTGAGAATGACATTTGCAAATGCCAGGTTTGAGTAGAAAACAGCTGTATCTGTGAAAAAAAGATGCTCCCCTTCTGCAATTCTCGGCTCGTACTGGGGAATCTGCCCCTGATTATTTATCCCTTCAGCAACAGAAAGGAATTTTGTGTAAACATATGTGCCGTTTGAATTGTAGAGATTAGAGCTGTTGATTATATTATGTGTCACAAAAAACAGGAAGAAAATGATGGTCAGCAATACAACAAACTCTTTTAGCTCAATTTTATACAAATTTGTGATTTCCTGAAAAGACTTTTGCCTGAAGTAAATTCTCAATGCAACAAAAATAACAGGCAGATAGAAAATTGAAATAATCAGGATCTTGCTTAGCCTTATGCCTAATATGGACAATATGTACAGGACAATTGCGGAAAAGAAGGAAAGCGCATAGCCAAACAAATATTTTTTTATGAAGCTTGAAGTTTCCAGCAGATAGCCATAAACTACAAACGGAAGGTAAAAGATGAGTATATACAAAACCGGCAGGAATGGCGAAGCCAGGGCCAAAACATACAAGATATTTTCAAAATCCGGAATATACTTGCCTGCCAATACCGCAATAACCGCAATGATAAACGGGATGTATAGCACCTGATTTAGGATAATAGACAACAGCAATATGTAAACAAAGAGCAAAACTGAGTTAATCCTGAGCTTCATTTTAGCAAAAGGTAGAAAGGTTCTTTTATAAAGCTTGTTGAGGGTTTTATGGTTAATTAATCAAAATCTTTAAATAGTTGCAATTTTTAACAATTGTTAAGATAATTATGAGAATAGCTTTTATTTACAAAAATGCGGAATGGCTAGGTGTTGAATACCTTGTTGCAGTACTCAAGGAAGCGGGTCATGAAGTAATACTGCTTTTTGATTCTGGAGTTGGGGACATGGAATTCAAGATGAATTTCCTGAAAAAGTTCATGAAGCCTGAAGATGTAATGATGGAAAAAGCCAGGAAATTCAAGCCTCAGCTTATTGCGGTTTCCTGCCTGAACAACATGACGACATGGGCAAAGCAGATGTGCACATTGTTTAAGAAGGAATTTAACGTTCCAGTTCTTATAGGAGGACTGCAGCCAACAATGGTTCCTGAAATGTTCATGAGGGAAGACTGGGATGTTGATATCATCTGCAGGGGAGAAGGAGAAGATGCTATACTTGAGCTTTGCAATTCAATTGACAAAGGTGAAATTGATTATTCAATTCAGAATCTTTGGTTCAAAAAGCCAAATGGCGAGATTTTAAAAAATGAAGTTAGAAGTTTGGAAAGGGACATTGATACCCTTCCATTCCCGGATAAATCTATATTCTTTGAATATGGGGCATTCAGTGACAGGCTGTACATTATGGCTTCTAGAGGCTGCCCCTACAAATGCACTTACTGCTTCAATCACAACTACCAAAGGCTTTACAAGGACAAGGGAAATTATGTAAGGTTCAGGAAGCCGCAAAAGGTGGTTGATGAAGTCGTGCATTTCAAGGAAAAATACCCCGGCATCAAGGAAGTTTTTTTCTATGATGACAATTTTACATTGAAGAAAATCTGGACTTTGGAGCTTTGCAAGCAGTATAAGGAGAGAGTCTACAATGTTTACAAGATGCCGTTCAAGTGCCTTGTAAGGGCTGACCAGATTGATATTGATGTTGCACATGCATTAAAAGAGGCAGGGTGCATTTATGTTGACATGGGGCTTGAGTCAGGAGACGAGTACATAAGAAACGACATTTTGAAGCGAAACATGTCTGACGAGGAAATAATAAATGCTGCTGAGTGCTTCCACGAGGTGGGATTGGCTTTCACGACATTAAACATGGTCGGGTTTCCGGGAGAAACTCCTGAACAGATGCTGAAAACAATTACACTTAACCAGAAAATAAAGCCAACTACTGCATTGATGACAACATTCTTTCCGTTTCCAAAAACAGACTTGGCAGAGAGATCTGTGAAGGAAGGCTACATAAACGAAAAGAATTATTTGCAGATGCTCGAGGGGCATGTAAGCTACAAGGAAGAGACAATTCTTAATCATCCTTACAAGAAGGAAATTCAATGGGTGTGGGCATTCTTCCCGATTGCAGTAAGGTATCCTAAACTGATGCCTTTGCTTTCGAAATTGCCTCCGCATAAGTCATTCAGGTTCATCTCAACATTTTTCTCAACTCCAATGAGAAACTATGTCATAAGGGTTAAGGAAATGGTGTCAATGATTTCAAACAACATCAAGAGAAGCTATGCCGTTCCTTCCAGAAACAATGCAATTGAAGTTGCTGCTGAATCTTGAATAATTTAAATCTAAATCTTTAAATACCCTGCATTTTTTTCAACTAACATGGCAAAGCTGTCAATTATAATTCCAGCCTATAACGAAGAGGCAACCATTTCCGATATAATTAAAAAAGTTAAGAAAGTAAAAATAAAAAATGTTGTAAAGGAGATTGTTGTTGTTGATGACTGCTCGACGGACAAGACCGGGGATATTTTGAAAAAAATAAAGGGCAAGTCAGTGAAGGTTTTTTACCACAGCAAGAACATGGGAAAAGGTGCTTCAATAAGAACTGCCCTTTTGCATGCAACCGGCGAGATAATCTCAATACAGGATGCTGATTTGGAATATGATCCTGAAAATGTCGTGAAGCTGGTGCAGCCGATTCTTGAAAAGAAATCAGATGTTGTCTACGGCTCTAGGTTTCTTGGGAAAAAAGTTTCATTGCTTGGGCTAAGAAAAGTTCCCATACCAATGCACTGGATTGGCAATCGGGGATTGACTTTAATAACAAATATTCTTTATCTAAGCTCAATAACTGATATGGAAACGGGCTGCAAGGTTTTCAGGAAAGATGTTGTCAATGGAATGAAATTGAAATCCAGAAGGTTTGACTTTGAGCCTGAGATAACTGCAAAGATTCTGAAAAGAGGATACAAGATAAAAGAGATTCCAATTGACTTCAAGCCCAGAAGCTTTGATGAAGGCAAAAAAATAACATGGAGAGACGGGATAAAGGCAGCCTATTATCTGATTAAATACAGGTTTTTGGATTGAATGTAGTTTTATTTTAATATTTTCGCATGGTTAATCAAATAAGATAATATGAGGCTAATAACAGAAAAATAGAACTAAAAATTTATTCTCTCTTGACCTTGCCTGTGCCTTTGCAGAGTATGCAATCCTCATCGTAATAAATTCCTTTTCCTTTGCATACGACGCATGTAATCTGGTCATCCTGCTGATTTGTTTCTTCCATCTTATATTTTCAGAATGCCTGAACAATATTTAAATCTATTGCAGAATTGTTTTCAACAAACATTTAAATATTGCAGAAATTACCTAAATGCAGGTGATTTAATTGAGCATAAGCGACACAAGGAACCAATGCAAGGTATGCGGCGGAGCAGGCAAGGAGCCTATAATGATAGAGGACCAGATGGCAGGCTACACGGAGGAAGACTGCAAGGCATGCAACGGCAAAGGGCATAATTAATTTTTTATATTTCTGAATTTTTTAATTTTATATTTTTATATTAAGTTATTTATTTTTTTAAATTATTTCATTTGAATTATCTTAATGATTTTTACATTCTAATTGAATTTTAGCCGTTATTGGAATGCGCCTATTGTCCAGCGCAAGAAGAAGAAAAGGTGATAGGTAAAGTAAAACTTTAACTAAAAAATTTAAATCCGTTCGCTTCGCTCACAATATTTAGTGCTCGGCTTTCGCTCGGTTGAATTGCGTGCGAGCCCTCGAGCACGCTCTCGGGCAACTCAGTCGCTCAAGCCTCGCTTATTTATTACATTAAATATTATTCAAAAATCCAATATAATCTTAAGTTGTTGCTTTAGGAGAAATCTTCAAAAACTTGAACAATAATGCCTTTGCGCTTCTCTCTGTCTTGGTCTCCTGCTTTGAGATTAAAATGTTCTTAAACATCCTGAGCTGCGATGCAGGATGGTAAATGCTTTTCCAAAAATAGAATATCTTGTATAAATTTCCGATTTTTTTGTTTGCTTTTTCCTTTTCAGGGTACCAGCTCGGAAGGTCGTTCATGTTTGCTCCTGAGTCCTGCTCCATAAGGACAGGATCAATGTCGGCAAAATATTTTTTTGTCAAAGGGGTGTTAGGGTAAGGAAGCATCGGGAAAACGCAGACTTCATCTAATCCTGCTTTTGCAAGCTTCTTGACATACTGTTTTGTAAGGTTGTAATCCTCATCTGTCTCAACATATAGCCCGGTTATTATGAAGCATCCTGACCTTATTCCAACCTTATGGCAGATTTCAACATTTTTTAATATAAGGTTTATGTCGATGAATTTGTTGTAAACTTCCTTCAAGAGCCTTTGCGAGCCTGATTCAGGCGCAAAAATAAGGTACTTGCAGCCTGCATCCTTGAACAGCTGCAGATTTTCCTCATTCATCTTTTCAGGCCTAACTCCGTTTGGAGTGCTCCACTTGATTTTTGAGCCAAGGCCTCTTTTGATAATTTCCTTGCACACATCTACTGCCAGAGACATGTTCAGTGTGAAATTATCGTCCATTATCTCGAATTCTGAAATGCCGAAATTGTTGTAGCATTCCTCAAGTTCGTCGACAAAATTCTTTGGGCTTCTGTGCCTCCATGTTCTCTGCCAAAAAACAATGCTTGAGCAATAAGAGCATGACAACGGGCAGCCTCTTGAGAATGTAACTGGAGTATACTTGGTTGTTACGGGTCCATGAGAGTAAAGCTTTTTCCAGTAGTTGTCAAGAGGAAGCAAATCTCTTGCAGGAAAAGGGACAGTATCCAAATCCTGGATGAATTTTGTTTTTTTATTTGACTTTATTTCATTGTTTTCAACCCATGCCAACCCATCAAGCTGTGTAAAATCCTCCTTGTTTTTCAGGCACTTGACAAGCTCAAACAAAGTATTCTCCCCTTCTCCAAGAACTGCAAAATCTGCGCCGTTCTTGAGATAAATCTGAGTATTGTTTGTTGCATCATTGCCACCGACAACTATGGGCTTGTTTGGGTATTTTTCCCTTATGCGTTTTATCAGCTCCAAATGTATTCTTTGCTGCGGAGAAAAATTTGTTGATATAGTAATATAATCCGTCTTTGGGTTTATTCTCTGAACAATTTCATCAAATGTAAGGCCTATGTAGAAAGTGTTGTCGTTCCACTTGTTTCTCTTGAAGATGCCTTCGCCTTGAGCATCAATGAGTTCAACATCAATGCCGTATCCCCTCAAGTATCCTGCGAGATAAATTACACCAAGAGGGATTGTAACGCCGACAGTCGGCTTTTCTATGAATCCCGGATTGATAAGTGTAACATGGGTCTTTTCCATTTTAAGTTGAAGGAGTTCCTGAAGCCTCTGCCTGGGGCTTTGATTTAATTGCCTTGACAAGATGCTCTACTTCCTTCTTTTCCTTGCTAATATCAGAATCATCTACTTTTGATTTGACATATGTTTTCATGTAATTTACCACATTTTTAGGATCAAGAAGCAAGTTTGTTGTCATGAAGCATTCATGAGTGCAGAAGCATTTTGTGTCCCTTATGAAGTCCCTAACTTCCTGCCCTTTTTTGGAGTTCCACAAGCCTCTGAAGTCATAATTATTGTCCCTTAAATTGCCGATTTTCTTGTCTTCCAAAAGTTCGCATGGAAACAAATCCCCGGCTGAATAAAGCACTCCGATCTTGTTGCCGGCATTGCAGTAAATGCCCTGGAATTTTCTTTCCTGGATTGTCCTTACAATAACATCAGACATAAGCTTGTCTTTGACGCTTGAGCTGACGTACAATCCGTGATAGCCCCTGCTTGTGTTGTATGCTCTTGTTTTTCTTAATAGAGCCTGGTATTTATCCAAGTCCACTTCCATCAATCCCAGTTCTTTCGGAGCGCCCCTGATAATATTGACCTGAATCGTATCAACCTG
This sequence comes from uncultured Methanosarcinales archaeon, assembly GCA_964396095.1. Classification (GTDB taxonomy): domain Archaea; phylum Nanobdellota; class Nanobdellia; order Woesearchaeales; family GW2011-AR4. The sequence goes on from CAYNCK010000017.1 coordinate 36,809, forward strand.
CAAAGGAACAAGGGCGTTTTCAAAAATGTCATCGAGCCTGTCCTGGTTCTGCTTTGTGACGCATAATCCGCAATTAATCCTTACTCTTTTGTGCTTTGCCTGTATTTCTTTTAATCCTTTTATTGTTGCAACAGCATTCTTGTATGTGTTTGGAATTCCCCTGTTCAAGTCATGCAGCTTTTCAATATCATCAATTGAAATGCAGAACTCCAACTCTATGTCAGGGCAAAGCTGAATTATTTTTTCAGCATCCTTGAGAATTTTTTGCGTAAAAAATCCTGCTGTGCTTATGCCAACATTTCTCAATTTGTTGTTGTCATAAAATATCTTTACTATTTCAGGAAGATCTTTCCTTAATGTAGGCTCGCCGCCTGTAAGCCTCAGGAAAAGCAAGTCATCCATGTTCTTTGCTATCTTTTCAATCTCTTCAAGGCTAAGCTCATCTCTCTTGACATTAAGCTCTTTCCAGTAAAAGCAGTGGTCGCATTTTAAATTGCAATAAGAGGTCACGAAGAATATCATATACAACGGAGTCTTGCCTTTATTAGAAATTACTCTTGGCGCGAATTTGGCATACTTCAAGTGTTGGAATAAGCTCATATGTCACCTTTGTTGATTATGAAATTAAGGCAGGTTATTATCACTCCTGCGTTCATAACTATCATGTCAAGGAAGTTTATAAAGGTTGCTTTGAAGGCAAACTGCCATCCTTCTATCCTTTTAAGATAGCTCCAATAGTCTAAGTTAACGATTGTGAAGATAATATATAAAAGTATCGCTGCCAGAGTGAAAATTTTGCTTTTTAATAGGATTGCTAGTATTGTTGCCAATAAGGCCATTGATGAAATTGGAATGCCAAGGTAGATGTTTATTGGCTTCAGATAGAAAGACTGCTTCTTTGCTTTTCTCTTGCCAAACAATGAGCTTAAGAAGATTTTTGACATTCTCTCGCTTCTTATTAAGTCTGTTTTTATGAATTGAGTGAATGTGTATTTTTTTAAATGCTCCATTTGGATATTCTTTGAATGATGAATTTTATATCCTTTTCCTGTTAATCTAACTCCCAAATCAACATCTTCTGAAATCCTTATGTTTGTATTAAAGCCTTTGAATTTATCAAAGATGCTTTTTTTTATGAAAGCAAAAGAAGTGTCAATGGTGTGCATAGTAGAACCTTGTTTTTCATAGTAATAGCAAAGGTACAGATGCTTGTAGATGCTGAAGAAATTTTTATATCTTATTTTTGGCTTGAACGAGCAAAAGAAAATTTCTGAATTGGTGTTTTTCATGAATTTGATTGCTTCGTTTAATGCATTTCTTGGAATTATGATATCAGAGTCCGTGAACATGATAATTGTTCCTTTTGCATTTCTTGCTCCCATGTTCCTTGCCCCTGCTGCCCCTTGGTTCTTGTTTAATTTAATTAATTTGCATCTGAATTTTTTTATAATATCTACAGAATTGTCTGTTGAAGCGTCATCAACAACGATGACTTCGTAATTATTGTAATCAATATTTGTAGCTGCTTCAAGGCATTCTCCAATCGTCTTGGATGAATTATAGTTCGGGATTACGATTGAAATCTTTGGGTTCATTTTTTGTTTTTTAAATTATTATTTTACTTGGTGTTTATTAAATAGTTAATGAATTTTTATTTTATTGTATTTGCCCTATTGTCCAGGCAAACTGCAGGTTAAACATGTAATTATATATAAATTTAGATTATTTTTTATTAAATCCGTTCGCTTCGCTCGCAATAGATTGTGCTCGGCTTTCGCTCGGTTTACAGTCGCTCAAGCCTCGCCAATTTATTTTATATCAATTAATAATTTAAATTATCTCCATTTTTGTTTTATCAGTTTCTTTATAACATTTTTGTATTTCTGTAAAGTGCCCAGCTCGTGCCAATAGCAGTCTTTCAAAGGATAGCCGTAAATCTTCTGCCTGGATTTTAAAAGTTTTGGGAAAACGTCTTTTGCGAAATCTGAAAATTTATTTTTTTCTATGAATTTTAAAACAGAAGGTTCAAGCATGTAAATTCCTGCATTCGAATAGAAAATGTTTTTTGAATTTTTCTTAATTAATTTTTTTATTGTTGATGAATCGGGCTTTTCTATGAAGCGCAGTATCCTGTTTTCTTTTGACAGTTCAATAATGCTTGCTTCTTTAAGCTCTTTTTTCTTTATCGGATGCAGGCAGATTGTTGCAACTGCTTTTTTATGTTTATGAAATTCCAAAAGATTTCCAATATCCAAATTGGTTATATTGTCGCCATAATAAACAAGAAAAGTTCCATCAAAGAAACCTTCAAGCTTTTTAACCCCTCCTGCAGTTCCTAAAATCTCTTTTTCATAAGAATAAGTTATCTTAACTCCAAATTTTGAGCCAGTTCCAAGGAATGAGGTTATTTTATGCGGAAGATGATGCAGATTCAAGGCAATTTCATTTATGCCATTTTTTCTAAGCCATTCTATGTTGTGCTGTATGAGCGGCTTTCCAAGAACGGGAAGCAAAGGCTTTGGCAGTTTAAGAGTAAGAGGCCTTAGCCTTTCCCCAAAGCCGGCTGCAAGTATCATTGCTCTCATGGTTTCAAAATATTTTCTCCTATTTATAAACTTTTCTACACAAGATTTATATATCAGTTATTTTTACCTAAAGAGCTATGATTGTCACAAAAACACCTTTGAGGCTTCCGATTGGCGGAGGCGGAACCGATTTGCCTTTCTATTACACTAAAAACAAGGGTTTTCTGTTAACTGCAACGATTAACAAGTATATATACATAACACTGCACGAAAGAAAGTTCTACCAGGAAAGTTTGTTAAAATACTCACAGATTGAAAACATCAAAAACATAGAGGAAATCAAGCATACAAGGATTAGAGAGGCTTTAAGGCTGCTTAACATCCATGATCATTTGGAAATTACAAGCATTGCAGATGTTCCTGCAAGGTCAGGTTTGGGAAGCTCAAGCAGTTTCTTAGTAGGCCTTTTAAATGCCCTTCATTCATATAAAAGAGAGTTTGTTTCTGTTGCAAATCTTGCAGAAGAGGCCTGCAAGATAGACATTGAAATCCTTAAAGAGCCAATCGGCAAGCAGGACCAGTATGCTGCAGCTTATGGTGGCTTCTTGCAGATGGAAATCAACCAAAAAGGAAAAGTAATAGCAAGCAGGTTGGACATAACACAGGATACTATAGAAGAGCTTCAAAGAAATTTATTTCTTTTCTACACCGGCATAACAAGGGAAGCTTCTGAAGTTTTGGCTGACCAGAAAAAAACCGCTGAAAAATCAGACACATCAATTGAAGGAATGAACCAGATAAAACAAATCGGAATAGACATAAAAAAAGCGCTTGAGCACGGCGATACAAGAAGATTTGGGGAATGGCTTAATGTTCATTGGGAAACAAAAAAAACTTTGTCAAAAAAGATGACAAACCCGCAGATTGACAAATGGTACAATCTTGCGATTGAAAACGGCGCAATCGGAGGAAAAGTAATGGGTGCAGGAGGCGGGGGGTTTTTTATGTTTTACTGCGAAAAAAATCAAAAAGAATTCAGAAAAGCAATGACTAATTCAGGATTAAAAGAGCTTGATTTCAAATTTGATTTTGACGGCTCAAAAGTATTATTCAACGCGTAAGGTGATTTCATGGAAAATGCAATCTTCATAAACAAATATTTTGGTGAAATGAAAGAAATCATAGAGAATATTCCGAAAGACAAGATTAACGAAGTCATTGATGCTTTGTTCAATGCATGGAAAAACGGAAACAAAGTTTTCATCATGGGAAACGGAGGAAGCGCATCAACTGCAACTCATTTCACATGCGATTTGTCAAAAGTTACCATTGTAAACGGAAAGAAAAGATTCAAGGTAATGGGATTGAATGACAATATACCTCTTGTCAGCGCTTTGACAAACGATGACGGGTGGAATGAAATTTATGTCGAGCAATTAAAAAATCATTTTGAAAAAGGAGATGTTGCAATTGCATTCAGCGTGCACGGAGGATCAGGAAAGGACAAAGCAGGAATGTGGTCTCAGAATCTTCTGAAAGCATTGCAGTATGCAAAAGACAACAGCGGAACAGCAATCGGCTTCAGCGGTTTTGACGGAGGGGCAATGAATGACCTCGCTGACATCTGCGTTGTTGTGCCTTTTAATTCAACTCCTCAAGTGGAATCTTTTCATCTTGTGCTTGAGCATTTGATAACTTTTTGTTTGCTTGAAAAAATAAAAAACTACAATGAATAAAGCAATATTTTTGGACAGGGACGGCATAATAAACAAGAAAGTGCCTGTAAAGGAATGGGTGAAAAATACTGACGAATTAATTTACCTGCCAAAAGTAAAGGAAATCATAAGCATCATGAAAAAGAAAGGCTATCTTGTAATAATTGTTTCAAATCAGTCAGGCATAAACAGGGGAATAATTAAAAAAGAAAACCTTGAGAAAATAAACGAGAAGCTGAAAAATGATTTTGAAATTGACGGGTTTTATTACTGCCCGCATCTTCCTGAAGAAAACTGCGTGTGCAGAAAGCCCAAGACAGGATTGATTGAAAAAGCAGCAATAGATTTCAACATTGACGTGAAAAATTCATGGCTTATCGGAGACAATGATTATGACATGGCTGCAGGAAAATCAGCGGGCTGCAAAACTTTAATGGTTGATGGAAACATAGGAATTTCAGAAATTGAAAACTTGGTAAAGGTGATGTAAAAATGGAAATCTTCGTTGATTCGGCAAATGTTGAGGAAATAAAAGAAATAATAAGCTGGGGAATTGTGGATGGGTGCACAACAAACCCCAAGATTGCATCAATGGAGAAAGGAAAAGATTTTGAAGCAAACACAAAAGAAATAATCAAAATTGTAAATGGCCCTGTAAGCGTTGAGGTGACAACAAATGACCTGAATGAGATGCTTACTGAAGGAAGAAAATACGCTTCATGGGGGAAAAATGTCATTGTCAAGGTTCCAATGGGAATTCCCGGGCTGAAGGCCACAAAAATTTTGAAGGAAGAGGGAATAAAGACAAACGTCACAGCGTGCATGTCCGTTGGCCAGGCTACTTTGGCTGCAAAATCAGGAGCGGAGTTTGCAAGCCTGTTCTATTCAAGAATAGGGGACATGGGGTATGACCCAAAAAAGGTTGTCGAAGACACTGTCAGGATGTTTGAAGTTTCAAACGTAAAGACAAAAATAATTGTTGGCAGCATAAGGCACCTGATGCAGATTATAGAAGCAGGCCTTGCAGGAGCCCATATCCTTACAATTCCTCCGCAGTTTTTGTACACAATGGCAAAGAACCCGAAGACTGACGAGTCAATTAACGAGTTTTTAGAAGCGTGGAAAGGGTTTAAAAACAAGTGAGAATTACAACAATAAAATGAAAAAGCCTAAAATCAGCATAGTCATTCCTTGCTATAATGAGGAGCAAAGCCTTGACAAGCTATTCAGGGAAATAAAATCTTCAATGGCTGCTATAAAAAAATCCTATGAGATAATATTCATAGATGACGGAAGCAACGACTCAAGCTTCAAAATTCTGGAAAAAATTTACAATTCAAATAAAAATACTGTGAAAGTAATAAAGCTAAAAAGAAATTTCGGCCAGACATTTTCATGGTACGTTGGTTTCAAGCAGGCAAAGGGTGAATTTGTAGTAACAATGGACTGTGACCTGCAGAATGACCCAAGAGACATAAAAAAACTGATGGACGAGATTAAAAAAGGCTATGATGTCGTTTCAGGATGGAGGTATAACAGGCAGGATGTGCTTTCAAAAAAATTCTATTCATCAATTTCAAATTTCATAAGGAGGAATATCATAGAGGACAATATCCATGATGCAGGATGTTCGCTTAAAATTTACAGAAAAGAGCTTCTTGACGGAGTGGAGCTTTACGGGGAAATGCACAGGTACATAACAAGCATACTTCAGCTGAGGGGCGCAAAAATAGGGGAAGTAAAAGTAAATCACAGAAAAAGGCTTTACGGAAAATCAAAATACAATTATTTGAGGCTTGTTAAAGGGCTTTTAGATTTAATGTTCATAAAATTCTGGTCGTCATATTCTTTGAGGCCGCTGCATTTTTTCGGCTCTATAGGATTGGTTACGATTATTTCCGGCGTTTTCATTGCCATATCCAATTTAATTTTTCACGTTTTCAGGGATGGAATACTATCATTAACTGGATTGGTGTTGTTAGGATCTTTAATGACCATTCTGGGAATACAGTTCATAGTCATGGGATTTCTTGGAGAGATAATGATAAGACTGTATTATTCCAACAGGGATGAGTCAAAATACAAGATAGAGAAAAGATTGGGTTAAGCTTGATTTCATACGAAAGTTTATTAAACTATTCTTAAGTATTGTAAAACGTGGTCATCGATAAAACATTTGCTAAAGTTCCAAAAGTCTTAATGATTTTCCCAACTCCGGTGAGAAAACAGGCTTTTCTTAATACTTTGCCCCCTTTGGGCTTGCTGAGCATTGCAGCTTATCTGGAATCCAAAGGCGTACCGACAGATGTTATAGATTGCCATGTACAGAAAGATGACCCAGATTTCAGCAAATATGACGTGATTTGCATTGCAGTCAATATAGCAAACGTGGAAAACACAGCCACTTACATAAAAGAAATAAGGGCAAACGGCCAAAACCAGAAAATTTTGGTAGGAGGGCCGCAAGTTCCTCACAGAGGAAGGCACTGGATTTTGGAATACGGAGTTGATGCAGTAATAATTGGGGAAGGGGAGCTTACAATTTACGACTATCTGACATCTGATGATCCTTCTTCTGTCAAAGGAATACTCTACAAAGCAGGAGAGGAAGTCCTCTACACAGGCGACAGGCCATTGGTGATGAATCTGGATACATTGCCGTTCCCAGCTTTGGACAAAGTACCAATAAGAAAATATAATTTGCCCATTAAGAAGGCATTTCCTGTTTCAAGCATTTCAACATCAAGAGGCTGCCCTGCAAAATGCACTTTTTGCTATGCAAGAGAAGGTGTATGGAGGCAAAGAAGCGTAAAGAATGTTGTGGATGAGATTGAATGGCAGGTTAAAAAATTAGGGGTTAAAGAAATATGGATAGCAGATGATAATTTTACACTTAACAGGCAAAGGGCATGGGATATTGCGCAGGAAATACTTGACAGGAAGATAAAGGTAAAAATGCAGCTGAAGAACGGAATTAGGGTAGACAAGGTTGACAAGGAATTATTGGCAAAGCTCAAGGAAGCTGGGGTATGGCTTATTGCTGTTGCGCCTGAATCCGGAAAGCAGGAAACGCTCGACAGGATACAAAAAGGATTTACTTTGGACAGGGTCAAGCTTGCAGTCCAATGGTGCAAGGAGCTTGACATCAAGACATTTGCATTATACATCCTTGGCCTTCCATGGGAGACAAAGGAAGATATACAAAAAACCATAGATTTTGCAAATGATTTAGATACAGATTTTGTTCAGTTTGCAAGATACACTCCAATTGAAGGAACCCCCATTTATGATGAGGTAAAGGCTAACGGCATGCTGTCAGAAAACCAATTCAAAGATGTTGGAACTCATGTTGATACGCTTAACTATCATCCGAAGCTTGTAGGCAGGGAAGACATGCAGGAAGTCTTTAAAAAAGCTTATAGGGGATACTATCTCAAGCCGAGAAGAATATACAATATATTCAATATGCTCTCATTTAGGGACATTTATTACAGCGCCAAGTTTGCCTTTGCAAGCAACAGCATGTGAGTTCTGATAAACTATTCGGGCATAAATATTATAAATGATATTTAGTTCCACTGCAATTATGCAAATCAAGCCTAAAAACAAGAAAAAATACGAATTGTTTTTTCTGGTTGCGCTGGGAATTATTTCATTAATTTTGAGATTTTATTCCATAGGAAAGCCTGACTTTTATTTTGATGAGGCAATTCAGGCAATGTCAATAAAGGATTTTGTTGCATCGCATGATTATTCTTACCTGTATCTTTTTGGGCATCCGCCTTTATTCATGATGCTGATGTCAGTTCCTGCAGCTTTATTTGGAGTGAAAGAATTTTCCGTAAGAATTGTGGATGCATTTTTCGGCACGCTTGCCGTCTTTGTCGTATATTTTTTGGCAAAATTATGGTACGGGAGGAAAACTGCAGTTGTCTCTGCCTTGATTTTTGCGGTTGCCCCTTTGACTGTCATTTACAGCAGGCTGGCTTTTGGCTATTCGTTATCAATGTTTTTCACAATATCGTCAGTTTTTTTAGTTGAATATTTAATTAAAAAAAAGCTTAAAGGAAAAAAAGAAATTTTATCGGTAATAGCTGCAGGAGTTTTTATTGGAGCTACGTTATTGACAAGGTATAATTCATTACCTGTGCTCGGGCTTTACTGGCTGTTTGTTTTGTCATATTCTTTCATCAAAGAAAGAAAATATTTCAACAAATATTTGAAATATGCAATTTTCATAAATATCATTGCTGTAATACTGTTTTTGGCGGTGGTTGTTTCTTTTGGAGGGTTTCCAAGGCTCGTTTATGTAATACATAATTTCTTTTTTGTGATATTCCAGCAGACAACAGAGTCGAGAAACCCATTCTATTACCATATTGCCGTGCTTTTTGACGGGATTTCGCCGTTTTTGTATTTCATATTGCCTTTTGCATTTTTATACTTGCTTTTGCGGAATAAAAAACGCGAGGATTTGATGATTTCGATAATTGTTTTGATTTTTTTTATCATTATAACTGTGCAGCAGCGAAGATTCTCCAGGCACCAGCTTGTCATCTATCCATTCCTGATAATTCTATTGTCAAGGTTCATTATTGGTGCAGGCTCAGGATATTTCAGCGGCTCATTAAATAAGATTTTATGCATCCTGCTTATCGGAACATTTTTATGGTCCATTTTTTTGATTTATAAAATGCACGATTTTGATGTTTGGAGCAAAGTCGGGGATTACATAGAAAAAAATTATGACAGCTCTGTAAAGGTTCATTCCGGATATATAAGAAACCGGCAGCTTCAAACGCATATTTCGAGGCCGGTAGATGTTTCAGGAAACCTAAGCAGGCTGAATAAAGATGACCTTGTTGTTTTCGCATTTTTATACGGCAATACTACAGTGCTGGAAAATTCTCCAATGGAGGGCAAGTCAACATTGTTTAGCAATCCAGTTGCGGCTGAGCAAAACAGGAAGTTAGAATTTGATAATGATTATTACAGATTTGTATTAAGCCATGGCACACTTGTAAAGGAATTTATTTACAATGGTGGAACATCTGTATGGCTATATAAAATAAATAATTTAAAAGGGATTGGGCAATACTCTAGCAAATTTATTAATGGCAACGAGTTGCAAACATCACTTTTGGGGCTTTGGGAGATGATATGCAGAAATTTCGGCACCGGGAACTTCATTGATAAAATGCTGAATTCAGCCATATCTCCAATTCAAAAAATTGAAATAGAAAAGCATTGCAAATCCAATAATGCATAAAATAATTTTATCACGCCGTTTCAAAATGCATATAAGAAAAAATTTTTGGGTTAGTATCCTTATAATAGCATGGCTTATAGCAGTTTTTTCATTCTACTATTACAATGAGATAAAAAATTTGCTCCCGCTGGTGTAAAATGATACAACTTGTCTATTTTGCGGCTATATTCATATCGGCTTTTTCTCTTGGAAATAAAATATTTGACATATTAAAAGTTAAGGCAAATTTCCTGGAAACCGCAGTATTTTCTTCTGCAATAGGCTTTGGAATTTTTTCATTTGCCGCCTTATTTCTTGGCCTGGCAGGGATGCTTTACAAAAATATTTTTTTGATATTGATAATTGCAATATTATTATTTTCCTTCAAAGAGATAAGATTTTTTGCCAATGGGCTTAAATTAAAAATAGCCCAAATTAAAAAATTAAAAATCGGCATTAATCTTATTTTAATAATAATATTTTTCATGTTTGTGATTTTGAACCTGATTGCAAGCCTTTCTCCACCTTACCTTTGGGATGAAATGACTTATAACATTGCCCTGCCGAAAATCTATGCATTGCACCACAGTATAATGCCTGTTGATTATGAATTTAGGTCAAATTATCCCTTCAATATAAACATGCTTTTTGCAATCGGGCTTGTTGTTGGAAATGCCTCGCTGTCAAAATTATTCATGTTTGGCTATGGGACATTGCTGGCTTTTGCGATTTTTTCATTTTCCAGAAGATATTTTTCATTAAGAGCATCCCTGTTTGCAGCTCTTGCGTATTATACAATGCCAATGGTTTCGAGCCATATAAGCTCAACCTATACGGATATTGGTGTTGCGTTTTACATTTTCATGGGATTTTATGCATTCTTAATTTGCCACAATTCAGGAAATAAAAATTGGCTTTTTTTAAGTGCTGCCATGACTGGATTAGCTCTTGCTTCCAAGCACACTGCAATTTATTCGTTGCCTTCAATTTTCTTATTGCTTGCTTATAGCTTGTATTTTAAAAGGAAAAAGAATTTATTTGGAACTGTATCAAATATTGGATTGTTTTTCCTGATTGCATTTTTGATTGCAAGCCCGTGGTATGTAAAGAGCTACATAAACACCGGAAATCCTTTCTATCCTTACGGCAATTCTTTTTTTAAGATAAATAATCTATATTCGGTAAAAATTGATGTTGATTCTAATTTTTTGGATTCTGTCGGCATGAGAACATTCGCCAATTTCCTCCCAAAATTCTGGGATATAACAATGCACAGCTCAAGCTACGGGATGCTTCTCGGATTTGGCATATTGTTCTTTGCTTTTGTCCCATTGCTGGTTTTTGCAAAAAAAATCCATGAAACTATCCGGATATTGCTTTTTTATTCTGGAGCTTTTTTTGTCATGTGGTATTTTGGGCCCCAGGTCATAAGGTATCTTATGATTTATCCAATGCTGGCTGTTGCCTCAGGTGCGGTTATTGACTCGCTGCTTGAAATTAAAAATATTAATTATTTCGTCGCTGTGCTTCTTGTTTCATCATTGGTTTTCAACCTTGCGCTGTGGTACGGTGCAAATTCTGTAAGGATTCCTTATGCTTTTGGCATTGAATCAGAGCAGTCATTCTATAACAGCCTGAAAGACTACAACGGCTACAACGTGTTCAAGTATGCAAATGAAAATCTGCCAAAAAATTCAAAATTGCTTTTGTTCAGGGAATACAGGGGCTACCTCAGCAATTTTGACTATGTAGTTGGTGATCCATTGCTGCAGAAAGTTGTTGATTATTCAAAGTTTGCAAATTCCGAGGATATGCATACTGAGCTCAAAAGATTAGGAATAACTCATGTCTTTGTCAACACAAGAATCCAATATGCTGCAATACACAATCCGAACCAGCCCCCCAGGTACACAGAAGAGATTATTTCAATGATGAACGAATCGCTAAGGAATCATGGAAAACTTTTATTTGAGGACGATGGAATTTATTTGTACAAATTAAATTAGAAATAATTTATAAAGATAATTTTTTTAAGAAGACTCGGGCACTCCAATTTTTATTTCAGACTTGAAGTTGCTTCTTTTCATAACCTGCTTCAAAAGCGTAATGCCGTTCTTTGCCATCATTTTCAGCCTGTAAGGCTTGTTGATGCTTCTTAAAAACTGCCTTGCAATGAACGAAGGCCTGAAATAGAATTTCTTGTATGCTTCTGCATTTATCCTCGTTATGTCTTCCGGGGTAAGTGTGTCTGTCTTCACAATAACCTTGCCGCCGACAATGCTGTGCTGCCACCACTGGCTGAAATCGCTCTCTGCATCATATATCATGTAGTTTCTAGCGTCTTCATACAAAGGAGTTCCCATGTAAGGGGCGAATATTTGGAAGTATACAAAATCGGGATCAAGCTCAATTGCAAAATTCAGCGTGTCATTCAGGTCTTTTTCCGTCTCCCAGGGAAATCCCATGATAAATGAAGCCCTTCTCTCTATTCCGCATTCCCTCAATATCTTGAAAGCCCTCCTGTAATCATCTTTGGTTGCGGCCTTTTTAATCTTTTTAAGAGTCTCGTCAGAGCCGCTTTCAACGCCGTTTATTGTTGAGATGCAGCCGGCTTTTTTCATCAATTTAGGATATTCAATGGTGCTGTAGGTGTAGTCTGTAGCTCTTGTCAGGCATTCCCATCTCCAGTCTTTCTTGCCGTCAACCATCATTTTCATGAGCTCCATGTTCCTTTGCCTTGCTATGCTCCACTCAGAATCCATGAAGTAAAATTCCTTTGCCCCCAATTTTTCGCAGTCCAGAAGCATGTGATACACATACTTCGCGGAATGAAATCTGAATGTCCTGTTGAACACCTCTGCCTCGAGGCAGAAAGTGCATTTGTAGATGCATCCCCTTGAGGTCATTACTGTTGCATATTTTCCCTTGCCGTAAATTGCAGTGTTGGCATATCCTTTATACAAGCCCATGTCAAACCCTATTTCCTTTGCGTATTTGTATGGATGCGGAATTTTATCCATATCTTCCTGAATTATAAAAGGAGGGTTAGGATTTTTTACAAGCTTCCTGCCATCCATATAGATAAGCCCTTGGGTAGAATAGTCTATTTTTCCTTCCTTTAGGATTTTGCTGGCCAACGGCACTATTATACTGTCAGCTTCAGCTCCCCCAAATGCGCAGTCAAATGGCGTCCCTTCCAAAGTATGCGGCATTGACATAAAATGCGACCCGCCGGCAATTACAAAAATATCGGGGTGCTTTTCTTTTATTGCCTTTGCTATCTTGATTGAAACAGGAAACATGACTGTGTTGACGCTGATAAGGGCAAGTTTTGTGCCCTCAGGCATCTCTATTTTTTCATTGGGCAAATTAATTGCATTGGCATCAATCAGCCTTGCAGAAATGCCGTGCTCTATAAGATGGCTCCCGAGCTGCATCAAGCCTAACGGCTCATGAATTCCCATATCATCCCCGAAATCTAGATATGGCTGCCTTGGGTTTATAAGAATAACATCCGACATTTTGTCTTTGTTTTGCTAGGTAAGGTTCATTTAAATATTTTGCTATCATATGCCAAGGAAATAACATTTATAAACATGGAATAAACCACAAGTTTTATGCCAAGAATCAGCATTGTTGTGCCTGCTTATAATGAAGAGAAGTCCATTCACAGCACTATTGAGGAGATAAAATCTGTAATAAATAAAAGCCATGATTTTGAGATTATTGCTGTTGATGACGGGTCAAAGGACAGGACTAACAGCATTCTCAAAAAAATTAAAGGAATAAGCGTGATTGAAAATGCCTCAAATCTTGGATATGGGGCGTCATTGAAGTCCGCAATAAAAAAATCAAAGTCAGAGTATATCATAATTACCGATGCTGACGGAACATATCCAATTAAAGACATTCCAAAGCTCATAAAAGAGCTGAAAGACAATGATATGGTTGTTGGGGCAAGGACAGGCAAGCACGTCAAAATACCATTTTTTCGCAGGCCCGCCAAATGGTTCCTTAATCATTTTGCAGAATACCTCGCCAAAACAAAAATACCGGACCTGAATTCGGGCTTCAGGATTTTCAAGAGAGATATTGCAATAAAATATTTCAACCTTTTTCCTGACGGTTTTTCATTCACAACAACAATGACGATGATATGCCTTACCAACGGGTACAAAGTAAAGTATATTCCAATAAACTATTACCAAAGGGAGGGCAAATCAGCAATTCATCCTATAAAAGATTTCATAGGATTTACAAATTTGATTTTGAGGCTTACAATTTTCTTCAAGCCTCTGAATGTTTTCATACCGATAAGCCTGCTGATATTTATTACAGGGGTGCTAAAACTGATAAAAGACTTCATGCTTACAGGAGCTTTCGGTTTGGGCGGGGCAATGGCTATCCTTGCCGCCATACAGATAGCTTTTCTCGGAATTTTGGCCGAGCTTATAATAAAAAGGACATCTCTTTAAAAAAATGTGCGGAATCTGCGGCTTCAATTTTGAGGACAAAAAGCTTCTGAAAAGCATGACTGATGAGATAAAACACAGAGGCCCAAATGCCGCTGGCCATTATTCTGACAAAGGAATTTCGCTTGGAAGCAGGAGATTAAGCATAATAGATCTGTCAAAGGCAGGCAACCAGCCCATTTACAATGAAGATAAATCCATCGCGCTCGTATTTAACGGGGAAATATTCAACTTTTTGGATATAAAAAAAAATCTTGAGAAGAAACATTCTTTTAAGTCAAATACTGATTCTGAGGTTATTGTGCATTCCTATGAAGAGTATGGTATAGAATGCCTGAGCAAATTCAACGGCTTTTGGGGCTTTGCATTATATGATTCCAAAAAGAAAATTCTTTTCATCTCAAGGGACAGGCTCGGTTTAAAGCCGCTTTATTATTATTATGACGGGAAAAAATTTATTTTTGCGTCAGAATTAAAAGCGATTTTGAAGGACAGAAGCATAAAAAGAAGCCTCAACCGCGATGCATTAAGCTATTACCTAACTTATAGGTATATCCCTTCCACGTTGACAATATTCAATGAAATCAAAAAACTGGAACCGGGTCATTTCATTATTCTTAACCTTAAAACTTCTAAGCTGCAGATAAAACAATACTGGGACATCCCTTTGGAAATTAAAAACCTGGATGAAAATGCTGCAGAAAAAGAGATTATAAATTTATTAAAAGATTCTGTTGAAAAGAGGCTGATAAGCGATGTTCCACTTGGTGTTTATCTGAGCGGTGGCATAGACTCGTCAAGCATTGTCGCAATGATGAAAAATTTCTCTGATGACATAAGCAGCTATTCTCTTGCATTTGAGCATGACAAAACCGGAAACGAGCTTGAATATGCAAAAAAAGTCTCTGATTATTTTGGAACTAGGCATAAAGAGATAACAATAAACACTGATATAATTAAAGACCTGCCAAAGATAGCATGGCATCTTGACGAGCCAATGTGCGACCCTGCGGCAATTCCCGTCTATTACCTTTCAAAAGAAGCTAAGAAAAGCGTTACTGTGATTTTGACGGGCGACGGAAGCGATGAGCTGTTTGCAGGATATGACCAGTACAGGTTTTTGAATATGGGCTATAAGATGAGGCACATTCCCAAGTCAATAAAAAAAGCCATATCTCATTCGATAAAGCTTGTGCCAAA
This sequence comes from uncultured Methanosarcinales archaeon, assembly GCA_964396095.1. GTDB lineage: Archaea > Nanobdellota > Nanobdellia > Woesearchaeales > GW2011-AR4. The sequence goes on from CAYNCK010000017.1 coordinate 51,969, forward strand.
GCCCTTGCTTGACAAGATTTACAAGTATTCCTCTGCAACAGGCCACCAGATGTTCAACAGGCTGGGCAAGATGCTTATTGACGTGAATTCCAACAGGGCAAAGGCATATGCAGATGTATTGGCTATATTTGATGATGATGAGAAAAAAGAGCTGCTTAAGTTCAATTTCGATTCACATTATGATTCCATAAATAAGAAATATTTTTCCAGAGGCGATTTTGTATCGCAGATGACTTATTTTGACGCAAAGAATTATCTTCCTGAGGATTTGCTGATGAAGCCTGACAAGATGTGCATGGCGTGGAGCATTGAGGCAAGAGTTCCTTATTTGGATTACAGGCTTGTTGAATATTCCTTTGGAATTCCGTCATCAATGAAATTAAGTGGAAATACTACAAAATACATCCTGAAAAAGGCTTTGAGAAATTATCTGCCAAAGGAAATAATCCACAGGAAAAAGCAGCCGTTCCACATGCCGCTTGAAGAGTGGTTTGAAAAGGGAATGAAAGATTATTTTTTTGATTTGCTTCAGGAGCCTGTAAATTCCAAATTGTTTGAGAAAAAATATATTAAAAAAATATTTGACAGGTACAACAGCTCAAAATTATACTACGGAAGGCAAATATGGAGCCTTGGAATGTTCAACATCTGGCACAAAGTGTTTGTTGAGGAAGACAAAGGTTTTAGGATTTAAGATTATATTTTTTAAACTATGAATTGATTTTTGTATTGAAAAAATTTTGACTTTAGGTACCATCAAAAGAAAGGAAGCGATTTCCTTAAAAAATATTTCAAAAATTCCAAGAATTTTTTAATGTATATAATAAATCTTGATTTTGGACTTTTGTAATTTAATAGATGGATTGTTACCACAATTAATAATAACGATAGTAATGTTATTAAAAAGTACTCTAAATTACCAACCAATATAGTTATTGAGAGAAGAATTATAAACAAAACGGTTCCAAATATTTGTAAATCTTTATTATTCGCCATATGACAACATATTAGTAAATTTATAAATTTTCTACTTATTAAACCTATTCTCCATAAACCATTCGCAGAATATTTTTAGCCCTTCATCAATTTTAGTTTTTGGCATGTAGCCGAGGAGCTTTTTTGCCTTTGAGATGTCAGCGTAAGTCTGCTTTACATCGCCCGGCTGCATTTCTTTCTGCAATATCTTTGCCTTTTTGCCGAGATTTTTCTCAATTGAGCTTATAAAATCCTTCAGCTTGACTGGATTTCCGCAGCCGAGGTTTATTATTTCGTAATTTACATCAGCATCTACGCTTTTCAAAATTCCTGAAACAACATCTCCAACAAAAGTATAGTCTCTTCTTGTTGACCCATCACCAAACATCTCTATTTCCTGCCCATGAGCAATCCTGTCAACAAACTTGTAAGGGGCCATGTCAGGCCTTCCGCAGGGGCCGTATACCGTAAAAAATCTTAAGCATATTGTTGGAATTTTGTAAAGCGAACTATAGGTATAGCAAAGAAGCTCTCCTGCTTTTTTTGTCGCAGCGTAAGGCGAAATTTGAGAATTTGTGGCATCATCTTCTGAAAAAGGAACCTTGTCCCTGTCGCCATAGACGCTGGAGCTTGATGCAAAAACAAATTTGCTAACATTATTCTTTTTTGCAAGCTCAAGCAGATTTAAAGTGCCCTTTACATTCACTTCCTCATAAATAAAAGGATTTTCAATGCTTGGCCTAACACCCACCATTGCAGCCAGATGGACAATTTTATTTATTTTATTTTCATTAAATATTTTCTCAAGCTTTGAGTAATCCCTGATATCCTCCCTGTAGAATTTAACTTTTAAATCTTTTATATTTTCTTCCTTGAACTTTGGATTATAATAATCATTAAAATTATCAACTCCTATTACATCATTTCCGTTTTTCAGCAGCTCTTTTGCAGCTGTGCTGCCTATGAAGCCTGCTGCCCCTGTTACCAGTATTGCCATTGGTTTTGGGAATATATCACATTATTTAAATTTATAGAAATTTATTTCTTTGTTCCAGAGGCGCGCCAGCTCACGCCCTTGTAATGCGACATATGGACATATGAGAATTCATTGCTGTTGAACCATTTATTTATTGTTTCCTTTTTAATGAAAAAGGTTTGAGGCGCATTTAATTTATCGAAGACGTTAAGCCCGTTCATTTCAAATCCAAGCACTCTGAAATTGCCAAAGTATTCGTAAAATGGAAGAAATTTTAAGGGAAGCAGGTAAATGGTGTAAATTGGGATGTACAGCAATGCAGTCATAAAATTTGAAATTACCCACAGTATTTTCTTGTTAAGCTTTAGAAAAAATAACTTTTTAAGAGGCTCAAGAATAATCCTGTTAAGAAAATTACCCTCCCATGAATAAACCCAGATTATGACTTTGCCGTTTTTTTTGGCAAACTTCTTTATGTTATTGAAAGAAGCCATTGGATTGTCAGTATGATGCAAAACCCCTATAGAATAAACAATATCGAATTTTTGGGCAATGCTTATTGTTGCAATGTCGCCTTCAATTACCTTAATGTTCTTATTGTGCTTATTATTCTTTCTTGCTATATCACTTGAATTAAAATCAATGCCAACTGCAGATTTGCAGTAAGGCGCGATAAAATTCAGCTGATGCCCGCCTCCGCATCCGCAGTCAAGAACTTCCTTGTTTTTGAAATCTTTAAGCTTTATCGGATGAATCCATTCTGTAAAAATCCACCGGTTGTATTCATAATTTTTGTTCCACTGCCATTCCCATTCAGATTGCTTCTTTTGCATATAAATTTAGAACAAGGCATATATGAAAGGTGACAGGGAAGAACTTTGTCCTACAACAATTAACATTCCGACTAATAGGAGAATTATGACAATTGGAAGGAGCCACCATTTTTTTCTCTCTTTCATAAAGCTCCATAAGTCCGAAATAAGATAAAATCTTTTGCTGCTTTTCTTTGCCATCATGATTAGTTTATATCAATTATTTATTAAATTTTCGAAAATTAGTCGTTGGCATACTTTTCACTGTCCCACATGTCTTTTGGGTTGTCGCTTCTTGCAATCAAAAACTGGTCAATAACAAGATAATCTATGCCTGTACCCATCATGCACTTGTATGCATCTTCAGGAGTGCAGACAATCGGCTCCCCCCTTATGTTGAATGAGGTATTAATCAGGATCGGCACTTTGCTAAGTTTTTCGAATTCTTTTATCAAGCCGTAATATCTTGGGTTCTGCAGTTTCCTGATTGTCTGCAGTCTTCCGCTTCCGTCCACATGCGTAACGGCAGGAATCAGCTTTCTTTTGTCTTTTTTGACGGGATAAACCATAAGCATGAAATCTGCAGGAATAGGAATCGGCTTATCTGCCTCGAAATAATCATAAGCGTCTTCTTCAGTCACAACAGGCGCAAAGGGCCTGAATAATTCACGGTGCTTGACTTTCAAATTAAGAATGTCCCTCATCTCGGGGTTGCATGCATTCGACAAGATGCTTCTTGCTCCAAGCGCTCTTGGACCCCATTCCATCCTGCCCTGAAACCAGCCTATGACATTATTTTCAAAAATCAGGCTTGCTGATTCCTTTATTAGCTCACTTTCATTTTTGAACTCTCTGTAATTTACCTTGTTTTTATTCAAAAAATTTCTTATGTAATCTGCTGAAAATCCAGGGCCATGGTAAGCATCATTCATCACGTAAACTCTTTTTTTATTTAGAATCGTGTTGTAGATGTAGAATGCAACTCCAAGTGAAGTCCCTGCATCGCCTGCAGCAGCCTGGATATAAATATTTTTGAATTTTGTATTTCTTAAAATCTTGCCGTTCGCAACGCTATTTAATGCAACACCTCCGGCAATGCAGATATTTTTCTGCTTTGTGATGTCATAAAGATGATTAGCTAATTTGAACAGATATTCTTCAGTTATTTTTTGCAATGAAGCTGCAATGTCCTTGTGCCTCTGCCCAACCTCCTCAAATCTTTTCCTTGTGGGCCCAAATTCATTCATGAATTTATTGCTGGGCATTGTCATCTTGTAATGATAGACAAAATAGCTCATGTCAAGGCGATAGCTTCCGTCATCATTCATTTTTATTATTTTTTTGAACTTGTCATAATAGGCTGGCTTTCCGTAAGGAGCAAGCCCCATTACTTTATATTCATGGTCATTGACTTTGAAGCCAAGATGCGCTGTCACGGCGCTGTACAGCAATCCAAGAGAATGCGGAAATTGTATTTCCTTAATTATTGTAATGCCATTTCCTTTTGCAGCTCCAAGCGTTGTTGTAGCCCATTCACCTATTCCATCAATAGTCAATACTGCTGACTCATTGAATGGAGAGACAAGATACGAGCTTGCTGCGTGAGCCATGTGATGCTCGACAAAAATAATTTCTCCGTTGTAGCCGAGCTTTTTTCTTATTGTTCCAGGAACGCGTAATTTTTCATTTATCCATGATGGAAGAGCTTTGAAAAAACTCCAATATGACCTTGGAAACATTTCCAGATGCTGGCTTAATAACCTTTCAAATTTCAGAAGAGGCTTTTCATAAAACCCAACATAATCGAGGTCTTTTCCTTTTATTCCAGCTTCTTTTAAGCAATAGTTTATTGCATTTATCGGAAAGCTTGTGTCATGCTTTAATCTTGTAAATCTTTCTTCCTCTGCTGCAGCAACTATCCTGCCGTCTTTTATTAGGCATGCTGCAGCGTCGTGATAATAGCAGGAAATTCCAAGTATGTGCATTTTAGAACGACCTGTAGTATTCTTCTATAGGCCTTTTCTTCAAGTCCCTCTTGACCCATGAAGAGCCGCTTTTTTTCAAGTCAATGAAATGTTTGCCGCGGATTTTGCTTATTATCGAGACGGGGCCGATTCCTAATATGTAAACTATAAGCAGAAAAACAAAATTAACTATGCTGGTTATTATGTGTGAAAAATTCCTGAAACCCTGCTTTAATCCGCAGAAGAATATTTTTATTTCATTCATTTTTTCATCTTCAATATTAACAATCCAATTGCAAAGGCAACAATCACCGTTATTACAACATAAAAATATCTTATGAATAGTGGCAGCTGGTGGAACTTCCTTAATAAAAAATAAAGCATTGAGGCAAATATAAGAAAAGCTAGCAAAAATCCAAGGCACAGCCCGAGCCTGTAAATAACATTGTTTTTTACATTGATTTCCGCATAATCCATTACCTAGGGCAAAGGAATTTGTTTTATAAAGGTTATTGTTTTACAGGCTCTGTAGAAAATGATAAATACCACAGCAGCCGTTAGGCTGCTTGTGGGGGAAATCGAGGACACGATTTCCCATGAAAAGGCAAGAAAGACTAGTAAATAAAATAAGACGTTTGATTAGGCAATCAGGATTACCAAGA
>CAYNCK010000018.1:0-4171 GCA_964396095.1 uncultured Methanosarcinales archaeon
GTTGATTTTTGCATTTTCTCCAACAAGAATGATAATAAATTATTAATATAAATGTTTCGGAAAATGTAATTTTTTCCATATACATTTTTAAAGAAATTTTCATTTCCAAAGGTATGGTTAACCTACCGGGCCAAAAAGGAATAGTTAACCCCAGTGCGGCATGCTTATGCCCTATAAGGATTAATGATGGAAAACTTGAAACTCTTGTAACGAGAAGGACATTTTTCAACCACCTAAATGGAAGGCCCATGATTTATCCCGGTGAATGGGTATTTGGCGGAGGTTCTCATGAAGAAAGTGACGCAGATTTGCTGTATACCGCTGTGAGGGAATTCAGGGAAGAGCTTAATTTTTATGGATTCATTTATAATACAAGATTTTTTCATGCAGATATAAGGCCAGTTAGGGGTAATCCAGTGCATATGGAATTTTATACTGCTTCTGTTGAGCCGACTACAATACCAAGAATACCCATAGGCGGAGAAATCATAGATGCAAAGTGGTGGGTGCCATCAGAGGCCCTGGATTTTATGGATTCAGAAGAATTTGTTCAGGAGCAATTAAGAATGATTCGGGAATTGAGATTGGATGATGCAAAACATGGAAAGCTTGCTATTAATGTAAGGCAGGTTCCGAAAATGACACTAAAGGTTTTGGAAGAAATAATCAGTTCTCAAGTAAAATTAATGGAAATCTACAAATAGCCATTTTATAACAATAAGTCATTTAAATTTTATTTCTTAATATTTGCAGTTTTTAAATATTTTTTATCTTATTCCTATTTAAGTTGCCGCAAAATAATCAAAAACCCATAACTTTTTAATTACTTTATAATTTATCATGCATTATGCCGACAGATAAGGAGATTAAGAAAGAGTTTAAATTAAAGGCCAGCAAAGACCCTGATAAATATTATGCCACATCAGTTTTAAAGGCAGAAGGATTTAAAAGAAAACAATGCTCAAAATGCAGCATTTTCTTTTGGACAACTGCAAACTCTGATGTCTGCGGAAATCCTGCCTGCTCGGGCGGATTCAGATTTATCGGCAACAGTCCGGCAAAAAAAGAGCTTGATTACATTGGGGTCTGGACAGAATTCTCAAAACTGTTCAGGAAATGGGTATACACTCCAATCAAGAGATACACTGTTGTTTCAAGGTGGAGAGATGACACCGATTTTGTGCAGGCTTCAATCTATGATTTCCAGCCGTATGTTGTATCAGGAGAAGTTGAGCCTCCTGCAAACCCGCTTGTTGTGCCGCAAATGTGCTTAAGATTTAATGACATTGATAATATTGGAATCACAGGGGCGCATTACTGCGCTTTTGTTATGATTGGACAGCATGCATTCATGAAGCCAAAGGACTGGAACCAGGCAAAATACTTTACTGACATTCATAACTGGCTAAAACGGGGTTTAGGATTAAATAATGATGAAATTACTTTTCACGAAGATGCATGGGCTGGCGGAGGAAACTTTGGGCCATGCATGGAATATTTCTCAAGAGGCCTTGAGCTTGGAAATCAAGTTTATATGATGTATGAGCAGACTCCAAGTGGCAACAAGGAATTAAATCTAAAAGTCCTTGATATGGGGATGGGGCATGAAAGAAACGCATGGTTTACTCAAGGGAAATCAACGAGCTACGAAACAACTTTCCCCAGTGTAGTAAAGAAATTAAACCAGATAACCGGAGTCAAGTCTGATCAAAAGCTAATGCAAAAATTTTTGCCTTACTCATCCTATCTTAACGTTGATGAAGTTGATGATATTGACAAAGTATGGAAAGATGTTGCAAAAAAAATAGGCTATGATGTCAATGAATTAAGGCCAAAAATTCTCGAGCTTGCTGCTCTTTATTCTGTTGCGGAGCATTCACGGGCTTTGTTGGTTGCATTAAGCGATGGGGCCTTGCCGTCAAATGTCGGCGGAGGATATAACTTAAGAGTCATTTTAAGAAGAGCACTTTCATTCATTGACAAATATAAATGGGACATTTATCTGCCTGATGTCTGCAAGTGGCATGCCGAATACCTCAATCCTTTATTTCCGGAATTAAGCGAAAATCTTGCTGAAGTGCAAAAAATTCTTGATGTTGAAAAATCCAAGTATGAAGCGACAAAGCAAAAAACCCAGTCGATGATTTCAAAGCTCATAAAGGAAGATATTGATGAAAAAAAACTGCTTTTGCTTTATGACAGCTACGGAATAACGCCTGAAATTGTAAGGGAAGAATCCTTAAAGCTGAATAAGAAAATTAATGTTCCGGATAATTTCTATGCAAGGGTTGCAGAGCTTCACGATAAATCCGTGCAGGAGCATGCAACAAAAAGAGAAGATAAATTAAATCTTGAAAATATCCCTGATACAAAAGCATCGTATTATTCTGATTATTCAAAGACCAAATTCAGGTCAAAAGTGATAAAGATTATTGACAATAAACTTATTTTGGATGAAACTTATTTTTATCCCACAAGCGGTGGGCAGCTGCATGATTTGGGAACAATAAACGGGCAGAATATTATTGATATTTTCAAGCAGGGAAGTGTTATTGTTCATACCCTAAGCCAAAAACCTGATTTTAATGAAGGAGATGAAGTCGATTGCGAGATTGATTTGCAGAGAAGATTGCAATTGGCAAAGCATCATACTGCAACTCACATAATAAATGCCGCAGCCAGAAAAATTCTTGGAAGCCATATAAACCAAGCCGGGGCAAAAAAAGATATCGACAAGGCAACAATTGATTTAACCCATTATGAAAGCATAACCGATGATGAGATTAAAAAAATTGAGGAAGAAGCGAACAAAATTATAAAAAAATCAATAATTGTGCACAGTAATTTTCTTCCAAGAACAGAGGCAGAGCAGACTTATGGCATGAACATTTACCAAGGCGGGGCAGTGCCCGGAAAAGTTTTGAGAATTGTGAATATTGACGGAATTGATGTAGAAGCCTGCGGGGGAACTCATCTTCACAATACTTCGGAAGCTGGAGAAATAAAAATTCTGAAGGCAACAAAAATTTCTGACGGGATTGTAAGATTGTACTTTACAGCAGGTGAGGCCGCACAGAAAGAAGGCAAACGGGAGGCAGATATTCTTGAAGAATCTGCAAAATTATTGAATATCCATATTAATCAATTGCCTGCAAGAGTCAGTGAACTGTTTGAGAAATGGAAATTGGCGAGAAAAGCTGTTGAAAAGAAAAAAGAAATTAATTTGAAAGATTTGGAACTGAAATCAACAGAAAAATCTGAAGGAAATATTCTGGACAAAATGTGCGAAGTTTTGAAAACCCAGCCCGAGCACGTTGTGAAGACTATCAAAAGGTTTCTAAGTGAATTGGAAGATATAAAAGGGAAGATAAAATAAATTATAACAGTGTGTGCCCAGTTTCAAGTAAACTCTTGTCCAAAGTGCCGTCCTCAACAGTAATCCCGGGAGAATTGGGTTGTGGACGGAGTGACTGGTTTATTATATCAAGCAAAGCACTGATAGATGCATCTACTGGATTTCTGTGTTCTCCATGACCTACATAATGATAATTATTGTAAATTCCCCGTACCACTACGCTTGAATGAGATTCAGGATGACCATCTGTTTCATTATTTTTTCTCATTCTGGTCATGGCTGTAAAAGCAGCATTAGTGATATCATGCCCGGCTTCTCTTAGAGCATTTAATATGGCAGGAAAATAATATTCTCCGTGGCCAGCATAATATTTAACTCCATCGCCATTGTTGACTGCAATTGTTGCAGTTGTACCTTCAACTCCTTTTAATAAATTTGTTACTTGTATATCAATTCCATTGGTTGTCATTTTTTCCTCCCAATAAAAAATTATAATGTAAATAGAAACGTTTCTGTAGCTCGAGTTATTTCTGGTGTTATAGCTTCAAATAACGCTTCAACTAAAGCTTGGTCCGGAGTTAGTCCATAACTTCTAAATTCTCGCGCACCATGGGTATAAGTTGACGGGTCAAAAGTTTTGGATATTCCATCCACAACCCAAATTGGCTGGTCTAGACTAACTTTTCCATGCGAATCTAGTTTGACTTCAAAATAATCCGTTATGTCTATGCCTTTTTGCCTGCCAAAAAACTCAATGCGCCTTTGCACCGCTTCATAAATTGCCCTCATATCGCCAGGTTCATAATTCCTACGTGG
>CAYNCK010000019.1:0-47613 GCA_964396095.1 uncultured Methanosarcinales archaeon
ATTGAATGACTGCACTGGGTTTGTTATATTAAAGCATAACGGTGATTTTCTTGGAACAGGGAAATACTCTAAGGGAAAGATATTGAATTATGTTAGCAAGACTAGAAGAATAAATGCGATTTGACATAAGCCAATCAAATAGCATCAAGAGTTACACATACATTATTGCTATTTTTTTGCAAAAACCCAACCAACTGCCTGGATAAATCACCTGCTGCTTTGCTTGAATTTACAGCCAATGTCCTTTCTGATAGAAAACCTGTTTTTCTTACAACAATTTCCTTGTCGCTTTGAAAACCATTGTTTATTTCAGCAGTTATTTTTTCATTTATACTCCCATTTGAGGCAGCTTGTATAGTAATTAATATCTTTTTATTTTTGACTTTACTTATAAATTTTCTTAGCTCATCAGGCTTAAAATCAGCATTAATGCCAACAATGCAGTCGCCTTTAAGACTTAATACACTGTCTTTTGTAAATTCCAATGTGGTTTTATGAGTTGCGGTAATATTTGGGTGCCCGAAAGCATTGAACTTGTAAATCATTTTTTTAGAAGGCTTTGCAGATAATCCTTCTTGAATTTGAAGCCATTTTTTTTTGCCAGCTTTTCTATCCCGTTGACGAAATTGCTGCCGTATTGCGCTGCCTGCTTCTTGCGCCATGCAAACTCCTTCTTCAGGCCAATAAATTCAGCAGCTTCTCTGAGAATTATTTTTTTGTTTTCTTTGTCCAGCTTGAGCATTGGATGGATGTTCATAGAAGTTTTTATCAATTCCTTGTCCAAAAATGGCGTTCTTAAATCTAAGCTTAGGTTTTTTGCAATTGCAAAGTCTCTTGTCAAATCTCTTTGCCACATGTTTTTGAGCCCATCCCAGCATTCTTCATGCAAAGCTGCAAAATTATTATTTTTAAGTGAATCTTCATGCCTTTTGTATCCTGCAAAAATCTCTTCGCTTCCCAGACCCCCAAAAAGTATATTGTTGCCATCTGCCAAGGCCAGTTTTCCGGCTGCATAAAGTACAGAGCCAACGCTAACTCTAACAATCTCCGCGTCATTTAATATTTTGATAACATTTTTTAAAATTATATCAAGTTCTTCCAAATTTAATATTTTGTACTTGAAATTAAAATTATATTCTTTTGCAACCTTTTGCGCCCACAAAATATCATCAGAATTTTCAATCCCTACGGTATAGCATGTGAAATTGCACTTAAGCTGTTTTGATACAAAAGCTATCAGCGAGCTGTCAACCCCTCCTGAAAACAGCACCCCGAATTTAGGGACAATTCTTTTTTTAATGGCATTGACAACTGATTCAGCAACCTCCCTCTTTGCCCTTTCGTTGTTGGTTTCAAGGCCATCAAAGTCATTTTTCATTCCCTCAATAAACTTCACCCATAATTCTTCCGGAATCAATTTTCCTTGCTTTACTATTCCCAAAACCTGCGTCATGCCTCTGTGAAATCACTACATTTTTAAAAATGTTTAGATTGGATTGTTAGAAAATCTTATATACTGGGCTGTTTTTGTTCTTAAAATGCCAAGCCAAGCAAGCAAGGATGAGCAGATTGGGTTTCACAAGGGCGCATTAACTACCCTTGCAAAAGAAAGAGAGGAAATGCTCAAGATACTCTCAATAGTCGAGCAGCTTATGCAGATGCACGTCAAGAGCCTGCAGGAGCTCGGTGTTGACCTTCAGAAGGAAGCCAAGGCAAAAAGCTCAAAAAAGCCGATAGAAGATTCTTTAAGATAAATTTACTTTGACAGCTTGTTGTATAAATCCATTAAAGCAGTATAAGCTTCTTTTTTATCGCTGTATTCCATGATGGTGTAGTCTTCTCTTGCCTGCATGTACAAATAATTTGCCCTTTCAATATCATTTTTTTCAATGAGTTGCCTGATTTCATCAATTCTTTTGTAGAACTTCTCCAGTTTTTTATTTTTGAAAATTTGCTTTTCTTCAGGTACATAATCAGTTTTTGAAGGCAGGCTTTCACTTTTTCCACTGCGACTTTTCTCTTCTTTACTTAAGTTTATCAGCCCCATCTCATTGATTTCTTTCTTCAGGTCTTCGAACTCTCTTTTTCTTTTTTGCCCCTCTGCATTTTGCACCGTCCCTTGCTTTTTTTCAAATAATCCTTTAAAAAAATTACTTTTACCTTCTATGAGCTGTTCTTTTTCTTTTATTATTCCTATTTCAGAGACATCTGGCATACTGGCATATTTTCTTCTTCTCAGCCCTGAAGCAAGCACTCCGAAAATTCCATTATTTTGTCCCAATTCGGATTTAACCCGCGACAAATGCAATTCAGACTGCTGAAGGTCTTTTTTTGCTTTATCTATTTCTTCCTTGAAGTTGCCTATGTCCTTGTCTTTGTCTGAAATAGCTTTTTGTATTTTATTGCTTTCAGCAGCTGCCAGCCGCTTTTCAGCTTTTAATTTTTCAACTGATTTCTCCAATTGAGATCGCCTTTCAGCTAATTCTTTAATTTTATTATTGTAGTCCTTTTCAATGATCTTTGTATCATATTTTTTTGGCCCAGTTTCTTTTATTTCTTCAAGCCGCTTCTGCTCCTCAATTTTGAGCTGGGCTTTTATCTCAAGCCTTTTCCACTTTTCAGTGGATTTTTTAAGTTTTGGATTGGCCTTTTTCAACTCAATTTCCATCTGTCCCAACAGCTTTTTTTCTTTTTCATCCACCTTTGATTTTATTTCGTCAAGCTTATTCTTTCTGGCTGAATGTTCATCATTTATTTTTTGCTTCAAATCTTCAAAATTTTTTCCAAAATCAGACTTCAAAATGTTTTTTTGCAGTATTAGTTCTTCAATTTGACTGGCTATGCTGATAATATCATTATCAAAACTCCTAATTTTAGAAATGTATCTGTTGTCATCGCTTGCTAATTTTCTTTTACCTGACTCCAGGCTGTTTATTTTTACATGCAGTCCTTCAATCCTGCTCTTTTTCTTGCCCGCATTTTCTTCCGCATCGTTTATACGATCAAATTTCTTCGCGTGTAAATTATCCTGCCGCTGTCTCTCAATGTCAGCTTTTCTGTTGAGCACTCCTTTTTCCCTTTCTTCTTCAGCCTCCATTTTTTTGCGCTGCCTTTCCATCTCTTTTGAAGTTTCAGCCTGCCTTTTCTGCTCTTCAAGCATCTTCTGCAATTCAAGCTCCTCTTTTTTTCTCTGGTATTCCAATCTATTTTTTTCCTCTTCGACTCTTTTACTTTCCAATCCTTCCTTTTGTTTTAGATCCTTTTGCATCGCGGCTGCTTTTTGCTTTTCTGCAATTTCCTCTTGGCGCTTCAAGTCTTCAGCGCGCTTTAATGATTCCTGATTTTCCTTTTCCCTCTGCAATGCAATTTGTTTTTTTTCTTCAGAAGTTTTTCTTATTCCTATTTTGTGGAAAAATTCCCTTATTTTCTTTCTTCTAGCTTCAGACAGCTTCTTTTTTTCTTCTTGAAGCCTTGTCCATTTTTCCTGCCTTTCTTTTTTCCTGAGATCATCTGCCTCTTCTTTTTGTTTCAATGAGCTGCTAATCTTGTTGTATACTTCATTCAGCTTTGCATAAGCTAAATCTTTTTCATCATTTTCCAGTTTTAAGTACAGTTTGTTAGCCTTAGCATAAAGCTTAGCTGCCCTGCTTATATTGTTGGCAGCCAGCTCAGCTGAGGACTTGAACAGAAGCTTGAGAATTTTCCTTAGCTTTCTGCTTTGTTTTTTTTCATCTGTTTCTTCAACTTCCTCTTCTTTTTTGCCCTTTAAAGGCAGTGCCGCCATTCCGGTGACTTTATCATAAAGGTAGGATCCTATGAAGAAGTAAAAGTAAGCTGTCAGAGCAAATATGAGCAAAATTGTAGTTAAGGAAAGGCTCATGCACATTACGCTGTTTTTGCAGAACTGTACAAATGTCGTCTCTGCTTCAGGGCTTACGACCTCGAACATGTAGCTCGCAGTTCCTATTGAATTCCCGAATTTTGACTGGGCTGCAAAAACATAGGGACCTGGCTTTAGCCTTTTAGGAATTGAAATGGTTTTATAGAATGAAGCCTGAGTCTTTACAACAACAGTCTCGCTCTCTGTGAGAATAGTGTTGCCGTCCATATCCTTTACAAAATAATCAACATCAACGTTTGCGGATTCAATTCCCTGCAGGTTATACAGGCGGACTTCAAGTGTCGTATCAGAACCCTGCAGTATCTTTCTTTCAAGTGCTATTGGGTTGAGGTTCATATCGAACAGAACATTCTTGCTCTCTATCTCCATAACAATAGGGATTTCCTTTGCAGCATTCTTGGACTTCAAGACCAGCTTTCCTACATAAATTCCAGGCTGCTGCTCGATGCCCCGTTCATTGATTACAGAATAGAAATCTAAATTTATTATTTTTGTTTGTCCGGGATTTATAGTAAATGAATTCTCACTTACTTTTACCAAGTCTTTTAATCCATAGATATCCAGGCTTAATCCAGCCTGCTCGTTTCCAATGGCCATAACTCTTACCTGCTTTTCCAGTGATTCGCTGCTTTTTACAAGGACTTTCAAAAGAATCTGGTCAACATCAAAATCAGGCTCAGAAACTTTTATTTTTTTAACCAGGTAAGACTTATTCTCAAGGAAAAAAAGAAAACTTCCCAAAATGAGTATTAGCACTAAAGCAGATATCAGAAATATCAATGGCTTTCTTATCCTGTGCCTTGGGTGATGGTGTGGGTTTGTTCCGACGTAGACAGTCTTTACTTTGCCGTCTTGGGCCCTTATATTCTCATAATAATACGGGCCAAGCTTTTTACCATGCTTGCTGATATATCTTTTGAATACCAAAAATCAGCACCTCGCTTCAAAGAATGAAGATTTTATCATAGTGCTATATTTAACAATATATTTCATGAAAATCCCACCTCTTTTTTGTAGTGTAACAGTGATACCAGAAATCAATTTAGTGTGTTTAAATATATTTCGGTTGGCATTTAGCGCAACCTTCTGTACAAATCCATGAATCGCGGATAAACTTCTTTCTTATGTTCAATTATCATTCTTGCATATTGCTTTCGTGCATAACTATAAATCTTTCTTGCATTTGGCACTTCATTTCTTCTTAATGCTCCTTCTGCCTCATCAAGCAGCTTGTAGCACATTTTCAGCGATTTGTCGGCATTACCCCCCATTCTTGAGACAGCCGCATATCCTGAAGCAATAATCAATACAATGACAGCCACTAATAAAGAAAGAATAAAAGATTTTGAGCTTGCAATTGATGATAAAACCTCTTTCTTTACAACAATCTTAAACAAATCGCTTGAAACAGCAAAAGAATTTTGGTACCTAAGCTCGACTATGGCAAGATAATCCCCAGGAGGCTGGTTTTGAGGCAACTTAAACGACTTTAAATATGATATCTGCTTTTCAACAGGGAACGTTTCAGATTCTTCAAAAATTGAGATTCCATGACTGTCCTTGATAATGTAAGTCGGGGTTACATCAACCTTCTTTGAAGGGCCTATGTTCAGAAGCGTTATCTGGGCTTTTAACTCACTGCCTGGCAGAATTTCCTTATAGGTTGAAGGAATGTCTATTTTTACATCAAATAAAACCTCCTTTGATTCAACGTCAATTACCACAGAAATTGAATTTGAAATATCTCCTGCAGCTGCTTGGATTTCGCCGATATAAGATCCAAGCCTAGTTCCTGTTATATTTGCAATTATTGTCTTTTCTTGGTTAGCTTCAAGAGCGAAATTATTTTCTGATAGAGATACAAAATCATTGACTCCTGAAATGCTCAAAGTAAAATTCAAGTCTGCATTTCCCGTATTCTTGATTTTAAAAGCCACCAATTTTGAATCTTGCAAGGGAACTTTTTCCTTTATAGAGCTTGTATTTATACTGAAATCCTTCACAATCACTTTTTGGACTTGCGTTAAGTTGCTGCTACCCCCGCTAACTCCTACAGCTGCCCCTCCGCCACCACCTCCACTTGCGACTGTCGGGCATGAAGAGCTGCTGCATCGCCCGCTGCAGCAAAAGCCCCCTTCACATTCAAAGGCAAAAGTGCACGGCTGGTTGTCTGCTAGCAACACTGTGTGGAAAAATCCAATATGATTGACATAAGATGATGATGTAACAACGCTGTTAAGTAAACCAACTGCTACATTCATTTTATACGACTGGCTTGAAATGTCCTCCCCTCCGGAAGAAATTACCACCCTTTGCTTGTAATTCTGGCTGATTACCTGCGCAGCAATGGCATTCGAAATTAGCAAAAAAAACATAACTGCAAGAATTAAAATTAATTTTGACTTTGCCATGACACTAAATTTCAATTTGTAACCCCCTTTTTCTTCTTTTCGGTTTTTATTGCAGCAGAAAAGGGATATTCTGATATAATCAATGCTTTTTGCAATGAAAAACAGAAATTTTAAATATAAGCTTGTTTTGATTGACGTAATGGTGAGGGGTGACAGTTTGAGGCAGGGTACTTCAAGTTCTCATGATTCCGGATACACTCATTTTTTTGAAATGCCCTTCTTTCAGTATATGCTGGTTCTTATAATAATAGGGACCTTGGCGATAAGCATTATTTCTCTTGTTAATATTTACCAGCTTAAGGCAGCTATTGTTCCTAAGACTATAAGTGCGAATGATTTCCTGAAAAAGCTCACAGCCCACAATGAA
The DNA here is from genome assembly GCA_964396095.1 of uncultured Methanosarcinales archaeon. Taxonomy (GTDB): domain Archaea; phylum Nanobdellota; class Nanobdellia; order Woesearchaeales; family GW2011-AR4. Next base: position 6,680 of record CAYNCK010000019.1, read on the forward strand.
ATGAAATCATATGTCGGGGTATCTCCATTGAACTTAATACAAATCAACAATAATAATTTCGGAAATCTTCAATCCCAGATAGGTGGGCTCGATATAAGCTATGTGGGCTCTTTCATAGTTCAGTATACTGACAGGATTATCATCTACGATTATGATAATGACAAAATAAGGGGAAGCGTCAATCTGCAGCAACCCCAACCGCAATTGCCAGCTGACTTTTTCACAAAGCTGAACACCCATCCCGAGCTGCAGGGGCTTCAAAACCAGCAGCCAATTGGAGGCCAGCTTGATGCAAATTCGCTAAGCACTTTGAAGCAGCAATTCCCTGATGTTTACACAAATTCAAAAGTAGGAGATTTCCTGCTGAGATACCAGACAAAACTTATCATCTACGATTACCCTCAAGACAAGATTATCAATGTGGTAAAACTTGGCTGACATTCTAGACTATTAACGATAAAGTTTATAAGCCTTTTAATTTTATCACTATGCTATGAAAATCGGGAATGTGCTTGTGGTGTATACAATGCCTACAACTAAGGAATATGAATCAACTTTACACATAGTGAAAATAACTTTAAGAAAATTCAGGATAAAATATTCAATGTCAGACAGGGACAGGCTCACCAAAAAATTATTCCAAGATGCTGATCTGGTGCTTGTTGTGGGAGGGGACGGAACTTTTTTAAGGGCTGCACAGTTCATAGAAAATCAGCTAATATTTGGCGTGAATGCGGATGTCAAGAACAAAGAAGGGTTCTTTATGAAATCGGATAAAAATAATTTTGAGGTAAAGCTAAAAAAAATAATAGCATTGAAGTTCATAATTAAAAAGCTGCCAAGGCTCGCTGCTTTTGTTAACGGCAAAAGAATAGATGCGCTAGCGCTGAATGAATTTTTTATAGGGCCAAGAAAATCCTACCATGCGGCAAAATATGTCTTGCAGGCAAACGGCAGAAGAGAGAGGCAGAAGAGCAGCGGCATTCTGATAACAACTCCGACAGGAAGTTATGCCTGGGCCAAATCATGCTACAGAAAAACTTTGCCATTGAGATCAAGAAACTTTCAGTTTGTTGTACGGGAACCGTATGAAGGGAAAGTATTTAAGAATTATAGGCTAAAGCACGGAATAATTAAAAGCAAAAATCAAATCAGCATTGCTTCTGAAATGCTCGATGGAGTATTGGTTGCAGATTCTGTTGGCAAGGAATACAATTTTAAGAATGGAAGTAAAGCTGCGATAAGATTGTCAAAAAATTACCTTAATACAATATGGCCGAGATAAAAACCGCAAAGTTTGTCTGGATTAATGGAAGCTTTGTGAAATGGAACGAAGCAAAAGTGCATGTTATGACGCATGCTCTGCACTACGGCAGTGCTGTTTTTGAAGGCATTCACTCCTACAAGACTAAAAAGGGAACTGCTATATTCAGGCTGGATGAGCACATATCAAGGCTTTTATTCTCTGCAGATGCCCTGAGCATGAAAATAAATTTTACAGAATCGCAATTGAAAGACGCAATCAAGAAGCTGCTCAAGATGAACAAGCTTTCAGACGCATATATAAGGCCATTGGCATATTACGGTTACGGGAATGTCGGGGTGTTTCCAAAAGACATAAAGGCAGATGTGATGATAGCTGCCGTTCAGGAGTATTCTTATTATAAAAAGTGCCTGAGGATTGCAACTTCAAGATTTCTGAAGCATCACGATAAATCAACAATTTTTGGGACCAAGATCAGCGGCAATTATGTTAATTCAATAATTGCAATGTTTGAAGCCAGGAAAAAAGGCTATGATGAGGCGTTGATGCTTGACCATGATGGGTTTGTATCAGAGGGGCCCGTTCAGAACCTGTTAATGATAAAAAAAAATGTCTTGATAGCCCCTAAAAGCAGCGGCGCATTGCTTGGGTTAACAAGAGACACAATAATGGAAATAGCCAGGGGCATGGGCATGAAAGTTCTTGAAAAAAATGTCACTCTTGAAGAAGTGAAAAATGCTGATGAGCTTTTCTTCTCAGGCACTGCAACTGAGCTTGGACCTATCGAAAGCGTTGACGACGTAACTATTGGCAACGGAAAATGCGGAAGAATAACGGCAAAAATTATGGATAAATTCGGCCAAATAGTCAGGGGAAAGGACAAAAAATACAATAAATGGCTTACATATCTGATTAATTAATATCCATTAAAATGATTTTATATTTACAATTTTTAATTCAATTTATTTTTTATAATATTAAAAATAGTTTTATTGGATTGCGCTAAATATCAAGCGCAAGGGTAACATAACACATTACTAAAGAAAACATTAAATAAAAATCCATTAACGAAAAACACGCAAAAATCAAAGATTTTTGGTATCTGGGAAATTTTAGAAATTTCTTAGGATATTAAAATAAAATACAATAAAAATTAAAAATCAAATCAAAAATGAAACTTAATGATATTGGTGAATTTGGCCTAATAGGCCGAATTAAAAATTCTATAAAATCTTTTTCCAAAGATGTGGTTATTGGAATAGGGGATGACGCGGCTGTTTTAAAATTTGACAGAAAAAATTATCTTTTACTGACAACGGACATGCTCGTTGAAAATGACCATTTTTCGCTGAAATATTCAACCCCGGAGCAGATTGGCATGAAGGCAATTGAGCAGAATGTGAGCGACATAGCTGCGATGGGGGGGCTTCCGCGATATGCTGTAATTTCATTAGCCCTTCCTAGCGATACTAATTTAGGCCTAATTGATGGATTATACAGGGGCATAAATAAAAAATCAAGGCAATATAAAATAAATGTTGTGGGGGGTAATGTAACCCATTCAAGAGAAATTGTAATCAATGTTGCACTGATTGGATTTGTTGAGAAAAAATATTTGGCGTTGAGAAGCGGAGCTAAAGTCGGCGATTTGATTTTTTGTACTGGAGATGTTGGTAAATCAACTGCAGGGTTAGAATTGCTGAGGCACGACAAAAAAGGAAAATCAATAAAGCCCCATCTTGAGCCTAAATCAAGGCTAAATTTGGCTAGAAAGCTCGTTAAAGTTGGGATTAGTGCCATGATTGATGTAAGCGACGGCGTTGCACCAGAGATAAAACACATTTGCGATGAATCAAAAACAGGAGCTTTCATTGATGCCGGTAAAATACCAATATCAAAAGATACAATAATTGACGCAAAAAAAGTAAAAAAAAATGCTGTTGACTTTGCTCTTTACGGCGGGGAGGATTTTGAATTGATATTTACTGCAAATAAAAATAAGCTAAAACAGCTGAAAAATTATGGTGTAAATGTTATCGGAGAAATTTTGGACAAAAAATATGGCGTAAAGCTGTTAAAAAACAATAAAAAAATAGATATAGAAAGCGGATTTGATCATTTCAAAAGAATAAAGGTCTAAAAATTCCAATACTCGCATAAATTCAGCCTGAGATTCTTCATTCTCGAATCAAACTCACGCTGTACGTTTGCTGCCGAAATTGTTTTCTTTTCGTTGAAATTAAGAATTGACTTTTCGTTATTTACTCCCATAAGAAAAGCAGACACGCAATGCGGCAACACACCAGCATTGTACCCGCCTTCAAGGCATGCAAATATATTTCTGAAATTTGACGATAGAAGCTTGCCTGCTTCATAATATGAATTCACGCTCAGATTAAGCTGCAGCAAAGGGTCATCCTTGTGGGCATCAAACCCTGCAGAAACTGCAACAACATCGGGATTGAACTGCTTTTTTACTTCAGGAATGATTTTGCTTAATGCGCCAATGAAAATATCGTCAGAAGAGTAATGTGGCAGCGGAACATTGATTGTGAAATACTTTCCCCCATTTTCGCCAATTTCATTAAGCCATCCGGTGCCGGGAAATGCAGGAAACTGGTGGATGGACAGGTACAAAGTTTTGTCAGTTTTGTAAAAAATTTCCTGAGTACCATTGCCATGGTGCCCGTCTATGTCAAGTATGAAAACTTTTTTGTTTCTTTCATTCAGCCATTTTGCTGCAATTGCTATGTTATTGAAGATGCAAAATCCCATTGCTTTGTTATGTGTGGCATGATGCCCCGGCGGCCTTGACAAGGCAAAATCATTTTGTTTTGCGGCTTTTATTGCTGCCCCAACAGCATAGCACGCTACCTCATAGCTTTTAGGGTTTGTGTAAGTGTCAGAGTCAAGCATCATACATTTTGCGCATGCATTTTTTATTAATTCAACATAACTGTCGTTGTAAACTAGTTTAAGATATCTTTCGCCGTTTTCAATATCAGACTGCTCAAGCTCGCCAAAAGAACGCAATCTTTCCGGGCTTTCAGGATGATTGACTGTCTTGTGCTCTAGGAAGATCTTGTTGTAGATTAAATTCATTTTATTTAAATAAAAATTAAAATAGGAGGACATGCCTTAGAATGGGCAAAAGCCGTTGCAAATAGCTGCCTTGCATCTGGCTCCACTCTGTTACTCATGAGCACCAATGCATAAGATTACCGCTGCTTTCTTCCGAACCTTACGGATTTTCAAAAGCACAAGTCCCACAAGGCAGGGCTTCAACGCCAAATGTAAGACTAAATGCAACAACAAATGCCTCTTCAAAGCTTCACCGCGCCTGAAGCACATCTGCGCTGACAGGAGAGTGCTGACCTCCCGGCAAAGTCCTCCCACAGCCCAGAATAGCATTTGGATTTTAAAGTTTATCTATTTAATTGAATATTATTACATATCTTATTGGAAATAACTACGGGAGATAAAACTGAATAATAGTTAAATGCAATTAAGAAAAATTTATTTTTGAAAGGGAATTTTTTCTATATCTTTAAAAGAACTTCTTCAGGTATCCACATTTCAGGAACAATAAAATTCTTGTATTCTCTTAAAGGGACTGCTGAATTCCAATAGGCTATAAGTGAATCTTTAATTCTTGAGTCATTAACACTGATTTTTTTTGAATATCCTAAAAAATAAATATCCTCTCCATATTTATCTTTCATTCCTTTTGGACTACAAAGTGCATGTTCTCTTACGAATCCTTTAGAATCATTAGGCATCTTTAATTTTAGAGAACCTTACATGCGATAAGCCTAAATATTTCATCCCAAAGCCCGTATTCTATCCATCCTTTATGATGTGGTTCAGGTAATCCAACTATGTATCTTCTTGCTGAACAAATAGATCTCGTCTTATTTGTAAAATCATTTGGATTATAAACCCATTGAATAGTAGTTAGCGGTAGAATCTTACCTAATTGCTTAATCTCATTCCAATTTTCTTCAGAAGTAAAATGATACATATTATCCATACTATTTAAGAAATTCCTTGAAGTTAAAAATTTTTCTCAACTTCTTCGCTCGGGGCATTCAATAGGGGTTCAATATATTTATGTAAAAATTAGTTTAGGCTTATCTTAAAAGACAAATACGTTCGCTTTGGTCACAATAAATATTGATAGCGATACATTCCATGTTTTAAAATAATAAAATAATCAGAAATCCGATAAAGCAGCCTGCAGTAAGAATCGGCATAGCAGGATAGAACTTGTTTTGCTTGCCCTTGAGCAAAAGAAATAATAAAGCTATTGTTGCGCATACTGGAATTAGTAATGTATACAGGAATGCAGCCAATTGCGTCTGATGAAGCATAAGATCTTTCATTACAGCTCCTGCAAAAATGAGCGTGAAACCGATATCGCCTCCTCCAAGGATCGCAACAGATTTTTTAGGCTGCGCCGAAGATGATAGTGATTTGCGGCTTAATGTAATCTTTCCTTTAATCTGGATTTTTTCTCTTTCATAAGGAATATACAGCCCAGCAAAGACATTCGATTCTGACTGAAATTTTGCCAGCTTTACCATATGCTTTGTTTTAAAAACAGCAATAAAATCATAAATTGAAATGACAATGAGCAGCATGAAAACTGCGAAAAGGTTAAAGATGTTCAGCACAAATGCAGCCAAGCCCCCGTAAATAAAAATTTCAGACATGTTCTGTATTACTATATTTGGCTTGTATAATTTTAAAACTGCAATTGCAAATGCAAGCCCGGTTGCAATGTAAATATTGACAAATGCGTAGAATGCTATCAGCAAGGTGAAAAAAACAGAAAGGAAAAACCAGAATTTCCAAATGAACGGCTTTTTGAATCTTATTAAAAGAAAAATAAGGGCAGTTCCGATTAATATAGCAATAGTAATGTAAATAAATGAAGTAGATTGATTTTGAACTTCCGGCCTTTCCATGTCGTAAGGAAGAGACTTGTACTCAATTTTTTTTGTTTCGAGTGTTTTCTTATGGTCTATATACTGGTTGATTATAAGCAAACCAATAATTTGCGCGATAAAGAAAAAGAGTACAAGAGCTAATGTCACTTTGATTGTATGCTTCATAATATTGTCGAAAGCGCAACTGTTTAATAAATTATTTGTTTGGCTTATCTATCTATTTTCTTATATGATGGGAATATTTACCTAATTATTAGGATTTATATACTTATATAATAGGACTTATTCTTATATGATAATCTATTTATTCTTATATAATAAGATTTATTTGAAATATTTTAATAACAAATCAAAAGATTTATATAATTCTTACTTACATAATAGGATAGAGGTAACAAATTGCTGCAAACTGATTCAGATGCAAATATTATAATTTCCAAATTCAAGGACTTTTCAAAAGAAGACAAGATAAATTTACTCCAAATTCTTATAAATGACATTAAAAAAATATATGGCATACGGGGTCATTCTATCGAAGACAATGAATTAATGATTCCAATAGGAATTTTTGGCAATGACAAATTAAGCTCGCTTGAATCCATTGTAAAATATTCAAAAGAGGAATTACAGCTTAAATTTTCAAAAATTGCAAAGATGCTAAACCGAAGCATTAAGACTGTATGGACAACATACAAAAATGCCTCAAGAAAAATGCCAAAACATTTTGAATCATTTCAAGATAACATAATCATTCCATATTCTGCCTTTTCTGATAGGAATTTTTCAACTCTTGAGAGCCTGGTCGGATTTATTAAAAATTTAGGCCGTTCAAACCATGAAGTTGGATTGATGCTCCACCTTGATGACAGGACAATCTGGACAGTATACGACAGAGTAAAAAGGAAAATAGGAATAAAAAATGTCAGAAAATAATTTCAAGATAGACACTATTGTATTTATGGTTGGCTTATTCGTAGCTATTGCTGGAATTTATTATCTTGGACCATCAATAACCGGTTTAGTTGTCAAGGAATCTGGCCATGCAGATAACCTTAACCTGATTGTCATCTCAAACGGCAATTACACCTGGCAGCTTCAAAATGCCGGTGACTTAAAATCTCTTAAATTATATGGAAGAGTTACGAATTATGGAAAGGCAAGGGCTTTTCTTGAAAGCAACGGGGAAAAATACCTGATCTTTGACAGCACAAGGCTCAACGACACAGCCCAAACTTCAAATACTTCAAACCAGTCAAATTTAATAACTGTATTTGCAGTCAAAGAGGACAATCAAGGCAACAATAAAACCTTAAGCGACAAAGACAGCCAGAAGAGCAACAAGAAGCCCGAATGGACTTCAGGAATCAAGCAGTTTATAATAAATGGAACAACAACAATTAACCTTTCCCAGCATTTTACTGACAAGGACAACAACCCATTAATTTATTTAGCATCACAGGTTGACGGAATTTCAACTTTCATAAATAATGAATTGGCAATAATATCTTCCATATCAAATTACAGTTTCAACACTACAATTACATTTACGGCAAATGACGGAATTGACAGCAAAAGCCATACGGTTTCATTGATAATTATTGTTGAAAACCAATCAATGAACATAGCTTCCATAACAAATGAGACTAAAATTAATCAAACTATAAACCAGACTATAAGTGGAACTATCAATGAAACTCAGGCTAACCAGACTCAAAATCTGACACAACCATTTAACAGATCTATAACAATTAGCCTTGCTTACAATTCAGGAACTGTCTACGATGCGAATGACAATGGAGAGGAAAGCGTCAACGGGATTGTTGACATGACCCTTGAAGGGACAAAATTCAGCTGGGATGCTGACCAGTCAAGGCTCTGCACAAGATGGGAAGTCTACAACAAATATGAAAATACCTTGACCAGATTCTGCAACGGAAACAGCGACTGCTGCGCATTTGCAAATCTGCTTCCGACAAAATCAAATTGGGGCGGGGTTTATTATTCAGGTTACGGAAAAGACGGATCAGGCTATGATAATATAGTATCGGCGCAAGTTATCTATTATGATGTGAATTTAAGCGCACAAAACCCTAAATCAGAAATTTACTATTCTGCATGGAATAACCTTAGCGTAAAATTCTTTGCGGAAGAAACAGAATTCAGTGGCATATGCATTGATACATGCTCTTTAAGCGGCCTGAACAAAAGTTCATACAATATACTCTTTGAGGTTGAGGGTGATGCTGTGCTGAAAATTGATAAAATCGCTTATTCAGTTATAGCTGATGTTCAAAATAAGGCTCCTATTTTACAGCAGAATTTCACTACAATAAACATCTCAAGAAATAAATATTCAAAAATAAACCTTTCGCAATATTTCAGCGATCCTGACGGGGATAACTTGCAATATGGCTATTACAATCCAGGAAACCTGACAATGCTATTTGAAAACAATACAGCAATAATAATTCCTGATAAGAACTTCGAAGGCAGGATGTTCACATTTTTAACTGCAAATGACTCACAATATTCAGCTGTATCTAATGTGTTTGACATAAATGTGCTGCCTGCAAAATATAATTTCCCAAACATAAACTTGTCATTAGGATCATTTGAAATAAGGGACAAAAATGACACAAGGCTGGCTGCATTTGATGGATTCGGAAACTTAAACATAAAGGGCAATTTAATGCAAAATGCGGCGCTTTCAGCAGATTCTGATGATTTTGCAATATCCAACTCCACCAGCGGCCTGAATGCCGTAATTACAAACCCTGAGGGCAACATATTGCTGAAGGGCACTGTGAGCCAGAATCTAGGAATGCTCAATGCCACGCCAAACTCATTTATTATTCAGGATAAAAATGGCACTGTTGTGGCTTACTTCAACTCAAATGGCGATTTGTTTTTGAAAGGTACTTTCTTGGATAATGTAGAATTTGGATAATATAAATTTTATTGATTTTTGTAAAATTAAAATATTCATTCATTGCCTTCAAGAAATTTTATCATACTCACAAGCCTCTCATTTACAGGGCATTTAATTCCGTACTTTTTTCCAAGCTCGACAACTGCTCCGTTTAAATAATCTATCTCTGTTTTCTTTCCCTTCAACAAGTCCTGCTGCATTGAAGAAATATTCTTTGAATCCCTGAATTCAATGTTTATTGCTGAAACAAAATCAAAATCAAATTTTATGCAATCTTTTTCGGCAACTTTGAGGCACTCTTCTGCAATTATTTTTTTTAATGGGTCAAGACGCTTTTCTGTTATTCCGTTGTTTTCAATCCTTAGTATTGCAGTAAGGGGGTTCAATACGCAGTTGAAAATCAGTTTTTTCCACATGTCTGCTTTTATGTCAGCAGAAACAAACCCGTTTAAGCCGGATTTGCTGAAAATTGCAGCAATTTCATTGCTAACTTGGCTTTTTTCAATTACACTATAGCTGTAATTCTTGTACTCAACAATACCGGGCTTAAGGAAGATTGCGCCGAAGTTCGTTATACCCCTGAGAACGAGGCATTTTTTTCCGACAACTTTCTCGACTACATTCTCGCTGTACAACCCATTCTGCAGGCACAAAATTATCGTGTCATTTTTTATTAAGTGTTTTATATCATTTATAGACTCTTCATTGTCGTAAACTTTAGAAGTCAGCAAAATCAAGGTGTTTTTTTTGATATTTTTTATTTTTGTTGCAGCCTTGAGACTGTAAATATTATTTTCCAGCCCCGTTATCTTTAATCCGTTTTTTTTTATTTTATTTGCATGCTTTTTTCTTGCGATTAGCATAACTTCGTTTAATTTTGACAATTTTGCGCCGTAAAGGCTTCCTATTGCGCCTGCCCCCAGAACTATTATTCTCATTTTAGTCATGCAATTCAACAAACTTGTCAATAATTGCTTCTGCCATTTCTGAAGTTGTGTTATTTCCGTCCAGATCGTGTGTCCTTGTTCTTTGATCTTTTAGTACCGCTTCCACTGCCTTTATCACCAAATCAGCGGCTTTTTGCTGTCCAATGTTTTCAAGCATTAAAGATGCTGCCCATATTATAGCTATGGGGTTTACAATGCCCTGCCCTTTTAGCTTTGGCGCATGGCCGTGTACAGGCTCGAACATTGAAATTGTTTCGGGATTAATGTTGGCTCTTGCGCCAAATGACAGGCCTCCTTGAAGCACGGTTCCCAGATTCTGGAGTATTTCTCCAAACATGTTAGGGGAAACAACAACATCAAATTTTTCCGGCTGCCTTATCAGCTGCATTACTGCATTGTCTACGAGCCCAAATGAGCTTTCTATTCCGCTATAATCTTTTGAAATCTTTTCTATAATCTCCCGCCAGAAATTATAGTATTCAAGATAGTCTACCTTGTCTATAAAATTTATTTTTTTGCAGCCTTTGTTTTTTGCGTACTCAAATGCATACCTTGCAATTCTCTCGCAGCCCTTTTTGCTTAGCATCCCTATCTGGTATGCAATTTCAGTTCCCTTAGATTCAATGTCTATCCCGAGCTTTACTTTGCACGAACTTTTACTTATTTCAAGCTGCTGTTTGTTTTTTCCGTTTTTGGATTTTCCATGAGCATTAATATAAAAATCCTCAGAGTTTTCTCTTATTATCACAAAATCAATGTCACTATAGTCTTTGTGAACAATAGGGCTTTCAACGCTTGGAAGCAATTTTATCGGTCTTAAAGAAACAAATTGGTCAAAATGTTCCCTTATAATTAAAGCAGAATTTGCTTCAGGCATGCCGTCAAATGTGCCGCAATAAATTGCGCTGCAGGTATTTTTTATTTCTTCGAGTAATTTAATGTCCAATATTTCGTTAGTCTCAGCGTAATGCTCTGCTCCATGAGGATATACTGCCCATTCAATCTCAAATTTTTCAAGCTCGGCTGCTTTTTCAACTAGCTTTTTTCCTTCTTCTATAAGCTCAGGCCCGATACCATCTCCAGGGAATACAGCAATCTTATATTTCATGTTAGAAAGCTGGGAATTGTTTTTACTTTTTATTTATATTGTTTTTGCTTTTTGCCCTTGGTAAGTTTTATATACCTGCGTTCATGCATAATAATTGAAATTATCTAAAATGGCTAAACCTACAAACAAAATAGAAAATTTAAATCCCAAAAAGATTCTGGAGATGGAAGATGCAGAGCATAAGGCATACCATAGGAGAATGACTTATGTATTGGTAGTGATACTAATCGCCTTGTTCGGAGGAGCAACGTTCTATTATTACATAGAGAAATGGAGTTATATTGATGCTCTTTATTTTTCAGCTGCTACAATGACCACTGTTGGCTACGGGGACATTACTCCAAAAACTTTTCCTGGAAAAATATTTACAATAATTTATGTCTTTGCGGGTGTTGGGATAGCGCTGTATGGGCTGTCCCTAATTGCTTCGCATTTTGTAGAAGTCAGGGAGGAATTCTGGCTTGAGAGGCTTGGAAACATAAACATAAAAGGGCACACTCAGACTGTTTGGGGAAAATTGAGAAATTTGTTCAATTACAAGAGTGAATCCATAGTAAAATCATATGAAAAATCCATCAAGAAAAAATAGCTCATTTCACAACAATGGCTGCTTTTGCAGGCATTGCCTGCTTAGCTTTTAATTCCTTTGAATTTTCTGCTTTTATAACTTCAAATTTGCACGTGAATTCATCTTCAAAATTTTTTATAGCATCAGTTATTGCGTGAAATTCTTCGTCTTGGCTGATGACATACTGGGGCACTTTCGTTTCGTCAGCAACAAGCCTTGGCACGAGCCTTGATATCTCCTGCCCGTATATCTTCAAGCCCGTTGACATCAATTCCTTTAGTATTTCTCCTGCATTTCTTGTTTCCCTCATTTTTTCCTTTAATTTTTCCATAAAATCATATTTCCATTTATCAGCTACAAACAGAGTTATTTTTTCGGGCTTTTCAATTTTAGCAAGCCGCAAAATTTCCATAATATCCTTTCTTGTAGCTTGCACAAGCTCTTCTATTGCCTCTGCCCTTTTGTCTATTTTGCTCTCGTCAAAGTTTGGCCATCTTTGCAGGGATGCAAATCCTTCACATTTTATCATGTGCCAAAGCTCCTCGCTCAAATGCGGAGTAAATGGCAGCATCATCAATGCCAGATTTTTTATTGCTTCACCAAATACTTCTTTGCCCTTGTCCCTGTATTTCTGCAGGACATCAACAAACTCCATTAATTTTCCTATAGCAAGGCTGAATTCAAAATTCTCCACATGATTCGTGACATTTTTAATGGCGATATTCATCTTGCTAATGACAAATTTGTCTTTATCATTCAGATTGTGCAAGTCATAGTGCTTCAATGATATGCTGGCAAGATTATCCTCAACAAAATTGTAAACCTTGTTCAGAAAACGGAAAGAGCCGTTGACTCCCTTGTCGCTCCAGTCCAACTCCTTTTCCGGCAAGGCCGCAAATAAAATAAAAAGCCTTGCAGTGTCGGGCCCATATTTGTCGCTAATCTCTCCCGGATCAACGACGTTTCCCAAAGATTTTGACATCTTTGCTCCGTCTTTGATTACCATGCCTTGTGTCAGAAGCCTTGCAAATGGCTCGTCAACTGTTGCTAACCCTAAATCTCGCAAAGCTTTTGTGAAAAATCTTGCGTAAAGCAAATGCAAAATTGCATGCTCAATTCCTCCAATGTACTGGTCAACAGGCATCCAGTATTCTGAAGCTTCCCTGTCGAAAGGCCCTTTTTCATATTTATTTGAGCAATACCTGAAGAAGTACCAGGAGCTGTCGACAAATGTATCCATTGTGTCGGTATCTCTTTTTGCCTTGCCTTTGCAATTAGGGCATTTAGTTTCTGTAAATTCCTTGCATGTCTCAAGAGGATTTCCTTTCCCGGTAAATTTGCATTTTTCAGGTTCCGGAAGCCTTACAGGCAAATTTTCATATTGGACCTGCACAACACCGCATTTGTCGCAATAAACTATCGGGATTGGAGTTCCCCAATATCTTTGCCTTGAAATGAGCCAGTCTCTTAATTTGAAATTTACAGTTCTTTTTCCAAAGCTGGTTTTTTCTATATATTTGATAATATCTTCACGAGCTTCCCCCCATCTCCTGCCCTTGAATTCTTTTGGCTCCTGAAGTATTCCTTCAGGATCTTTGACATATGCATATTCCAGGGTCTTAACTCTTTCAGCCTCTGCTTTGTCAGGCGGGAACATAACCGGGTGCAAAGGAATATTGTACTTTTTAGCAAAAACAAAATCACGCTCATCATGTGCGCTGCAATTGACTACACCGCTTCCATACTCATAAATTACAAAAGAAGCAACCCAGATTGGCAGTAATCTGCTTCCAAGTTTGTATTCAATATATCTTCCTGTAAATATTCCTTCCATCTCCTTTTCAAGCTCAAATCTCTCAGAAGCTTTCTTTTTTTTGATTTTTTCCACAAATTCCATGACGGGTTTTTCGTATTCAGTCCCTTTCACAAGCTCTTTTACCATTGGATGTTCAGGGGCTATTACAGTAAATGTCTGGGCCATAAAAGTTTGCGGGACCGAGTCATACATTTCAAAGTGAACATTTAAGTCCTTGACTTTAAAGCTAACAGTGACTCCTTCACTTCTTCCAATCCAATTCCTCTGCATGGTCTTGACCCTTTCAGGCCAATGTTCCAGTTTCCCAATATCATTCAGCAATTCTTCAGCATAATCAGTGATTTTGAAAAACCACTGCTCGAGAAATGTTTCTGTCACTTCATTATGGCATCTCCAGCACCTGCCATCTTCGACCTGCTCGTTTGCCAAAACTGTATTACAGCTCGGGCACCAGTTGACAGATGCTTTTTTCTTGTAAGCCAATCCCTTCTCGTAGAATTTCAAAAAAATCCACTGGTTCCATTTGTAATAGTCTTCATGCAGGCTTGCAATTTCCCTGTCCCAGTCATATGAAAATCCCATCTCCTTTTGCTGCTGTCTTATAGTGTTCATGTTAGTTATAGTCCATTTTTTAGGATCAATTCCGTGCTTTATTGCGGCATTCTCCGCCGGCAGGCCAAAAGCGTCATAACCCATAGGATAAAGGACATTAAATCCCTGCATTCGTTTGTATCTCGCAAGTGCATCTCCGATAGAATAATTTCTCAAATGGCCCATGTGAAGGCGTTCGCTGGGGTAGGGATACATTTCTAAACAATAGAATTTCTTCTTATTCTTGTCTTCCTTAACCTTGAAAATATGCTTTTCTTCCCACTTCTTCTGCCATTTCTTTGCAATTTCCCTGAAATCAGCCATATTACAAAGTTTTATATCTCGGTTTTTAAAGATTTTGTGAATTAGAACTCTTTCCTCTTCCTCAAGTACTCAACCAGTTTATCAGAAATAACTGCCTTATTGTGGTCTACAATATAGCGAAAGGGCAGATTAATGCTTTCATTCTCATTTATTTCAATTTCCAACTCATCAACAAATTTAAATTCATTTAATTTTTTGCCTTCTAAAATTTCATTTGCAGCATAAACGGCCACATCAGTCGGCATCTGCTTTTTGCCGAGGTTTCTTGTTTGGAATTTTATTTTTTTTGATTTTAATTTGCTTACCATATCATTTGTTCTTTTCTTTGCCGGATTGTCTCCAAGGATGCCGCCAAAAACAAAATATTTGAATTTGCTTTTATCTTTTGATGTTAATATTTTTTTTGCGTATTGGCTTAAAACACAAATATTTTTAAAATTTAATTCAGAAATATCTTTATCAAAAACTTTACCATATTTTTTTAACTTGTTTTGAATTTTTTTATTATTAATGTTGGTAAACATTAAATTGTGTTTGCCAACAATGCTTGAGATATGCCCATACTCTATCAGGCACCATTCATAAAGTTCCGGCTCAAGGTGTTCTATAACAAATTTCATATCTGCCCTATTTATGCCTTTTTCTCGATAGCATCAAGCCTTTTTTCTATTTCCATCAATTTATGGATGACAATCACATGAGTCCATTTAGGATCAATGCCTGTCACATTTGTTGCGCTCGAGATTTCTTTTTCAATCATATCCTTTGACTCTTTTGGTACTGTTATCATCGAAACCACCTCAACATAATATAAATTTACATAATTTAAATATGTTTATATTCAAAAATTAAAAGAATATTAGAAATCAAATATAAGTCAAAATTTCTTGAACTGGGCTGCCGTGTCTATAAGATCCACGTGCCCTAGGAACATCGATCTGCAGCAATATCTTTGCAATCCGATTTCATCCAATATTTTTTTTCTGTCCTCTCCTTTGTTGACCCTCTCAACGTATTTTTCCCATAAATGCGCAATTGGCTTGCCGCAGCTCCAGCATCTGATTGGTATTATCATTTTTCCTCCTTATCTGTATGATTTCTGAACTTTTGACCTTGCCTGACCATGCCTGTTTGGCTTTGCGGGCTCTTTTCTTCTTACGTCAGCGACGAGAAGGTTTCTGTCGTATTCCAAAAATGTTTGCTTTAGCTTGTCATTTTTTGTGAAATCAACCAATGCTTTTGCAATTGCGAGTCTTGAAGCGTCTGCCTGAGACGTTATCCCCCCTCCTGAAACATGAACATCAATGTCGACCTTGCCGGCAACATCGCCTGCAAGTATAAGTGGCTCGCTCAATTTAAGCCTTGAAATTTTTGGCTCTACAAGCCCAATTGGTATGCTGTTTACCCTTATTAATCCAGTTCCCTGCTTCAATGTGGCTCTTGCTATTGCCCTTTTTCTTTTTCCAGATGTGTGAATATTTTTCATTTTATTTCCAGCCTACTGACCTGCAAATATCCTTTACTTTTATGCAGTCAACAGAGTGCAATCTATTTGAATGTGCGTTCTCCAATACCAATGCTTTTTCATTCTTAAGGTTTTCGGGAATGCCTACATGGCATTTTATGTTTTTAAATGCTTCCCTGCCCCTTGACCTTTTGAAAGGCAGCATGCCTCTTATAGTTCTCTTTACAAACAAGTCAGGCTTTCTGTAAAAGTAAGGTCCTTTTCTGGGGGCTTTCATGTGAAGCCTTCTAATATATTCTGCAATTACAGCACCCCTCTTGCCGCTTAAAACACTTTCCTCGCAGTTTACAACATCAACCTTTTTGCCCAGGAGAAGCTGCTTTGCAGCATATGTACTTAATCTTCCCAAAATTGCATCTTTAGCGTCGATTATCATAGTCTCATCCCATTATCCTTATTCCCTTTCCGGTTGGGTTTTCCTTGCTTAATTCCAGTAAGGGAACTATCTTTGATCCAGCTTTCTCAATCTTTTCTTTAGCGCCGCTGGAAAACTGGAATGCGGAGATTGTAAGCTTCCTGTCCAGGTTGCCTGCACCAAGAACTTTGCCGGGCACAACAATAATTTCATTTTCTTTTGAGTACCTGCTTATGCTTGAGAGGTTTACAACTCGTCTCTGCCTTGTAGGCTTCTCAAGGTCAACCGCAATCCTCTTCCATAAGTTTGCAGACTGCTCATTGCTTCTTTTCTTCAGCTCGTTAATCAGATTCTCTAATATCGGATTTGTTGGTCCTGTTCTCTTTGCCATTTTATTTTTTGATTTTTGTTATGTTTAACTTGTTTTAGTGATTGTAATGCGGGGGACGTGACTTTCGTACCTTTTTCTGAGGGCTTGAGCGAAGCGAAACCCTTGATTTTCCCAAGCGCTTTTCTCAAAAGGCTTTCGAACACGCGCACCCACTAAGGGATAAGCACCTCAAGCTTACGCATTTGATTGCCCAGATGGCATCTTGCGACGCCAGCTCCCAGGCTCTGCCACCCCCGCGTTAACTGGGAGGTTATTATTTGGCTTTCTTGAGCTCTTCAACGAACTCATCAAGCTGCTCGTCTAAAATATCAACCGCTTTGCTGACAATTTCCTTGCAGCTTAACTGCCCGAACGATTCTATGTTAAAAATGAATTCTGTATCGCTTGCGCTGACTTTTACATTTTTGTCTATTTCGGAAAAATCCACTGACAAGTCGCAATCAAGAACCTTGTCCTTGTTGATTACAAGCTTCCTGTCTTTTATTTCGAAAATATTGTTGTGATCAACTTCAATAATGGCCTCGGGATTTTTAACATCGCCTGTAATCTCTACAATCGGCCTGTACTTATAATAGACATGGCACGGGCTCCATTTCACATGCTGTTTGCCTTTGCCGAGAACAGCTGTTGCCTCAAGCTCTATGGTCTGCCCTTTAAGCAATTTAGCAATCGGTATGTCTCCATAGACCGGCTTTATTGCAGGATCCTTGCTTTTAATTTCAGATGAATAAACAACTCCTGAGCCTTTTGTCGCGCGCAGAACAAGCTTCAGCTGGCACCTGTTGCAGCCTTTTCCTTCACATTTGCATTTCTCAGGAAGATTGTAAGACTTCAAGTCTGTTTTTAACGGAACAAATCCCAGCCTGTGGGCAACCATCTCATCGTAAAGTATGGAGTTGTTCTTGGAAAATTCAACATCCTCTATTGCCATTGTCGGGACTTCGTCTATCATAAGCCTTCTCAAAGTGTTCGCGTAGACAGGAATTGAATCCTTTAAAATAAAGGAAAGCTTATTTTGTTCCTTGTCATTCTCCAATACTCTTACTTCCATTTTACCTAAACCCTCCTGCCTCTACGGCCTCCTTTTTTCCTGCATCCGTCATGGGGCAATGGAGTTACTTCTTCTATGATTCCAATCTTTAGTCCCATTCTTGACAGAGCCCTTATCGCAGCCTGCGCACCAGGTCCGGGGCTGACAGGCCCGTTGTGGCCACCGGGAGCTTTTATCCTTACATGAATTCCAGTAATTCCCTTGTCCATTGCAGTCTCTGCTGCTTTTTTTGCAGCAATCATTGCAGCAGTTGGGGAGCCTTCCATCCTGTCGCTTTTTACAACCATTCCTCCGGAGCCGACTGCAAGAGTTTCTGTTCCCGTGATATCTGTGATGTGGATTATTGTATTATTATATGACGAATAAATATGCGCAATTCCCCATCTTGATTGTCTTGATTCCATTTTTATTCCTTCTTTTCGGTTTGTGGCGCCTTTGCCTGCGCCGGCATTAAGTTTATTGCACGGAGCATTTTTATTTCAGGCTCTTCCTTGATTGAAACAAGATAAGACGGAGCCGTGATTTTTCTGCTGCCGACAGCAACATACTGGTGCGTTAT
This sequence comes from uncultured Methanosarcinales archaeon, assembly GCA_964396095.1. Lineage (GTDB taxonomy): Archaea > Nanobdellota > Nanobdellia > Woesearchaeales > GW2011-AR4. The sequence goes on from CAYNCK010000019.1 coordinate 25,057, forward strand.
AAATTGTCTTGCCTGAATCATTGTTCTTGCGAGGTTTTTCCTGCAAAGCAATGTCTGCAGCCTTCTTTCCATGACATCTTTTAAAGTCAGGTTCAAAACATCCTCAACTCTTGAATCTTTTTTCAGCAAGCCAAGCGTATAAAGCTTTTCAAGCAGCTGCTTTTTTTCTATTTCTGATTGTGAACTTCTCTCCCCAATTATTGTCTTTGCCCTGTTTAGGAATTTCCTCAGCATAGAATCCATTTTCCAAACTTCATATTTCCTTCTAAGCCCGTATTGCTTCAAAATTTCCTTCTCCGCATCGAGCCTGTCCTTTCTCCAAGGATGGTCCGGAGTTGAGAATTTCTTCTTTTGTTTTTTTGGATCTCCCATTTTTGATTTATGTCTTTCCGGTCTTTGCGCCTACCTTCCTCTTGACGCCTAAAACCTTTCCTTTGTTTTTCCTGAAGTTGGATCTTGTCCTTTGCCCTCTGACGGGCAATCCAAGTGAATGCCTTATCCCCTTGTATGACCTTATTTTCTTCATCATTTTGATGTCATTGTCTTGGATGAATGTTAAGTTAGACCCAATCAAATGCTTGTTGGTATTATCTTCAGGGTCTCTTTTTCTGTTAAGAAGCCATTCAGGAATCTTGAATTTAAGAGGGTCTTTTAAAATATCGTCAATTTTTAATGCCTCTTCATCGCTCAAATACCCAGTTTTCTTTGTTTTTTGTATTCCTGCGACATTTAGAATTGCATTGGACATCATGAAACTTATGCCCTTTATCTTTGTAAGAGAACTGCCTACCGCTTTGTTTCCGTCCAAATCAGTATTTGCGATTCTTACAAAATATTTCAGTTCCTGTTTTGGTTCTTCTGGCATTTTTAAATCAGCCTTGGAGAAAAAAGCGTATTATAATCTATCACCCTAAAAACGCTCTCATTGAACTCGGGCTGTATGCTGCAGGATATATGGGCTATTTAAAAAGGTTACTGAAAAACCCGCTAATTTTTTCTTTTCTTAATTTTGTAATATCTGTATAACTTTAGAGAAAAATAGATTAAAAAGAAAAATAAAATGCTAAATACAAGAATACCCAATCTGAAGAAAAAATCTTCGTTATTAGGATAAAACTCTTTTAGGAAAGGTACATTTCTATTTTCAAAGTACCAATCAAATCCTTTGGTTTTGATTAAGTAGTTTTCATAAAATCCCTCAAAAATACCTCCAGAATATATGAATGGCAAGATTGCTATAAATATTGGCATCCATACTGCAAACCCCCGGGACTCTTCAATATTTACAAATGATAAAAGTAACTTTAAAGAGAATACAATTATCAAATAGGACAAGACAGAAAAGAGTGAAATATCAAAAAATTTTAAATTTCTTTCAGAAATTAATCCCCTTACCTTTTCAATTATTAAAAATAATATTGCAGTAATCAATAAATTAATGCCTAAATTGACTTCATTAAACGTTTTAACGTGCATATTATCTTCAGTTTCAAGATGCACTATGGGGAATCCATGTACTATGGTAGTATCACAGCTTCTAAATGTTGTTATAATAAAAACTAAGGAAATGAATAAAATAAATCTGAAATATCTTTTCTCACGGAAAAATTTGAATATTTCCAATTTATGACTTAACTTATTTTATTTGTATATTAATTTTATGCTTAAAGAAACTATTTTTCTAAAAATAAGGGTTTCTACAATCTAGTTATGTACTATTCAATCCATTTTGGACTTTTCATTTAAAATTATTTGTATAAATCTTAAACCAATTACCTTTCCATCTCAACCACCGCTTCAATATGATTTGTCTGCGGAAACATGTCAAACAAGGCAACTGATTTTATTTTATATCCGTATCGGTTAAATTTAATAAACTCTTTCTTGAATTTTAAAGGATTGCAGGATATATAAATAATTGTTTCAGGCCTTAAATCAACCAATCTTTGCAGTGCAATATTTCCCATTCCGGTTCTTGGAGGGTCTGTAATGACATGCAAAGGCTCGTATAATTTCAGCTTATTGACATATTTTGCATCCATGGAAAAAGCCTCTGCATTTTTTATTTTGTTTAAAATGATATTTTCCTGCGCATATTTGACCGAGAGTGGAAATGACTCAACAATTGTAACATTGTCAAATAACTCATTCATGCTTAACCCAAAAACGCCAACTCCGCCGTACAAATCAAGCAAATTCCCTTTTTTAGAGCTTAATTTTGACTTGACATATTCAACCATCTTCTCTGCAACAAAAGGATTGTTCTGGAAAAAACCCTGTGAACTGTACAAAAAAATCCTCCCTAAAAATTTCTCTTTAAGAAAATCATTCCCTTTAATAACCCTGAAATCAGAAGTTGTACTTTCATTGTTTTTAACAAATCCAGCTATTACACTCTCTGCTTTGGTATTTTTTGAAAAATCTTTTACAAGACTAACTGCCTTAGTTTTATCAGCGGAACCATCATTTATGATGAATGTCACGCTTGAATCATTCAAAGGAGCCCTGATGACGGCATAAAGAAAAGTATTGGACTTTATGGGGGCTTTTATTTTATTGAAAAATTGCCTGACTTCACCAAAAAACTCATTTAACCTATCATTTGAAATAGGGCAGAATTCAATATCTATAACCTTATTGTCTTTTGCCTTTAAGCCTATTCTGCCAGACTGTAAATTAAAATCCATTCTATTTCTGTAATGGAACTCATTGCCGTAAAATATTTCAATTTTATCCTGCGGGAAATCAGTGAAGCTGCTTAAGCTCTTGGCCTTATTTTTTAATTGTAATTCATACTCCAGATGCTGTGTATCACATCCTGCACATGTTCCAAAATGAGGGCATAATGGCTGTCTCATAAATTAAGGATACTCTCATGATTTAATAAATCTATATAAAAATTTGAATAAGCGCCCTTCAGGCGGAGTTTTCCAGAGAATATTGGCAAATTTTTATTTTGTCAAAATTTCCCATCCATTTTCCACAACATTTTTAAAACCGCTTCTTTACTAATTCACTATTTATGACTGCGGTAGTTTAATGGTAGAATAAGCGGCTGTGGCACAACCTTTTCTTTTGCAAAGAAAAGCTTAAAGTTGAGCATGACTCAACAAACTTCCAAAAAGTTGGAAGTGACCAAAAGAAGGCACTCACGAGGTGGTGGGGCAAACCCCACTGAGCTTTTAGTATGAAATGGTTGTTGCAGATCCCGCTTGGCGCGAGTTCGATTAATTGCAAGTTATCGCTTGCTTTTAGAAAGTCTCGCCCGCGGTCCTTTTTAGAAATTCAACTTTTGATAATTTTATCAACTTCGTTAATGACTTTGTTTCCTAAATCTGTTATAGAGTAGAGTCGGGAAAGTTTTGCTTTGGGAGTTAAACATTTTACAAGCTTTTTATTTTCAAGACTTATTAATGCTCTGCTTGTGGTTGATTGATGGGTTTTAATTTCTTTTGAAAGAAGTGTTGGTGTTCTTTTTCCTAACAGCAAAATTTGAAGTATTTTTATTCTAACTTTTCCTGACATGACAAAACTAAGCAACTCATTCATAGCAGGAACTTAGCATCGAAACTTTATATGGTAATTTAGCTTAAACATAGCTTCTACATAGCAAGATTTAAATAGAAACACTTACAAAAGATACATTTCAAACAATGTCTAATATCCGAGGATTAGGGTGAATATGGTAAAAGACCTAATAAACATAATTCTACGTGTTATTAGTTGGATTTTTGGAATTATTTTTATCTTGTTTGCTTGGTTTTTTGTATCTCCAACTCCATCTAAATCCTATTTTGCAACAATTATTTTTCTAATTATGACCATTGCTATATTACCACCAACACGCAAATTTGTTAAGGAGAAATTAAATTTTGATTTGTTAGTTATATTTTCAAGTTCTATTAAAAAAATATTTTATTTAAAGTTTCCGAGAAAACGTAAAATCAATAAGGCCGGGGATGTAAGAAATTCAGAAGAGAAAAAACAGAATTTTGGTTTAAGAAGGATAATTTTTTTCTTGATATTCCTAATTCTATTATTATTTGGAATGACCAAATGTGGAATGTTTAGCGGTGAAACCTCAAAAAGTGGAGCATATTATAAATGCTTGTCCAAATCAAAACAATGTTCAGAGGGAATTCCAGCTGTCCAATTAGAGTTTAGTAAATCTTGTAAAGATATTTATATGTATACTGCAGATGCTAAAGAACTAATCGATTTTACAAATGGAATGTGTTAAATTTAAATTTTTCTTTTATTCTTTTGAATAATACTCTATCTTATAAACAAACCTGTAGATTATATATGGCAGTACAAAAGATGCAGCATAAACAATTCCTACTAAAATTGGCTCATGGGAGTTTGACAAATTCAAGATGCCATTAATCCTGTTTGAAAAATTTACCATGAATAAAATATTTACCAATGCAATCAGCGGAATCAAAAATGCCAAAATCAGATGATGCTTTTTCTCAAGATGCTCGATGCTTCTTATCACAAGCTCAAACAGCAATCCAAAAACCATTCCCAGCAAAATTAATATGAAATAAAGAAACATTCCATTCAAAGCCAAAAGCAGCGGCATCAATGCCAATGATATCGCGAAGTTTGCAACAACTATCACCACGAGCAAAATCCAGTAAATGTGCCTGTCGAATGCAACAATGGCTTTTGTTTTATTCTGCTTTGTTTTTTGTATAATCAAGGCAGCTTTTTTAATTTCTTTCTTTGCCCATCCTTTTTTTTCCAGCCGGTCTATAAAATTATGCATCAGTGCTCTTCTTTCTCTTCATTTATTATTCTTTTAACTAATGAAATGAAAATCCTTGTTTTGTCATAGTATTCTTTGAGCACGTCAATGCTGACTTCAACAATCTCGCCCTTGTCGATTGTTGCAATCATTGTGACATGCCTCCTGAATTCCTCTCTTTTTGAGTATTCTGCTTTGCTTAATTTTCTCAGCGTCAGATAAAAGTTTACGTAATCAATCATTTCCTGATTGTTCGAAAAAGTTTTTTTGAGCAAATCGCACCTCAGCCCGGCATTTTCAGGAATGGAAGCAACTAATTTTTTTTCTTTTTCGTATTTCAGCACAGCCTCCAGCCCGAAGCCAATGCAGTTTATGAGCCTGTCAATTACATGCTTTATGACATCGACTGTTCTGGTGTATTTCAGGCTGACCCAAAACAAATGGTCCACCCTTTTCAGTTCCTGAACTGCAAGCTCAAAGGACTCCTTCATTTTGACTTTTGATTTTTCATGCTTCTTAAGAATTACTTTTGCTGCAGCCTCATTATCGCTTCTGCAAGATTTCCGCTTGCTTCTTCAAGCGCCTCAACAGCTTCTTCTTTTGTGCAGCTGGTTTGCTGCATGACTGTGGAAATATCATCTTCATTAATCTCAGCTTTGACGCTATGTTCAGCTTCAGTTATATCGCCGCTTATCTGGAATGTTTCCTGGCCCATCATGTTGATTTTACTTACATGCGGGTTGCTGATCACAATGTCCTTTTCACTAGTCTTGATTACGACAAGCTCGGCATCAATCTCATCTTGTTTTATCCCGAGCCTTTTCATAGCCTTCTGCATTTCTCTGGGATTCATTCCGGGAAACATGATATCACCCTATTCCAAGCAATGAGTTGCCGAATTTGTTCAGAATCAGCATAATTACAATAACAACAAGGCTCAAAACAATAATGTGCCCGGGCTTGAATTTTATCTTGCTCTTGTACTCGTCAAAATACCTTACCAACCCGCCCATTCCCTGGGGCATTGAAATCTTGTCTTGCGCCATTTTGTTTAAATTAAAAAGCAGGGCTAGAATAAGCCACCTTTTGTCAGGCCCTTAATGTGATATTTGCATCACGATAGCCCGTCCTAGCATTAAACTAAGCGTTGCTGGAATGCATTCTTTCGAATTCATTCACGGAACTTGCACCGGCCAGGGCTCACCGTTTCATCCGTTCTGTAAAAACGTCAATTGGTCTCGGCTGCCTCGCGGCAGACTTCACAATTATCATTCTTGGTTACAGCGGTCTCGTTTCTGAGTGGTTGCCATCTGTTTCCAGATCTGGCTTTTGCCAGTGGCTAATCAACCATTTTGTGGTTGGGTGGGTGGACTTTCCTCAATACAGAATGTACCGAAGCTAAGTACTAACCCTGCTTCCAATAGTATAGAAAGTGTATATTTAAGTTTATCTGTTTTTTTTATTGAGAATTGCTTCTTTTAGCTGCTTTATTTCGTCAAGCTGCTCGAGCAAAATGCCTTCCTTGATATCCTCGCCTATAGCAAGCAAAATAATGAATATGACCATTAAAAGCCACAGGAACACCGTTTGCAAAAATCCCCAGCTTACCTTGTAGCCTTCTGCAATGAAAACTTTGTTGATGAAGAAATATCCCATAATGAGAACCAAAAATCCAACCATCAAGAGCAGCTTCTCAAAAATGCTCGTACGCCTCTTTTTTCCCATATAAATCAGTTAAATGCAAGTTGAATTGGATGTTTATATATTTTTCTTTTTAAAAATAAGGATGCTTAACTGCTGCTCGCCGCTCCAAACATTTTTTTCCCTTTCAACTTCAAAGCCATGATTTTGCGCATGCTTCTTTACAAAATCCGGAATTCTTGTCACAATGGCAATAGTCCCACTTTTTTTCAATATGTAAGCGCACTGGTAAAAAAATTCCTTGTAAATTTTTTCAAGGTCCGCATTTTTTGATGTCACCGGGTTAGAGATGATCCTGTCAACGCTTTGCTCTTTGAATTTTATGTCGAGCCATTCCAACTCCACTCTGCTGAAATTAATTTGCTTGTCTATCCCTGCTATCTTAGCATTTTTCTTCGAAAAATCCACGTACTTGAATATGTGGTCAAAGCTGTGGATGCCTGTTTTTGATTTTTTTATTTTTTTGTCGACCAAGCTGAAAAACTTGTCAAAATCAATTCCAAGCTTGAGCTTGAGGAATGCGAACTTATTCTTGTTGAAGTATCCTACAGGAAATCCTGCTGCAAACAGCCCGGCTTCAATGGGAATAATGCCGTCTCTGGAGAAAGGGTCGAGCATGACTTCATTTTTTTTGAATCCGCTCTCCCTTAGGAGAGAATACCCAATCGTGCCCCTTATTGAGCTTGGATGAAGAAAAACCTTGTACTGGCGCTTATTGAGCTCAAACCCTGCAAAGTCAACTCCTATGTAACAAATGGCCCCTATTACATATGCAAAGAAAATAATCCCGGGATTTTTGATGTCGAATTTTATTTTTTTTGATTTCTTCAGCAATACACTGGCTAGCTTTGCCTCTACGTCTGTGCTCCTGAAGTCATGGCTTCCAATTCTTATGCATTCAATTTTGAAGCTTGAATAATCCTCAAGCCAGTTTTTGAAATCCAGCCCATTAACGCACTTTTCAAAATCATTCTTGAAATCCCTTAATTCAAAATTTCCAAGCAAAAACAAAGCTCTGTCAATTGACTGGCTTTTGTAGCACAGCAGGCACAGATCCTTGAAGTCCTTGAATTCAAACACAACGCAGCATTCTTCCGTATTACAGACTGCGCCAATAAGCTCCTTTAATTCCTTTGCAGCTGTTTCCTCAAGCCCCTTTGAGGTTATTACAAAACCCTTCATAAAGCAAAGTGTTAAACGTCATTATAAAAACATATTTAATCAATAACATATTATACGGAATTAAAACTTGTTTTATAAAATTTAACGTTGAAAAACACACATGAGAAAAATAATACTTGACACTAACTTTTTGATGATTCCATTTGAGTTTAAAGTAGATATATTCTCTGAAATAGACAGGATTTGCAGGTTTAATTACAGATTTTACATATTTGACAGAACAATAGATGAGCTGAAAAATATTATTGAAAAGCAAAGCAGCAAGTACAAGAAATCGGCAAAAATTGCATTAGAGCTCATTAAATTGAAGAATGTATCTATAATAAAATCTGAAGGAAAAGATGTGGATTCATTGATACTGGAGCATTCAAATGGAGATATGATAGTTGCTACTCAGGATATCAGGCTGAGGAGAGAGCTGCTAAAAAAAGAAGTGTCCGTTATTCTGCTAAGGCAGAAAAAATACCTGCAATTGGATGAAAGAAAGCTTTATAAATGAGGCACATATTCAAAGCTATTGACTGGTTGAAGTCATTAAATAAAGGTGTTTAAATGTTCTACAAGACAGAATTAAAAGATCACATAAGAGTGCCTCCTAACCTATTTAACCTACCTTTGGAAGATGCTGTAGTCAAGAGAATAAAGACGAAATACAGCGGATATATTTCCAAGGACTTGGGGATTGTTATAGATGTTTCGGGAGTCAAGGAAATAGGGGAAGGAATAATCATTCCCGGAGACGGAGCTTCATACTACGACGTTGCATTCGAGCTTTTGACTTACAAGCCTGAAATGCAGGAAATTGTGGTCGGCAAGATAAAAGATATTGCGGAATTTGGGGCATTCATAAACATAGGGCCGATAGACGGCATGATTCATATTTCGCAGACAATGGACGACTTTGTATCGTTCAGCAAGGACAAGACCTTGACTGGAAAGGAATCAAAGAGAATACTTAAAGTGGGAGATATTTGCAGGGCAAGAATAATTGCCGTCTCGTTCAAAGATGTTTTAAACCCAAAGCTGGGATTGACAATGAGGCAAAGCGGCCTTGGAAGGCCTGATTGGATAAAAGAGGATGCTGAAGGAGCTTCAGCCAAGAAAGAAGAAAAAGAGCCGAAAGAAGCAAAAGAAAAGAAGGAGAAGAAATAACACAACCCTTCATAAAAATAATAAAGGAAACTTAAAATGAAAAAGAAAGTCTGCAAGCGGTGCAAGATGTTTGTTGAAGGCAGCGAATGCCAGGTTTGCAAGACAAACCAGTTTTCAACAAGCTGGCAGGGAAGAATCAACATTATTGATCCAACTAAGTCAATGGTTGCAGAGAAGGTAGGCTTGAAGTCAAAAGGCGAGTACGCAATCAAGGTAAGGTGATTTCTGTGCAGATTAATATAACAAGCAAAAAAGAAGAGCCATTGCTTTCCCGAACAAAAATTGAAGGAACGCTGGAATTTGAGAAAGCGACTCCGTCTTATCAGGAAGTTACTTCAGTTATTGCAAGCCAAATTAAGAAAGACGAGAAGCTTGTCGTTATAAAGCATATCTACAATCATTTTGGCAGCAAGAAAGCAGATGTCATAGCTTATGTTTACGCTGACGAGGAAAAAAAGCAGTTTGTAGAGCCGAAAATTAAGGTCAAGAAAGATAAAACTGCAAAAGAAGCAAAAAAATAAAATATTTTTTATTAATTTGTCATATATATTTTTAAAAATTATTATTGGAAATAAAATTTATTGTATTTGCGCAATTGTCCAGTGCAATAAGAGCAAAAATATAAAGTGCGAAGCACATTAACAAAAAAACCCAATATTAAATATCCATTAAATTATAACATTAAATAAAAAATTCAATAAAAACACTATAAATTCAATAAAAAACTAATGATTAAATATATTAAATAAATTTCATAAAAATAAATAAATCTAACATCAAAAATTAAAACAAATAAAATGGCAGCACCAGCAAAACCAGCATCAAAAGGAAAATCCGCAAAAAAGGGAAAGTGGAATCTTTACGAGAAATCAGGCGACAAAATTACAAGAAAGAACAAGTCATGCCCCAAATGCGGTTCTGGCACTTTTATGGCAAAGCATTCAAACAGATGGTACTGCGGAAACTGCCATTATATGGAAATTTCTAAAAAAGAATAATAACATTTTTAAGCTCAAATTAAGAATTCTTAGAAAGATTTAAATTATTTTGATTAAATTTAATTGTTAGGAATTCCCCCTCTCTCGAGATGATTGGGTTTGTCAAACCAATATCATTAATTTTATTGGAATTCATAACATTAAAAATACCCCGCCCCTTGGGGCGGCTGGGATTTTTATTTATTATGGTCACATTTGATGATTGTGTGCAATTCATAACGGTTCTTGAAAGACATAAACACGTTAAGAAAATTTTGACCACGTACCATTTTAATGAAATTGATTTAAAGACATCTAAAGGGGTAATCATATTCAGAGACGATTTGATTTCATTAACGAAAGATTTGATTTCTGCCGGAATTTATGATGAAGAAATTAAAGTTATGATTGAAATACTTAATGGTTCTCATCCATTAAGTGGTCAACCTAAAGATGTTAGTGGCGACTATGTTAGTTTCAACGCTGGTTGGAAAATACACCTTCATGTCAGGCCAAAAAATCATAAATTTGTTTATTATTGGTTAATTCAAAATTGTAAATATGGATGGAAATATTTGAGTGGAGGTGAAGGAGGCAAAGAATTTACAATCTATATTGGAAGCTGGGATGAAACAGAGCAATTTGCACGAATTTTAATGCAAGCAATCGGAAGTACTCTTGAAGAACCAATTGGGGATATTGTAAAAGATGATATAAGAGTTTATGAAAAAATATGGGCAAGATTTGATGCTAAGGGCAGGCAAGATTTAAATGGTATGCAGATATGGTTTCATCAATATGGTTCCCATGGATTGCCATATATCGAAAGCGATATGGCAAAATATATGCATAATAGAAATGAAATTTTAAAGAATCAAAGAAAATATCAGGCTGAATTTCTAGAGAGATCTTATAAACTCTTAAACCAAAAATTTGGAACATATTTTAGAGGAAGCATGAATCAAGTAGCAAAAAGAATTGTTTGGTGGATTAATTATCTTCGAGACACTTCACCTGGATTGCCAGAATTTTAATTTCAAAATCATTCAAAGACTTTGTTATATCTTATTTCCCTCTTCCCTGAAACACGAGCAAATCCTCTGTTGTCAACTTCTGCCTTTTTTTTATTTTCTCGTTGACAGCGTCTTCTTTTGATTTAAGGAACGATTCCTGCTCCTGCTTTCTCCTGTCCTTTTTGTCCAAATGAATTCTGTCAAGCTGGGACTGAAGATCGTTTATTTGCCTTGATTTTTCCCTGAATTGAAAATTGATTTCATTGAATTTTTTCTTGAATTCGGAGAATTTCTTGAAAGCATCTTCTTCATCAATTTTTAATTTGTCTATCTCATTCGAGATTTTGATTATCTGCTCGTGCATTGACTGACTCCCTTTGGCCTTTTCCTGTATTTGCCTGTGCAGGTCATATGCCTCCTTTCTCATCTTTTTTATTGAGTCCGATGAATCCCGCCATTTTTTGTTAGCTTCCTGAATATCTCTCGAGGAGTCGTATATCTTTCTTAATTCTTTTATCTTTTTCATCAGCTCCTTTTCCTTTTCAAAAGAAGGGGTTTCTGTTTCAATTTTGAATTCCAGCTTTTCCATCTGCTGCTTTATTTTAGAAGGAGAATCTCTTATTTTAAGGGATTTAGCAAATTCGTCCTTTTCCCTTTTAAGCTTCTCAAACTCTGAAGATTTTGATGTAATTTCCCTGTTGATTGAATCCCTTTTGGGCTTCAGATCCTTTACTTCTTTTGTAAATAAATCCCTCTTTGACTTATTTTCCCTGATTTTTATTATATTTTCCTTTATCTTAGATGAAAATTCATCTTTTTTCTTGAACCAGGACTCTTTTTCCTTGTCAAGTTCGTTAAGAATCTGCCTTAGTTTTGAGATTTCCTGCATTTGACTGTGCAGTTCTCCAACTAGCTCTTTTGCATTCTGTGATTCCATAATCTTGATTCAACAACTGCATTTATCCGAACAATGCCCCTAATCCAGCTGCTGCAGCTTCCTCTGATTTCTTCTCTTCAGCTGCCTTATGTGCTGTATCGGCCTTTGCCTCATGCTTGTGCTCGTGGCCTGATGCCGGAGCAGCTGCAACTGCCATTGGCATTGCTGCCTTCTCAATAGCTTCTTCTATGTTAACTCCTTCCAAAGCTGCCACTAGTGCTTTTGCCCTTGCATCATCAACTTTGACATGGGCTGCCTCAAGCACTTTCTTGACAGAAGCCTCGTCTATCTTTTGGCCTGCCTTATGAAGCAACATAGCTGCGTACACGTATTCCATTTTTAGTTCCTCCGAATGTTTTTACATGAGGAGGTTAGATGAAACCTGTTTCATCTATGCCTCCGTTATTTTCAATAATTGCCTATTTTATGTTTTAATGAATGTGAATTTATTTAATTTTAAAAAATATTTTATTGAAATTTATTTTATTGTTTTTATTCTTTCTTTTCTTCGATTGCTTTTTTATGCAATTCATGATAGATTTTCTCAACTTCTTTTACTTCCTGCTGCTTTTCCCTCATCCTGATATTTGCTTCAAGCTCTTCTCTTGTAGGGGCTTTTATCTCTGATGATTCGGTTTTTTCTTCGGATTTTGCTTCATGATGCTTTGTCTCGATAACCTGGATGTTTGCAGAATCCTTAAGGCTTAGCATCTGCTGCTCTGCCTTGCCCAGCAAAATGTCAATAATTCCCTTGTCAAAAATGTTCTGCGCAATTCCAATTGATATTGCATCATTGTGGGCTTTTCCGATTAAAACCTTTATAGTATCTTTAGTCGGGTATGCAATATAATTTGCAAGATTGAATGCCCATCTCGAGGCATTTGATAATCTGCTCATGTACTCTTTTTCATCAATTGATAAAATGCCTCTTGTGTAAATTAATCCGTTTTCATAAACTGCTACAAGATCCAGACCGACTTCCATCGGCTGCACTCCCAATCTTAATAAAATTTCAGCAACCTTAGGCTTGATTTTTTCACCTGCCCTTACAACAACCACATCTTCTTTTATTGCAACTTTACCATTTTCAACTCCTGACTTGATGCCTGCCATTGCAAGCTCGCCTATGATTGGGCCTGGTGCAAATGATGTTGCTCCTTTGTTCACCAAGATATCTCTTGGAGCTGTCTGGCCTGCCTTTGCAGGAGCAGGAGACTTGCTTTTCTGCAGTGTCCTGCTTAATTTGAACGGGTTTTCCTTTGTGAAAATCAATGCAGGCTCTCCGCCAAGATGTGATTCAAGCTGCTCAAGCCCTTTCTTTTTTGATTTTGTTGCTTCAAACGCGAGCTTGATTAGCCTCCTCTTTGTCATTGTCATATGGAACTTGCCCCTTAATTGAGCTCTCATCGCCTGAAGCTGAGGCGCCGGCAGATTTTCCATGTTGACAACTCCAATGATTGGGTAGTCTATGATTAAATTAATGAGATTGCTTACAATATCCTTCTTGTATTGAGCGACATGCGCCTGTATTTGTTCCATTTTTATTTTTTGAATATGTTAAATATTAGTTTTTGTTATTTTTAATTGATGTTAAATTTCTGTTTTGATTAATTTTTTGTTTCACACATGAATCATTTTTAAATTTTTTAAAAATAATTGTAATTATTTTGTTTCCTTTGTTAACTCAATCTGCTCGCCGACTTTGACCGGCTTGCCCATTGTGAGCTTAACATACATATCTTTTATGTTGTGCTTTTCGTTTGGCAGAGCCTGAAGAACATTGCTCAATACAGTCATTGCGTTATCGACAACCTCAGCTGTTGTCATTTCCTCTGTGCCGATGCAGCACTGGATTAACGGAGCTGCTTTTGCATTTGCCCTTATTGTCTTCTGAAGCCTTTCATATAATGGCTTTAAGTTGGCATTTGGAGGCACAATGCATCCGGCCTTTGGGTTTGGCATCTTTCCTCTTGGGCCAAGAACCCTTCCGAATGCTGTTGCTATCTTCGGCATTATATTTGCCTGCGCAATGAAGAAATCATATTCGTTTGCAAGCTTCTTGATGGCCTTCTTGTCCTTGTACTTTTCAAAATTGTCTGACATGATAAAATTATCAACAACATTTTTGGCCTGTTCGGCCAGCTCAGCACCTACAAGAGCGCATACCTTTACCTTCTTGCCCTTTGAATGCGACAAGGCAATAAATAAATCAACTTGATGCTCCGGCTTTTTCAAATCCAGGCCTTTTAGATTTATGATTAAGTCAAATGACTGCCTGAAGTTTCTTTTCTCAGAAATATCTGTTGCCTTTGTTATTGCTGCCTGAAACTGTTCCTTGTTCATTTTGCTCCCTTCTACCGAAGTAGTCTAACGGGTAATAAAGAAAGGAAATTATTAGGGTTTAAAAAGGTATCGTGAGCAGGGAGTTATTGAAAAGTCCCTCAGCATTCGCTTCGGTTGCCATCGGTTCAGCTGCCTAAATAAAGCATGATAGTAAAATTCTTTCTGGAACCACGAATTTTGCTTGATTTGGTTGTTCAATGAGATTCACAAATTGACGGCAACTTCGAACTTTTCAATAACGCCGTGAGCAGAGGCTTTGCACAACAAAGGCTAATCTGCCCGAAATGAAATTTCTCGAAGAAGAATAGTTAATTTTTTCCAAACTCTTTTTCTTTAACTTCTTAATCATTTTAGGATTTTCTTTATTATATTCACAACTTGGAATTTATTCAATAAATATCTTTCTGGACTTTCTTTAACCGTTGTAGCAATTCAAAACCTTTATAAATCTTAAAAAACATCAGGATTAAGGGGGTGCTTGGTGCAGGAATATATTAAGGAAACAAACGTTTATCCAATTCTTAGCAGAGTTAACTCTCCTAAAGACCTGAAAAGGCTGAACAAAAAGCAGCTGAAATTGCTCTCGCAGGAAATAAGAAACAAAATCATAGAGGTAGTTTCAAAGACAGGGGGGCATTTGGGAGGGCCGTTAGGCGCAGTTGAATTAACATTGGCTGTTCATTATATGTTCAATGCACCCTATGATAAGATTGTGCTGGACACTGGGCATCAAAGCTATCCTCACAAGCTGATAACAGGAAGACGGGACAATTTTCATACTTTAAGGCAATACAAGGGAGTATGCGGCTTCTGCAACATTGAGGAATCTGAATACGATGTTTTTGGCGCAGGCCATGCATCAACTGCAATCTCGGCAGGATTGGGAATTGCAAAAGCCAGAGACTTTAAAAAAGAAAAAAACAAAGTAGTTGTGATTGTTGGTGATGGCGCTTTAACAGCTGGCCTTGCTTTTGAAGGCTTGAACAATACGGGGGCATCAAAAAGCGATATTCTTGTGATTCTTAATGACAACAGGATGAGCATTTCCCCTAATGTTGGCGCAATTTCAAATTACTTAAATAAAATTGTATTGAAATCTGGTTATTTTGAGATCAAGAAAAAGACAGAAAGCATTCTCAGAAAAATTCCTGGCATCGGAAATGAAGGCGCAAAAAAACTTATCATGGCAGAAAAAAGGCTGAGGACTTTAGGCAATGACGGGACTTTTTTTGAAAGCCTGGGTTTCCAATATTTTGGACCAATTGACGGGCACAATATTGACGAGCTGGTTCCTGCGCTGCAGAATGTGAAAAATCTCAAAGGGCCGGTTTTACTGCATGTAAAGACAGAAAAGGGAAAAGGCTACAGCTTTGCAGAAAAAGACCTTGACAAGTTCCACGGAATGTCTCCATTCGACCCTGTCAACGGAAGCAAGTACGTCACAACAACAAAAATGACATGGACGGACGCATTTGCAAACGCATTAATAAGAATTGCAGAAGCAGACCAGAGAATTATTGCGATAACGGCAGCAATGAAATCCGGGACTGGACTGAACAAATTTGAAAAGCATTTTCCTGAAAGGACAATTGATGTAGGGATTGCAGAGCAGCATGCTGTGACATTTGCAGCAGGGCTTGCCATTAACGGAATGAAGCCTGTGTGCGCAATCTACTCGACATTCTTGCAGAGGGCCTTTGATATGATTATACACGATGTATGCATTCAAAATCTTGGGGTTATTTTTGCAATGGACAGGGCCGGCTTGGTTGGGGATGACGGCCCGACACATAACGGGCCTTTTGACATTGCATATTTCAGGATTGTTCCAAATATCACTATAATGGTTCCGAAAGACGAGAATGAATTGCAGCACATGCTGTACACTGCAACTCAAATGAAAGGGCCGGTTGCTTTGAGATATCCTAGAGGAAATGCAATCGGAGTTGGCCTTGATCCTGAATTAAGGAAACTTGAGATCGGCAAAGGAGAAGTTATAAGGAAAGGAGATGACTTGCTGATAATCGGAGTTGGCCCAATGTTGTATGATGCAATTGCAGCAGCAGAGGAATTGAAATGCAAGGCAACAATAATCAATGCAAGATTTGTAAAGCCCCTTGATGAAAATCTGATATTAACACATGCAAGGAAAGCTGAAAATATTATTACATTGGAGGAAAGCTCAATCAATGGCGGGTTTGGAAGCGCAATATTGGAGTTATTAAACAATCACGGAATAAAATCCAATGTCAAAATGATTGGGATTCCTGACAGGTTTATAGAGCACGCGAAGCCCGACATCCAGAAAAAGCTGGCTGGAATCGACAGGGAAAGCATAAAAAGAACTATGAATGAAGTTTTAAGCAACTAAATATTTTATATTTTTAAATTTTATTAATGGAAAAAGATTTATTGATGTTAGTTATTGGGTTGCGCCAAATGTCAAGCGCAAGAATCACGAAATGAAAAAACTGAAGGAAAACTTAAACTAAAAATTTTAATCCGTCGCTTTGCGACAATAATTAGTGCTCGGCGCCTCTCCGATTGCCCCATCGAGTCGCCTCGCCAATTTATAATTATAAAAAATAATTAAAAAACAAAAAATGATCCAGAATAATCTTCTGAGAAGGAAATCGAGAAAAGTAAAGGTTGGAAAGCTTTTCATAGGAGGAAATGCCCCTATTCCAATCCAGTCAATGACTACAACTGATACAACAGATGCAAAAGCAACTATAGAGCAAATTCATGGATTGGAAGAAATCGGCTGCGACATAATAAGAGTTTCTGCGCCTACAATGGAAGCAGCAAAGTCGCTGAAGGAAATCAGGGAAAATATTTCCATCCCTCTTGTTGTTGATATTCATTTTGACTACAGGATTGCGCTTGAAGCTGTCAAGTACGTTGACAAATTGAGGATAAACCCCGGTAATATCGGAAATCCTGACAAGGTGCAGCAGGTTGTGAAGGCATGCAGGGATTATTCTGTTCCAATGAGGGTTGGAGTAAATCTTGGCTCTCTGGAAAGGGACTTGTTTGAGAAATATGGCTATGCTCCGGAAGCCATGGTTGAAAGCGCGATGAGGCATGTTAAGATTTTGGAAGATCTGGATTTTTATGACACAATTGTTTCATTGAAAGCATCTGATGTTCCAAGAATGGTAAGGGCATACAAGCTGTTTGCTGAAAAAACTGATTATCCTCTGCATCTTGGAGTCACAGAAGCAGGCTCAAAAATTCCAGGCGCAATAAAGTCAGCAATGGGTATGGGCATGCTTTTGTCAGATGGAATCGGAGACACAATAAGGGTTTCACTTTCTGATGACCCAAAAGAAGAGGTGAAAGTTGGAAAATTAATATTAAGGGCGCTTGGATTAAGGAATGATGGCGTACAAATTACATCATGCCCGACATGCGCAAGAACAGAAATTGATGTCATCAAATTGGTTGAGCAGCTTGAAAGCGCAACTGAGAAAATAAAAAAGCCCGTTCATGTTGCTGTTATGGGATGCGCTGTAAATGGGCCGGGTGAATCAAGAAAAGCTGATTTGGGAATTGTAGGCGCTCCGGGAAATCATTTGCTTTACAAAGACGGCAAGATTGTGAGAAGGATTAATGACAATGAGATTGCAGAAGTTCTTCTGAAGGAGATTAATGAGATTGCACAAAATGGAAATTAATAGACATGATTAAAAAAATTTTATTAATTATTGCAACTTTATTCTTAATAGGGTGTGGTGACCTGAATAATAAAACTTATAGCAATTCAAAAACTGGAATTATTTTAGATACCTGTAAATGTAAGCAATTATGTTTGGGAGAAATTTACGATACTGGCTGTTTAATTTCTCAAGCAGTTCATCCCAAAAACTGTATTGATTTTGAAGGAATTGTGATTGCTCGTGGAAACTACTATAGGGGTAAAGATGAGTATTTTACTAAATCCAATAAAGAAGATTGTTTAAAGGCACTAGCATTAAAACAAAATGAACCAAGTTTATGTAGTTCTTTTCCAGGGGATTTTAGTAGTTTATGCCTTTCAACTGTAGGAAAAAAGAATTTTGAAACAGAAATTTGTAAGGATATTAAATATGAATATAAATCGGACTGTTATTTGTATATCAGTAAAAATAAACAAGATTTTAATCTTAATTCATGTGATGAGTTAAATCATGATGATAGAATTGTGTGTTATTCTAATAAAGCAACTGTAAATAACGATTCTTCAATTTGTCTTAAACTAGAAACAAATATAGATATAAATAATTGTTATAGTCAAATCTATAAAAAATTTGACCCATTCTTTGGAAATAACCATTATGTACCTATCTACTATGATTGGTTCGTAAAAGAAAAGTTTGACGGCAGTGCAATAAATGAATCGTATTGTGTTTTTGAATCTCTAATTGGAGATGATAATGATTCTTGTTATATATCCTTAGCAATGTATCATAAGAATTTAAATGAATGTTATAATCTTCCAAGAGATAAACTAGGTGCCAACTTAATAAGAAAATGTTTATTTTACACAGCCTTATGGAATAATTTTGAATTAAAAGATTGCGATAAATTTGGAGTAGATTTTAAGGAATGCAGATATGGGGTAGTTTTGAGTAAAAGAAATCCGGAATTATGCAAAACTGCATATTCATCAATAGAAGACAAAAATGATTGCATTTACAAAATAGCTACGGACTATTATTGGGTGTCAGGCAAAAAAGATATCATTTTATGTGGAGAGCTTGGAAATTATCCTATAAAAGAAGATTGTATTAGAAAAATATATGATGAAAATGATGAACAATTCATTAAAAAGGAAATTTGTAAATTATTAAGTGATTCGGCTCAATTTTCCCCATTTGGGACATTCGGTGCAAAATGCTACTATAACTTTGCATTAAAAAACTTAGATTTAGATTCATGCAATCAAATTGGTGATCTTTGGGATGGGATGAGGTCCGATTGTAAAGAAAGAATTAATCATACAACAAAATAAGTTTAAATAATAATTATTTCTATTTTAAAATGCCTGAACTAAAAATAGGTTTTAATGAGCGTAATTTTCATAAAGTCTATCCTTTGTACCTAAAAGATATGAAAATAGGAGATGTAACAATCAATACAAATAAAAATATTTTTATTATTTTTGATATAACTATTTATGATGATTATAGAGGAAATTATTATTTTCCTCAATTTTTAAATATTTTGGAAGAAAAAGCTAGGGAGGAAGCTTATGACTTTATTCTGCTTCAATGGGTTAAAAAAGATAAAATTCAATCACTAAAAAATATGGGATACAAGGAATTATCCCTTCAAGAAAAAAATAAATTAACAAATTCGGAAAAAGATGAATTATATGTTATCAAGGATTTAAGAGTTTAAATAATCAATTCTTCACAACCACTTTCCTTTTCTTATTAAGAGGCTCAATGACCGAAGTGTCAAACATTTCAATCATTTTCGCAACAAAAGAATTATCGGCATTCAGCTTGTACAATTTAGCATTTCCTATGATTCTTGTTGGCTTTATAATTTTTAATTCAACAAAATCATTCCAAATCCTGAATAAAGTTGTCCTTCCGATTCCAGCCCCTTCCGCTATGTCAGAAACAGAATAATCCAATTCCCTGCCTTCTATTAAAAACTCCAAAACTTTAATTTTTGGCGTATCATCAAGAATCTTAACTAATCTGGTTTTCATAGAATGTTTAAATAGACACTAATATGCATATACTTCTATTTTAAAATCAAAACCTTTATATATCTTACTTATCTTACAAGTAAGAAGGTGATTTACATGCCATTGATAGAAGTAAAAACAGCAAAAATAACTGAAAAAGGACAGATTTCTATACCGAAGGATATGAGAGATTTAGAAGGCTTTAAGGAAGGCACTAAGATTGCCATATTAGCTTTTGACGACAGAATAGAATTAAGGCCAATGAATCAAATACATGAAAAAATGTATACTGCTTTAGCGAGCGAAAAATCGTTAGCAAAACTTTGGAATACAAAAGAAGAGGATAAAGCATGGAAACATTTGTGAAAGGAGATGTTGTAGTTCTTCCTTTCCCATTTTCTGATTTAAGCTCTGCTAAAAAAAGACCAGCTTTGGTAGTTTCAGTTTTTCAGGGAAATGATATATTATTATGTCAAATAACCAGCCAAATTAAACATGATAGTTATTCTATTAGACTAGATAACACAGACTTTGAAATAGGAAACTTAAATTTATCTAGCTTTATTAGGGGCAATAAACTCTTTACTGCTGACAGGTCTTTGATTCAATATAAAATTGGTTCATTAAAAGATAAAAAACTTAAAGAAGTAATAGATTCTATTTGTAATATTGTTAGGGGGTAATTGGTATATGAAACATCTCTCAATCTTAGGCTCAACAGGAAGCATCGGAACTCAAACGCTTGAAATAGTCAGGCAGTTTCCAGATGAATTCAAGGTAGTTGGATTATCAACAAACAAAAACTATGAACTCCTTCTAAAGCAGATAAAAGAATTCAGGCCAAAAGCAGCTGCAATAATGGATAAGTCCAGAGTTGATGATTTATTGAATTTCTCATCGTGTCAGGTTTACAGCGGACTTGAAGGATTAAACAAAATAGCAACATTAAATGAAGCAGACACTGTAATAAATTCACTGGTAGGTTCAATCGGAGTTGAGCCTACATATAATGCAATCAAACACAGGAAAAATATTGCATTGGCAAACAAGGAAACTCTTGTTGCAGCAGGCTCTGTAATTATGGATGAAGCTAAAAAAAATAACATAAACCTGATGCCGATTGATTCAGAGCATTCAGCTATATTCCAGTGCCTTAACGGAGAACAAATCACTGAAGTTGAGAAAATCACTATAACCTGTTCAGGAGGGCCTTTTGGAAATTACACAAATCAGCAGCTTGAAAATGTAAAAGTGCAGGACGCATTAAACCATCCAACATGGAGCATGGGAAATAAAATCACAATTGACTCTGCAACTTTGATGAACAAGGGCTTTGAAATAATAGAAGCTCACTGGCTTTATGGCCTTCCTTATGAAAAAATAAAAGTTGTGATTCATCCGCAAAGCATTATCCATTCTCTTGTTGAATTCCATGATAAATCAATAATAGCCCAAATTGGCCTTCCTGATATGAAAACCCCAATACAGTATGCATTATCTTATCCAAAAAGACTGGAGAGCATGCAGAAATCATTGAACTTGGCTGAAATAAAAAATCTTGAGTTCAAAGAGGCGGATTTTGAAATGTTTCCCTGCTTAAAATACGCTTATGAAGCCGGAAATGCTGGAGGAACTTTGCCTGCTGTGATGAATGCAGCAAATGAGATTGCTGTGCATGCCTTTTTGGAAAGCAAAATCAGATTTTTGGATATCCAAAGGATCATAAGAAAAATGATGGATGAGCATAAAAATATTAAAAATCCAAATTTTGGGGAAATTCTTGAAGTTGACAAAAAAACAAAGGAAAAAACAAGAAAAGTAATTGAAGAGGAAATTATAATCAAAAGCTAATTTTATTATTTATTTATTGTATTTGCGCAATTGTCCAGTGCAAGAAGGGCAAAAAGATAAAGCATGAAGTGCAACAAACTAAAAAATGAACTTCGCAATTATAGTCGCTGCAGGAAAAGGAAAAAGAATGAATAAGAGTGTCAACAAGGTATTTCTTCCGCTGTTAAACAAGCCAATGGTTTACCATACGCTAAAAATATTTCAAGAGTGTGCTTTAATTGAGGAAATAATTTTGGTTACTCAAAAAAATGATTTCAAAAAAATATATGCTATAAAAAAACAATATAGCTTTGATAAAATAAAACGAATTGTTGAAGGCGGGAAAGAAAGGCAGGATTCCGTCTACAACGGATTGATGTCAATAAAGAATGCAAAAAATGATGATACAGTTATTGTCCATAATGGTAGCAATCCTTTGGTAAAAGAAAATGAAATAGTTGACTGCATTAATGCAGCAAAAGAATTTGGGGCAGCTGTTACAGGATTTCCACTAATAGACACGATTAAAAAAATAAAAAATGATTTTGTTGAAAAAACCATTGACAGAACTGATGTTTACCAGGTTCAAACCCCCCAGGCGATAAAATATAAGATTTTTATCGATGCTTTCAAAAATTCAAAAGATAAAAATTTTAAAGCAACTGATGATGTTTCATTGGTTGAAGCTCTAGGTAATAAAGTAAAAATTGTAAAATGCTCATACGAAAACATCAAGATAACAACAAAGGATGATTTAAAAATTGCAGAGGCAATTTTGATGAAAAGGAATAAAATTAATTTAGGTTTTAGGATTGGATTCGGTCAGGACAGCCACAGGTTTTCCAGAAAAAATAAAAAACTGGTTTTAGGCGGCTGCATTATTCCAAACGAAAATGGTTTAGAGGCAAATTCTGACGGGGATTTAATTCTGCATGCACTGTTCAATGCTATAAGCACAGCAATAGGCGAAAGAGGGCTTGGGTATTATGCTG
>CAYNCK010000020.1:0-10029 GCA_964396095.1 uncultured Methanosarcinales archaeon
GGTATTACACCAACATAAATTCCAAGCAAAACAAATGTCTTGAAATAGAACCAGTTAAATTTAGGAGTTATGGCAGCTGCTTCAATTTCCTTTTCAAAAGTTATGCCATTTCTGGATATCAAAGTAATTTTCTCAAAATCGCCTTCAAGCCATGGATAATCAATCTCAATTTTTCCCTTATCAAGCGGCTGGAGAGTGTTGCCGGGAGTCATCTCAAATTTCCAGTAAGCGTCATTTACCAAAACTTGAGCTATTGTGACCGGCTCAGGCCCGTCGTTAAAAACATCTACTGTCATGTGTTCCGGCGCAAATATCACTTTTTGTATAAACGCTTTTTCTAATGGAATAATCGTTGATTTAAAAACTCCTAAAGGCCCGAATTTAACAAAAACTAATAGAAGTATTCCTAATAATAGCAAGGGCAGTAAAGCTCTTGTCCATAATTTGACTTTTCCGATTTCTTGTATTTGTTCCATTATTAAACTTTACTTTACAATTATTTTTCCTTTCATGTTGCTATGACTCGAGCCACAAAATACAGAACAAAAAGCCGTGAATGTACCTTCTTTATCCGCAATAAATTCTATTGTCACAGGCTCGCCCGGATTCAGTCTTTCATTAATTCCATATTCGGGAATTGCAATTCCATGAGGCACATCAACGCTTGCGACAATCAATCTTACTTTGTCTCCTTTGTTGACTTCAATAATTTCCGGCTCAAATGCAAATTGCTTTGCTGTCATTTTGAATTCTTTAACTTGCCCTGTTTGCAATGGTTTTTCTTTAATCGGCTCAGAGTTATTTTGCTGAGTGCATGCTGCAATAGCAATTAAGCAAAATACCAAAACAGCTAGTTCTTTTCTCATCTTATTCACTTACCTCAAAAAATCCCATCCACCCTAATTCAGTAAACTCTGAAACATGTGCATGAAACATGTACATTCCAGGCCATTTGAATCTTACATCAAGAATCGACCTCTCGCCTTGCACCATTGAAACAATATCGGTATAAGCGTTCGGCTCTTGTTTTGTTCCTGTACTATATTCATCAAAGAAAGTTGCGTGCAAGTGGAACGAGTTGATAGGGTCAAACTCAACAATGTTTATTAAATAAATTCTTATCAGTTCATCTTTCTTGACTTTTATAGGATTCAAGGCGTAGTAGAAAGCTTTTGTGTTGACGGCATAAACTTCATTCTCTCCATCAAGGTTTGTGTCAAAAGCGTTCATAACCATTACAAGCTCTTTGTATGGTTTTGGCCTTGTATCATTCTTTGGGTCAACAATATAAGCCCCATACAATCCTTTGCTTATATGCTGCTTTAAAGGAACAGAATGGCAATGGAATAAATGCACTCCAAATGGATCAGCTTCAAATTCGTAAGTAAAATTCTGCCCGGGATAAACAAAGTCTTCTTGCATAGAGCCATCCATGCTTGAAGGATGGAAACCATGAAAGTGCATTGTGTGCGGTTTTGTTCCTTTGTTGGTGAAATGTATCCTTATCAAATCTCCTTCTGTTGCCCTTATTGTAGGAGCTGGCACTTGTCCATTATATGTCCAAGCTGGAAAGAAAATTCCAGGAGCTATTTCAATTTCCTTGTCTTCTGCATGAATCCAATATTCTCTTAAAGTTCTGTTTCCAAGACTTGTTTCCCTGTAATATTTGCTCCTTTCTTCTGGCGGAAGATTGTCAAAGTTCCAAGTGGTTAAGTACTTCATCGGGTCAAACCCGTCATCTCCATATTTGCCTACAATGCCTACTTTCCCTTGTGCAGTTTTTTGGGAGTTAAAATGAGAATTTTTTTGCATTTCACTAAAAGTTTCCAAGCATTTTGGGTCTGCTGAAACCGGATTTGTGCAATGCTTAGCCGCTTCTTTCATTTTGTCAAATTCTGGACTTGCTTCAACATCTTTCGTTAAATATTTCAAAACTAAAAATCCACTTATTAATATGATTAAGATTACTAATGATATTTTCGATTTATTCAAAATAATCATTGAATATCCGACGCAAGCTAAACCTGTGCCTATTATAATAAACCCTATAACAAAATGCAGAAAATGAGGAATATTAGCTCCAAATGTTAGAAGTTCATGTATTTTATGCGGCAATAATGAAAAAATTATTCCAAAAACTACAAGTATTAACGATATCGCTGTGATTAATTTTTTATTTTCCATTTTTTATAAATTAAAGAAATTCAATGCGGGATTGGCTTTCCGTGGGGGTCTTGCCTGGGGTTACCAAGCATTTTCCTGAGTTTTTCAACAGATTTGTCGCTGAATGCGTCCTCCAGGCGGTGGGCCTCCTCATGAATATTGGTAGAATTAAGTTTTAAAAGCCGCTTCAGGAAGGTTTCAATTATCCTGTGCTTTGACGTAAGCTTTTTTGCAATTGCCAATCCTTTTGGCAAAAACTTCAGTTTGGAATATTTCTTATAAGATATCAATCCTTCTTTGTTGAGTTCCTGCATCATTTCTGAAACGCTTGGCTTGGACACGCGAAGGTATCGTGCAAGATCGCTTGACTTTATCTCATTTTTCTCTTCATCCAAAATGTACAATCCCCTAAGATAGTCTTCCCTGCTTGCCGTAACCATAAAAGTTAGGTTAACCTAACTTATATATAAGGGTTGTGTTCACTCCATTGATTTTCAAATTTCACATATCAAAAATATTATAAACAAAGACTTAACCCATAATGCAATGGAGAAAAAATATTTTACCGTTGAAAGCGCGCAAAAGCTAATACCCAAAATTAAGAAATCTATTTTAAGGCTCCAGAGCCTGAAAAAGTCTGTAGAATCTGTCGCGTCAGTAAGGATTGAGCCAGGAGCCCTAGGCCAGGAAGAGCTCATAACAACAAGCACAAAGTTAAGCAAGGAATACCACAAGCTGTCCTATGAATTTTATTTGGAGCTTGAAAGGCTGGAGAAAAACGGCTGCATTTTAAAGGACTTGGAACTTGGGTTAGTGGATTTCTACAACAGGTTCGAGGAAAGGGACATCTTTTTGTGCTGGAAGATTGGAGAAAGCAGGTTAATTGCCTGGCACGAAACAGATTCAGGATATTCCGAAAGGCAGCAGATTGTTGATTTATCGGACTATCAAAAATGAAAACAAAAGTCGACTGGCTTGAATGGGAAAAACAATCCTTTGATAAGGCAAAAAAAGAAGGCAAGCCGGTTTTGCTGGACCTTACAGCTGTATGGTGCCACTGGTGCCATGTGATGGACGCAACATCTTATTCTGATGACGAGATTGCCGAGATTATTAACAAGGATTTCATTCCAGTCAAGGTTTA
This sequence comes from uncultured Methanosarcinales archaeon, assembly GCA_964396095.1. Classification (GTDB taxonomy): domain Archaea; phylum Nanobdellota; class Nanobdellia; order Woesearchaeales; family GW2011-AR4. The sequence goes on from CAYNCK010000020.1 coordinate 3,308, forward strand.
CATTGACAAGAGGCCTGACATACGGGAGCGGTACAACATGGGAGGATTTCCCTCGACGGTTTTCCTTGCTCCAAGCGGCCATGTTATTACAGGTTACACATATGTGCCCCCTGAAAGGCTCAAGCTGCTCCTAGAATCAGTTAAAAATGCATACAAAAACAAAAAAAGCGAGATTGAAAAAAATATTATTGAACTCAAAAATAAAAAGAGCACCGATAAAAAAAATCAGGCAAAAAAAGTAAGCATAAACGAAAGTATGATAAATGATATTCTGCTTTCAGTGGAAGATAATTTTGACAGGTTTTACGGCGGGTTTGGGTCAGAGCCGAAATTTCCAAGCCCTGAAGTGATTGACTTGCTTTTCATCCAGTACAAAAAAACAAAAAATGAAAAGTACCTAGGCATGGCACTTAAAACGCTTGACGGAATGCATAATGGAATTTATGACAAGTTTGATTTCGGGTTCTTTAGGTATTCTGTCACGCAGGACTGGAAGCTGCCGCATTATGAAAAAATGCTCGACACCAATGCAGGGCTGCTGAGAAATTATGCAAATGCATTTTATATTACAAATAATGAAAAATACAAGAAAATAGTTTTTGAAACTTTAAGTTATTTAAGCAAATTTTTATCCGACAAGAAAAATTCCGGCTATTATGGCTCGCAGGACGCTGACGAGGAGTTTTACCATTTGAACCCTGATGAAAGAAAAAATAAACAGTATCCATTAGTTGACAAAATATTTTATGTTGACTGGAATTCTATGATGATTTCCTCATATGTTAAGGCAGGGGCATCATTAAACGAGAAGAAAATTATTGAATTTGGCGTAAAAACCGCAGATTTTTTTCTGGATAAATGCTATAAAAAAAATTCCGGGTTGTTTCATTATTATGATGGGAAAGCTAACGTAAGCGGAATTCTTAGCGACAATATTTATTTTCTTAACAGCCTGATTGATATCTATCTTGCAACACAAGATGAAAAATACCTTGATAAAATAAAAGGGATTGCAGATTTCATTTTAAAAAGTTTCTACGATGGAAAAAGTGGAGCCTTTTTTGACAGAATTATTGATAATATGGAAATTGGCATGCTGCAGTATCCGGAAAAATCATTTTTGGAAAATTCCTTCTGCGCAATTGTTTTTTTGAGATTGTATTTTTTGACAAAACAAGGCAAATACAAGGATGCTGCTGAAAAAACTCTGGAATATTTTGGGGAAAGCTATCTGAAGTATGGTTATTTTGCTTCAAATTATGCAATTGCAGCGGATATGCTGCTTAATGATGAAATAAAAGTTGATATTTTAGGAAAAAAAGAAATGCTGAACATATGCATTGCCGCCAACAATCCAAGAGTTGTAGTTAATTATTTTGAAAAAAATGACAAGAAAAACCCCGGCTATTCTGTTGGAGGGGCGTATGTCTGCAAAGGAACTTTGTGCAAGGGGCCATTTGCAGATATTGAAAAATTAAAAGAAGAATTGGATTGATTAAAATTATTTCTTGCTCTTTAAGTATTCTTTCATAGGCTCCCAGTAATAGTCTATCCATCCCTGCTTAATGGCTTCAGATTGACTGTCTGGAACTTGTGTCTGAATGAAAGTAAGCTGGCAGCCTTTTCCCTTTTTATCAAGCTTGAACTCAGCCCTTGAATATATTCCTTCTTCCCAGTCAGAGCCCCACCATTCCTGCAGGATTTTCTTGTCATTAACAATTTCGAGATTTTTTCCCTCAATGTAGCCGTCATAAGCTGTAAATTTGCCGTTTTTTTCCCTCGATATAGATGCTTTTGAGCCCGAGAACAGAGAATGCTTTTTTGAATCCATCAGAAGCTCAAAAATTTCATGAGGAGTAGACTCAAAATAAACCGATTGTTTTATTATTTTCATAAATAGGGTATACTTTTCTTATATTTAAATTTATCCTTAATTTGAAATTATTTAAAATTTCCTGGAATGTTGAATGTAGCCGTAAACGACTGCGTAATCGTGCCGTCAGGGCTTGATAATGTAAAAGTGAACGGATTTCTGAAATCATTCAGATTATTTGAGGTAAAAATATAGCCGAAAGACGGGTCATTAGTTGTACACACGCCATTTGGCCATGAATTGAAAACTGAAAACGGCGCTGTGTTTAAAATGAGCTTTGGGCACCAACCTACGATATTAGATGCTCCCTGTGTAGATCTTACATTATCATCATATGTAGCTGATACTAATAGCCTGGCGTTTGCGGCATATGTGCCCGCAATTAAATCATTCTGGACATTTATTACGCTGCTTGGAGACAAAAAAGCAATTGATCCGGAATTTCCTCCTGAAGTCCTGCAGATTCCGCTTTGGCAGCTCCCAGTATAACATTGTATTATTACTGTACAGCATGGCTGGTTTAAATTGCCGCAATTATTGCAGGAATTAGATGTGCAGCTTGCGCTGCATGTTTTCGGGCAAGCGCCGTTGTTGACACCATCATCGCATTGCTCCGTGCCTTCCTTTATGCTATTCCCACATACAGGATTTTGAGAATTGCAAGTGCCAGTCTGTTGATTGCAGCCATTTGTGCATGTTTGCTGATTTTGCCAATTACTGTTGACGCAAAGTTGAGCTATATTGCTGTTGCATCTCCTCTGACTACTTGTGCATTGGCCTCCTTTGCTATTGCAAATATAATTAGATGCTGTTGTGCCAACGCCTGAACATATGCAATCATTCAAGCATACAGGAATACATGTTCCCCCGATTGTTACGCAATCCATTGCTGTCTCGCTTGATGTGCATGTTCCATCATTATTGCATTGTGATCCTCCGCCGCCTTGCAAGCCACCCACAGACGAGCATATTCCATTTTGGCAAGTGCCTGAACTGCAAGTATTTCCGGAACAGCATAGTTGGTTAAGGCTGCCACAATTTTGTATTCCTGTACAAGCTCCATTCTGGCATGTTTTTCCAGCACTGCAGTCCAGCACAACTGCCGTGGCTGTGCCCTCGGGATTGCAGCGCCATTCATTAACCTGAGTTTGGCTGTAACAATAATCTGTATATTGATTGCCATATTTATCAGTAACAGTACCCTTCACATCGACATTGAAAGGCCCACCATCTGTGTCAATGCAAGAGCCGCTTGTTCCGGCTGTGCATTTGCTTGTGTCAAACCTGCATTGCCTGGAAAAGCCTGATGGGTAGCATACAAGCATGCCCCCTCCAAATCCCCTTACGAGAGTCTGGCATGATTTGCCTTTTAAATCATTACCGTCGCATTCTTCGGATGCTTCCGCAATATTATTGCCGCATCTTGCCGGAACGCAGCCAATTGTATTAAAAGTGCAGGATGATGGATTACATCTTAAAATTCCGCTGGCATATCCTTTGCTTTGGCAAGTCTGCAAATTAAGATTTGTGCCGTCGCATTGCTCATTGCCGTCAATAATGCCATTACCACATCTTGCGGTGTAGCCAACGCATCCGGTTGTGTCAAATTTGCATAAAGCGGAACATATCAAATTACCCCTTGAATAGCCAAGAGTCCTGCAAGTTTTTCCGGCAAGGCTTGTCTTGTCGCATTGCTCACCTGACTCAACAATTCCATTGCCGCATTTTGGCTTTGAAACGCATTTGCTAGTGTCAAAAGTGCATTTCCTTGTGCATTTTAGGGTTCCGGAACCATAACCTCTGCTTTCACAGGTATAACTATTAAGATTTAACAGATCACACTGTTCGTTCCCTTCAATCCTGCTGTTGCCGCAGATGCTTTTCACGTTTATAGGCGGGACAGACACCGAATAAACAGAAAACAAGCCAATTAATAATATGAATAACAGTAGTGCAGTTATATTGATGAATTTAAACGATTCGGAAAGTTTTATGCCCATTTGCCTTATCAAGAATTAATTGGTATTTAAATTTACCCAAAAACTTAATAAATAACCGCTTAATAACAGCTTCATGGAAAAAATTTCTGCTTACGTAAAAGCTTTAAAAAATGATTTGAATAAAATAAAAGACAATGCTGCAGTTTTAGGTTTTTTTAAGGGTAACATAAAAATTGATCCATCATTCAAAGATTTTGAAAGCATAATAAATTCTTACGCCAAAGATAATCATTTCAATGCTGAAAAAGGGGAAGTAAGAAGTGTTTATGTGAATAAAAATGTAAAAAATATTATTTTAGTTGGATTAGGTGAAGAGGATAAATACAATCTTGATGTCCTGACAAACATTATAGGTGACGTCTGCAAAAGGCTAAGGGAAAACGAAACGGAGAATTTCAGCATTCAACTTGAATCATTCTTAAGCAAAAAATTAAATGAGGAAGATGTAGTTGAAAAGATTGCATTGGCATGCCTGATTGGCCTGTATAAATTTACAGAATACAAAACAAAAGACAAAGAGAAAATAAAATACATCAAAGAAATTACAATAATAACAAATTCAAACAAGAATTTTGAAAAAGAAATAATATACGCTTCTGTTGTTGCCGAGGCTGTCAACAGGACAAGAGACTTTGTGAATACTCCCCCCAACATCGCAACTCCTGAATATGTTGCCAATTATGCCAAAGAGATTGCAAAAAAAGCCGATCTGAAATGCACGGTTTTTGATGAAAAACAGATTGAAAAAATGAAGATGGGGTGCTTTATTGGAGTTGCCCAGGGCAGCATAAACAAGCCAAGGCTTGTTGTTCTTGAGTATAATGGAAGCGGAAAAAACAAAAAGCCAATTGTGATTGTCGGCAAAGGGGTTACTTTCGACAGCGGAGGATTAAATCTAAAGCCTTATCCGTATATTTTAAACATGAAAGATGACAAAGGCGGGGCAATGGCATCGATACATGTAATTGAAGCATGTGCCAAATTGAAACTGCCTGTAAATCTTGTTGTAGTAACTCCTTTTTGCGAGAACATGATAGATGCTTCTTCATTCAGGCCAGATGATATATTGACCGCATACAATGGAATGACTGTTGAGATAAAAAACACAGATGCGGAAGGAAGATTAATTCTTGCTGATGCACTTTCCTATGCTGCTGACATGAAGCCTGAAGCCATAATTGACGTCGCAACTTTGACAGGCGCAAGCATGGTAACACTCGGATATGTCGCAACTCCTTTTTTGTCAACTGATGACAAATTATCTGAAAAAATAAAATCCGCTTCCAAAAAAAGCCTTGAGAAGGTTTGGGAAATGCCGTTATGGCCTGAATTCGAGGACAGCATTAAAAGCGATGTTGCTGACATAAAAAACATAAGTGAGGAAGGCGATGCAGGAGTAATAATAGGCGCAACATTTTTGAAAAATTTTGTTAATGATGTCCCATGGGCCCATATTGACATCGGCACAACAGTCTGGTCAAAAGCCGACAAAGGAATTCTGACAAAAGGCGCAACAGGAGCTACAGTAAGGCTGTTGATGGAAATGATGAGGGGGTGGGATAGGTAAAAGAATGAAAATTATTCTTACCAGCCATGCCAAATACAGAATTGAAAAAAGAAAGATTCTTGAAGAAGAAGTAACTGAATCCATTAAATACCCCGATAATACCATTAAAAAACACGGAAAGCATTATTTTCAAAAGAAGTTAGAAAGAGGCACAATTAAGATTTGCTGTGAGAAAACATAAAGTTATATAAATGTAATTACGGTTTATTGGGTTTAATATGGAAATAAGTTACGACAAAGAAGCGGATGCAATGTATATAGAATTTCGCAAAGGCGAGTTTGCCAAGAATAAAAAAATAGATGACTTTACAATTATTGATTTAGACAAAGATGAAAAGATTTTAGGGATTGAACTTTTGGAAGTAAGTTCAAGAATACCAGTTGAGTCTCTTTCTAAGATACATGTTAGGAATTTACTTGCAGTGCATTGAGTCTGAAAAGAATTATTTAGGCTCTATCGCATTTTTCCATAATAATTCAAAATAGTGGACATAACTATTAGCTACTTCTTTGTTTTGTATAAGGAAGCAAACTTTTTGCTCTGGCGTAATAATTGCTGTTGCGACCTTATCATTGAATATCAGAACCCATGACGGCGTGACAATTCCTTTTGGCATGTGCCTGTAATAAGACATCCTCCTTCCTGTTCTCTTCTTTAAGAACCATGCATCGTAATCGTAAATAACCTTTCTTATTATTCCTTTTCTGTCGCATATTTTATAATATTCCCTCCAGTATGCATCAAATAATTTGCTTGCATAAGCAGGATAGCCAAATGCGTATAGAATATCTCCTTTTCCTAATTCCTCATGGGACATGTCGAATACCGTAATCAAGCCTTTGATGCCTTCAAAGATTTCTGCATTGAATTTTTTTTCTGCTTCTGTCTGCCTTGATTCGAGTTGCGGCAGTATTTTTTTAAATTCATTTTTATTTTTCTCAAGCTCTTCTTTCTTTCTTTCTATGTAGTTTACTATACTTTTTGGAGAAGCTGCCTTGAAATGCCTGATTTTCCCATACACCATATAGCTTACGAGGCCTTTGGCAATAAGCCTTTCAAGTATGTCATAAACCTTTGATGGTGAGACTTTCGAGCGCTTGAGAATTTTGCCTGATGTTGAAGAGCCAATCTCCAGCAAAGCCAGATACACTTTTGTTTCCCCTTCAGTCAAGCCTATGTCCCTTAGTATTTTCAATTCCATTAATAGATTTAATAATATTAGCATATAAAAATCTTTTGTTTTATACCCTATATAGGGGGTAGAAAAATTTAAATAATAGA